>JBBSPW010000132.1:0-9912 GCA_038258365.1 Burkholderiales bacterium | reverse complement strand
TTCGATGCTGATGGGTCTGGCAGCCTGGCAATTGCAGCGCCGCGCGGCGGCGGCGTCGGCAGGAGCACTGGGCTCTGCCGAGGAACGGCTGGCCGATGCACTGCGAACCACCGCAGCGGCAGAAGCGCGCCTGCATACCCGCAACGTCAAACACCAGCGCAGCATCGACCGGCTGTCGCTCGTGGCTGAGCATGCACTGGCCCTGACCCTGATCAGCGACCGGCACGACCGCGTGGTCTGGGCCAACGACGCTTTCTGCAGCGCCATGGGTTGGCCGCTCGCGCTGCTGCAGGGCCAGGATGCCGAGCAAGTGCTCTCGGGCAGCGGCTTGCCGCGCGGGTCAGACCCTCGCGCCCGGGCGGGCGCTGCCGACCCGCAGCCAGCGTCGGATTCTGCCGAAGAGCTGCGTGTGCAAAGCCGCGACGGCCGCGAGTTGTGGCTGGCGATCGAGCTGCGGCCGCTGCCACGCGCGGGCGGGCAGGGCGGGGGCTTCGTGCGGGTCTGCATCGACCACAGCGCGCGCATGCACCAGCAAGCCAAACTGCGGGCGTTGTGGGCGGCATTGCCCGTCGGCGTGCTGGTGCACGACACCCACGGCCGCATCGTCGATGCCAACCCGGTGGCTGAGCGCCTGCTGGGCGAATCGGCACTGGCCCTGCAGCAACGCGACCCGGCCGACCCGCGCTGGCAAGCGCTGACTGCCGATGGAGAACCGCTGGGCAACGATCAGCACCCGGTGGGCCACACCCTGGCCACCGCCACGGCGGCGCCAGCGGTCACGCTGACGGTGCAGACACCGGCTGGTGACCATCACTGGCTGCGCTGGCGCACCGAAGCGCAAACCGATCCGCAAGGGCGTTTGCTGGGTGTCGTGAGTTGTTTCGTCGACATCACCGAGCAGCAGCGCTTGCTGGCACGACTGGAAGCCCTGGGTCAGACCAGGACCGGCGCGGGCTGCGACCGCGGCGAGAGCGGCAGCGCAGCGACCGCAGATACAGCACCTGACACTGATGCGTCAGCCTGTACATCGGCAAGGCAGGGCACGGAGCTGCCGACCCGGGCCTGGATGTTCGGCCGCATCGACCGCGCTTTGGCGCACCTGCGCCGCCATCCGGGCTACTGCTTCGCGGTGGTGTGCGTGCAGATCGCCATGCCCACCGATGTGCCACCCGGCCACCCGGACCGGTCGGCGGTCTTGCGGCTGACCGCTGCGCGCCTGCGGCAGTTGCTGCGGCCCGGCGACACCCTGGCTTGCGGTGCCGAAGACGAAGACCTGGCAGCGCGCAGCGGTGGCGACGCCTTCGCCTTGATGCTGGACGGCGTGGGCGACGCGGTGGCCATGCGGGCCATCGCCGAACGGCTGTTGCTGGAGTTGGCCGCACCCTGGAGCGCGGGCGATGTGCCCACCATGGATTCGGCAGCGATCGCGTTGGAAGTGCCTGACCTGGGCACCACCCTCAATGTCCATGTCGGCGCGGCCATCTGCCGCCACGCGGCGTCGGTGTTGACAGCAGCCGATGTGTTGAGACAAGCCGACCTGGCCTTGCACGATGCCCAGCAGGCCGGTGCCTTGCAGTGGCGCCTGCACGACGATTCCAGTGCCGCACGCGTGGTGCGCCAACAAGCGCTGCTGAGCGAGTTGCAGCGGGCGCGCGAAGACGGTGAGCTGATGCTGGTCTATCAGCCGATCCTGTCGTTGCAGGCCAACGCCCAGGTGCTGGCCGTGGAAGCGCTGCTGTGTTGGCAGCATCCGCAGCGGGGCTTGTTGCCAGCGCTGGACTTCATCGATGCAGCCGAAAGCGGCGGTTTGCTCGACGCCATGGGCGAAGGCTTGCTGCGCCAGGCTTGCACGCAGTTCATGCGCTGGCAGCGCGAGCTGGACACAGCGGCGCCCGCGCGGCTGGCGGTCAACCTGTCGGCGCGACAGCTGTCTCGCGACGGGTTGGCGGCATCGATCGCTTCGATCCTGTCGGCCAGCGGCATGAGCGCTGCGCAACTGCAGATCGAAGTCGGCGACGCCGCGCTGGCCGATGTGGCGGCGCTCGACCTGGAGCCGCTGCGCGATGCGGGATTGCAGCTGGTGCTGGACGACTTCGGCCGCGACGGCGAGAGCCTGGCGCGCCTGCAGCAGACACCGGTCGACGGGGTCAAGATCGACCGCAGCTTCGTGCACCGCAGCGTCGGCAGCGAGTCGCAGCAGGTGCTGGTCGAAGCGATCGTCAACCTGGCACGGCGGCGCGGCTTGCAGGTCACAGCCGAAGGCATCGAGAGTGCGGAAGAAGCGCGTTTGATGGCTGCGCTCGGTTGTGACGCCGGGCAGGGCCATGCCTGGTGCCGGCCATTGGCGGCGCCTGTGCTGACCCTGTGGCTGCAGGGCGCGGGTGAGCGCGCTGTGCTGCACGAGGGCGTGGTCGCTGCGATGGACCCGACCGCGACCGCCACCCCAGCCGAAGCTGCGACCACGACCGAGTCTGAGCGCGAGTCCGAGCCCGCCGACACGGTCTAAGCCGTCCGGACCGGCGCCCATCGCCCGCGCCTGCAGTTCGTCGCCGGGTGCCTGCACTTCATCCGTTTGGGGGTGGACGTGTCGCACACGCTTCCTACACTTCGGGGCTGCGACGGACCGGGCAGGTCCGGCAGGCTCAAGCTGCGGGGGAGACGATGGCCAAAAACAAGCGCCGGCTGATGCTGGGTGCAACGGTGGTGGTGGTGCTGGTGGCGGTGGGCGTGGCGACCGCCTGGACCCGCGGTGCCTTTGGCAGCGGTGCTGCGATGGCCGATGCCGGCAAGCTCGGCAAAGACGGCAAGAAGCCCGAGCCGACCCTGGAATTCGCTGCCCGAGAAGTGGTCAACCCGACCCTCGCACGCATGCCCGAGCGGATCGCCTTCTCGGGGCCGCTGGTGGCACCCCAAACCGCGATGCTGCGCGCCAAGACCGCGGGCACGCTCCTGAACCTGAATGTCACCGAAGGCAGCCGCGTCAACGCGGGACAAACGCTGGGCCGCATCGAGATGGCCGAGTTCGGCAGCCGGGTGGCCGAGCGCAATGCGCTGCTGGCTTCGGCGCAGGCCTCGCTGGTGCAGGCCCAGCGCCTGCATGACAGCAACCAGCGGCTCGCGACGCAGCAGTTCATCTCGCCGATCGCGCTGCAGAACTCGCAGTCGACGCTCGACACCGCGCGCGCCAATCTGGCCGCCGCGCAAGCCTCGCTGGCCACCACCCGCGTGGCGGTGCGCGACGCCACGCTGGTGGCGCCGATCGCCGGCATCGTCGCCAAGCGCCATGTGCTGCCCGGCGAAAAACTGAGCCCCGAACAGCCCGTGCTGACGATCGTCGACATTCGCCAGTTGGAGCTGGCCGGTACCGTCGGCACGCACGACGTGGCGCGCCTCGAAGCCGGAATGCCGGTGCAGGTGCGGGTCGAAGGCGTGAACGAGCCGGTGCAAGGCGAGATCGCGCGCATCGCCCCGGCAGCCGAGCCCGGCACGCGCTCGATCGGGGTCACGATTGCGCTGGCGAACCGCGACGAGCGTTTGCGCGCGGGCCAATACGCGGTGGCGGCGGTGACGCTTGCCGACCCCACCGAGCGTCTGACCTTGCCGAAGAGCGCGGTCGGCAGCACCGCCGGGCAGGACCATGTGTGGCTGATCGAAAGGGGCGTGCTGGCGCGCCGCGCGGTCACGCTCGGCCGTGCCGATGCACAAGAGGGCCGGGTCGAGATCCTGACCGGCGTGCAGCCCGGCAGCCAGGTGCTGGTCAGCCGATTCGACAACCTGCGCGAAGGTGCCAAGGCGATGGTCAAGGCCAGCGGCGGTGCCGCGAAGCCCTCGGCCCTGGCGTCCGCGCTTGCCACCAGGGGCGCGGCCTCCGGGTCGATCGCGGCCGGGGTTGGCGATGCAGAGGTGGTGCGGTGATCTGCGGCCGCAACCCGGCACCCGCCGCACCCGCCACGCCGCAGCAGGAGGCCACGCCATGTGGATGACCCGCGTTTCGATCAACAACCCCGTCTTCGCTGCGATGGTGATGGTGGCGCTGTGCGTGCTCGGCCTGTTCTCGTATGCCAAGCTCGGTGTCGAGCAGATGCCGGACGTGTCGCCGCCGGGTGCCTGGATGGAGGTTCGCTACCCCGGCGCGAGTGCCGAAGCGGTCGAGCGCGAGGTCATCAAGCCGATCGAGGATTCGGTCAACACCATCGCCGGCATCAAGCGCATCACCGCCCGCAGCCTGGAAGGGCGCGGCGACATGAGCATCGAGTTCGGTCTGGACACCGACATGAACCGCGCCATGCAGGACATCCGCGATCGCATCGCGGCGGTTCAGAGCGGCTTTCCGCGCGACGTGCGCTCGCCCACCGTGGCGCGCTGGGACAACGACAACAACCAGCCGCTGGTGAGCATGGCGCTGCTCTCGCCCACCCGCAGCACACGAGAACTGTCGATCCTTGCCGACCAGTTGGTCGAGAAGCGACTGCAGCGCGTCGGTGGCGTGGCGCGCATCGAGATCAACGGCTTGCGCGACCGCGAGGTGCGCATCGACCTCGACCCGGTGCGGCTGCAAACCTATGCGGTGACCCCGGCGCAGATCGCCACCGCGCTGCGCGAAGCCAATGCCGACCAGCCGGTGGGGCTGTTGACCGACGGCACGCAGGACACCTTGTTGCGGGTCGAGGGCCGCATCCGCGACCCGCGGGAGTTCGCCAACGTGGTGGTGGCCCGGCGCAATGGCCTGCCGTTGCTGCTGTCGGATCTCGGCACCCTGGTGGAGCGTGAGAAAGAAGCCGAGTCGGCCGCCCGCATCAACGGTCAACCAGCGCTGTCGATCAATGTCTACAAGCAGCAGGACGCCAACATCGTTGCCGCAGGCGATGCGGTCAAGGCTGCGATGGAAGAGATCAGAAAGCAGCTGCCGCCCGATGTGGAACTGCGCCTGATCTATGCCAGCAGCGACTGGGTCAAGGGCTCGTTGACCGGGTTGCAGCACACCCTGATCGAAGGCGCGCTGCTGACGATCGCGATCGTGTTCTTGTTCCTGCACAGCTGGCGCAGCACCATCATCACCGGGCTGACCTTGCCGATCGCGGTCATCAGCAGCTTCATCGCGGTCTACGCTTTCGGCTTCACCTTGAATTTCATGACGATGATGGCGCTGAGCCTGTGCATCGGCCTGCTCATCGACGATGCGATCGTGGTACGAGAGAACATCGTTCGCCATGTGCACATGGGCAAGTCGCACCACCAGGCGGCGCGCGACGGCACCGACGAGATCGGTCTGGCGGTGATGGCCACCACCTTCGCGATCGTGGCGGTGTTTGCGCCGGTGGCCTTCATGGGCGGAATCATTGGCAAGTTCTTCTTTCCCTTCGGTGTCACGGTGGTGGTGGCGGTGTTGGTGAGCCTGTTCGTCAGCTTCACGCTCGACCCGATGCTGTCGGCGGTGTGGCACGACCCCCCATCGGCGCATCTGAAGCGCATCTGGGGCATCGGCCATGCGATCCGCGGCACCGACAAGGCGATGGATGGGCTGCACCGCGTCTACGAGCGCACCATCCACTGGATCTTCTCGGCGCGGCGTTGGCGGGTGTGGGTTCCTGTCTGGGCGCGGGGTTTCTCGTCCGACAACAGCTGCGACACGACGAGCCAGCGGCGCTGGCGCAGTGCCACGATCACGCCGCGCGGCGTGGTGGTGGGCGCCGGCATCCTGAGCTTCGTGATCGCGCTGGGGTTGACACCCCTCGTGGGCAGCGAATTCGTGCCGGAGACCGACCAGGGCTATACCCAACTGTCGCTGCAGATGCCGGTGGGCTCGAGCCTGGAACGCAGCGACGCCAAGGTGCGGCAGATCGAAGCCATCATCCGCGAGATGCCCGAGATCGAGAACATCTCGACCCGCATCGGCGGCGCGGGGCAGCGCAACAAGGCCTGGCTCGACATCACGCTGAAGGACAAGAAGCTTCGCAAGCGCAGCCAGAAGCAGGTCGAAAACGCGATTCGCGATCAGATCGCCAAGATCCCCGGCACCGATGCCAGCCTGGGCTTCAACCGCCCGGTCTACATCGCGATCCTGGGCAACGACCCGGTGGTGCTGGCGCGGGTGGCGAACGACTTTGCGAAAGAGGTGGCCAAGATCAAGGGTGTGGTCGATGCCGAGTCGTCGGCCAAGCCCGGCTTGCCGGCCTACGCGGTGCGACTGAAGCCGGGTGCCGTGCGCGAATTGGGCATCACCGCACCGGAGTTGGCCAGCAGCCTGCGGGCCTATGTCAACGGCGAAGCCGCCACCACCTGGACCACGCCCGATGGCAAGCAGGTCGATGTGGTGCTGCGTTTGAACGAGTCCGCACGCGAGCGTGTCGAGCAGTTGCTCGGGCTGCCCGTGGCCTTCGCCGCCAACGGCACGCCGATCGCGCTGGAGAGCGTGGCCACGATCGAGACGGTCTTCAATCCCGAGATCATCCGGCGCCAGAACCTGCAGCGTCGCGAGGCGGTGTTTGCGGGGGTCAAGGACCGCAGCGTGGGCGAGGTCGGCGACGATGTGCAGGCGCTGATCAAGAAGACCGTTTTGCCGCCCGGCACCCGCTTCGACGTCGGTGGCCAGCTGCAACAGCAGAGTGAAGCCTTCGGCGGCTTGATCGGCGCGATGGGGCTGGCGGTGATCTTCATCTACATCGTGCTGGCGAGCCAGTTCGGCAGCTTCCTGCAGCCGCTGGCCATCATGGCGAGCCTGCCGCTGGCATTGATCGGAGTGATGCTGGCCTTGCTGTTCTGGAACAGCACGTTGAATGTGTTCAGCATGATCGGACTGGTGATGCTGATGGGCCTCGTGACCAAGAACGCGATCCTTTTGGTGGACTTTGCGAACCAGGAACGCAAGCGTGGCGCCAGCGTGCCGGATGCGCTTCTGCAGGCCGGCATGACGCGGCTGCGGCCGATCGTGATGACCACGATGGCGATGGTCTTCGGCATGTTGCCGCTGGCGCTGGCCTTGAACGACGGCGGCGAGATCCAGGCGCCGATGGGCCGCGCCATCATCGGCGGCGTGATTACATCGACTTTGCTGACCCTGGTGGTGGTGCCGGTGCTGTACAGCTATCTGGCAAGGGCAGGGCGCAGCAGCCGCGAGGCGGTGTCACCGCGGGCCAGTCAGCTGCCGCGCGGCAGCGCTGCAAGCCCGCTGTGGATGCCCGGCGATCGGGAGTAGGGTCGGTCGGCGGTCTCGTCGAGTCAGGATCATCGATCCTGTGGCGGCAGGGTGCTGGGGGATGGGGCCGGCGGTCCGCTGACCGGCGCCAGGCGGCGCATGCGCTGCAAGGTGTCCCGCGCTGCCGCATCGGATTCGGCGGCTGCGTGTTTGCGGCTGCGACGGATCTGCACCGCGCCCGCAGAGGCTGTCGACGGTGGCGCGGCTTCGTCTGACGTTTGCCTGCGGGCCAGCTGCCACACCAGCCAGCCCGCAGCAGCAACCAACAGCACCAGCGCCCCTGACAGCAAGCTGCGCTGTCGCTGCAGGCTGCCAACCTGGGCTGCCATCTGGTCGGCGCGAGCGGCTTTGAGACCTGCGAACCGCTGCAGAAGTTCGGCCGACCGCATCGGACGCGGCGCGTCGGCACTGGCGCCAGGGTCCAGGCTGGCCCGGAGTCCGATGGTGCCCACGCCGATGCCGGCGTTGCCCAGGTGGTCGATGACCTGCAGGCTTTGCTCGACCAGCAGTCGGTGCGCCAGGTCGCTGCCCGCGGCATCGATGCGGTGGGCGTTCCATGCCAGCACCAGCTTGAGCCAGTCGCCGCGCAGGGCATCCGATTCGCTGCGCGCACGCGGCCAGAGGTTGCCGGCCAAGTCTGCAGCCAGGGCCGCGACGCGGCTGTCGACCAGCCGCTGCTGCAGCAAACGTTGCGGCTCGGACTCCGCGCGGCCGCGCAGCACCTGCGCTGCCAGATCGCGGTGGTCGATGACCCCGGCCTGGACCTCGACCGCTCGGGTCATCGGGTCGAGTCCGGCTTGCTCCAGGCGCAAGGCGTCCAGCTCGTCGGTCTGGTAGCGCAGCACCTGCACCATCGGCAAGGCCACCATCAACGCGCCGATCGCGCTGAGCGCCGCAAGCCGGCGGCGTGGGGGCGGGGCGAACGCCGGTGGGACGACTGTGGCGACCGCGCCTGCAGGGACGTCGGTTGGATCGCCATCGGGCAGTCGTGCGCCGGGCTGCGGGGAAGCAAGGGGTGGCATGGGTGTTGACGGTGCCGCCGCACGGGCGCACCGTGCGAGGCGTCGTCAACGAGGTATCGGCGGCTCTGGCCCGACCTTTAGGCGGGCACCGGCCATCCCCATGCTCAGGCCGCTGCGTTTTCCTCGTCGGGCACCACCTGCACCTTGGTGGTCTTGCTGCGGTCCAGCGCCAGCTCGAAGGCTTCGAGTGAGCGCGACAACGGAATCTGCGCGCTGATCAACGGCCGCACATCGACCCTTCGGCTGCGGATCGCCTGCACCGCCCAGTCGAATTCCTGGTGAGCTCGGAAAGCGCCGCGGTAATCCAGCTCGCGCACCATCAACTGGTTCGCCGGGAACGGAACTTCTGGCGGCATCGTCCCCACCTGCACGATGCGTCCGCCGCGTTTGACCGCGGCGAGGCAGGTGCCGAGTGCCGCCGCGCTGCCGGCGGCTTCGATGCAGACATCGGCCAGATCCGCGAGCATGGCTGCCACCTGATCGGGTTTGATCTGGTCGGTGCGGATGGTGCGGTCGGCTCCCACCGTGCGCGCCATCTCCAGCGCGCGGTCATTGATGTCGCAGCAGATCACATGGGCCGCGCCCGCCATCCGCGCGGCCATCACGGTCATGCAGCCGATCGTGCCGCCGCCGGTCACGAGCACCGTTTCACCGACCACCGGCCCGGCGCGGTGGATGCCATGCAAGCCGATCGACAGTGGCTCGGCGCAAGCGATCTCGCCCAGGCTGATGTGCGGCTCATCGATGGTCGTCAACTGCCGCTCGCCCATCACGAAGGCTTCGCGGAACATCCCCTGCGCATGCGGGAACACACTGGCGCTGCCGAGGAAGAACATGCGCCGGCAGAGGTTGCCACGGCCGGCGCTGCAGTAGTCGCAAACCCCGCAAGGGTGCGACGGATTGATCGCCACCTTGTCGCCGAGCTTCACACGGGTCACCGCGACGCCGATGGCGCGTACCACGCCCGAGGCTTCGTGCCCCGGCACCAGAGGCTCACGCACCTCGAAGGCGCCCACCCTGCCATGCTGGTAGTAGTGCAGGTCAGAACCGCATATGCCGCCTGCGCCCAGGCGCAGCAGCACATCGGTGGGACCGAGTTCGGGCGGTGTCTCGGGCTGCAAGCGCAGGTCGAGCTTGCCGTGGATCAGGCAGGCCATGGGCATCGTGTCTCTCCGTTTTGAACGCTGTTCAGCCCCTGCCAACGAAAGGCATCTTGGTGGCCATCACGGTGACGAAGAGGATGTTGGCACCGGCCGGCAGCCTAGCCATCGTCATGAAGGTGTCGACCACCGACTGCAGCTCCATCCGTGCTTCGGGCTTGATGCTGCCGTCGGCTTGCGGCACGCCCTTGGTCATCCGTTCGGTCATGCTGCTGGCGACATTGCCGATGTCGATCTGGCCGACCGCGATGTCGAAGGCGCGGCCGTCGAGTGCGGCAGCGCGGGTCAAGCCGGAAACGGCGTGCTTGGTGGCGGTGTAGGCGATCGAGCCGGGTCGCGGCGCATGCGCCGAGATCGAGCCGTTGTTGACGATCCGCCCGCCCATCGGCTGCTGGGCTCGCATGACCCTGAAGGCATGGTGCAAACAGTAGAACGCACCGTTCAGGTTGATGTCGACCGCGCGCTTCCACTCGGCTGCCGGCAGCTCGTCGGGGGTATAGACCGGCAGCGAAACACCGGCGTTGTTGAACAGCAG
>JBBSPW010000131.1:0-9959 GCA_038258365.1 Burkholderiales bacterium | reverse complement strand
CGGGTTCTCCACCACGATGCTCGAGAACAGCGAGTTCGGCACATAGATCGGGTTCTTGTTGAAAGCCCGCACGCGGGTGTGGCGCCAGCTGATGTATTCCACCGTGCCTTCGATCGCCGTGTCGGGCGAGCGGATCCACTCGCCCACGCTGAAAGGTCGGTCCAGATAGATCGCAAGCCCGCCGAAGAAATTGGCCAGCAAGTCCTTGGCCGCAAAACCCACCGCGATGCCGCCGACTCCGCCGAGCGCCAGCAGCCCGGTGATCTTGAAGCCCAGGGTTTGCGCAGCGGTCAGCAGTGCCAGGATCACCACCACCAGCCGTGCCAGCTTGACCAGCGCGTCGACCGTGGTGCGGTCGACCTCTTCGCCGCGTTCCGTGCGCGCATCGCCGACGTTGCGGCCGAACTTGCCGGCAAAGCGCAGCAGGAACCAGGCGCCGCAGACGATCAGCAGCACATCGCGCAGCGCCAGCGCTTCGTCCAGGAAGGGCTGTTCGATCTGGGCCTGCAGCACGCGCAGCATGTAGCCGATGCCGGCCAGCCAGACCACCGCGACGATCGGCTTGCTGGCGGTTTGCACCAGCGCGTCGTCCCACACGGTGCGGGTGCGGTCGGTGAGGGCACGGGCCTTGCGCAGCAGCAACAGCGCGATCTGGTTGACGACCAAGGTCAACAGGGCGATCACGATCAGCGACGCCAACCACGGCTCGATGCCGACGGTCTGGCTCAGGTAGGTGCTCAAACGGTTCATAAGCCCCACTTTAGCCACCGGTGATGACTGCCGCCTTCAGCGGCGCAGGGCCACCTGCAGCCCGAACTTTGCGCACTGCCACAGCAACCAAAGCAGCACCACCGGCAGCACCAGCATTTGCAGCAGGAAAACCACGATCAGGCGGATCACATGCGAGACCGCCTGCTCGACCGAGGCACCCACTTCCGCCACATACCTGCGCACGTCCAAGTTCGCCGCCCAGCGCTTCAAGCGGTCGGCGGTGCCCTCGGCCTTGGCCGCTTCGGAGCCCGCCGCAGCAGTCGCCGGCGGCCCCAGCGTGGCGATCTCGCCGGCCACGCTCTGGACCCCGCGCTGGCTGTTGACGTAGTCGTCTTGCAGGAAGGTCTGGAACGCCAGATCGCTGCCCAGCACGGTCAGCGGCACCGCGAAGCGCAGCAGCACGGCACCCACGACCGCCGCGCGCAGCCAACGCGGCAGCGCTTGATGGGCCGGCCCTGGCGGCGGTCGACGCCACCACAACGCTGCCACAGCGGCCAGGAATACCGCAGACACCCCCAGCGCAACCGCCCGTTGTCCGCCCGCCGCGACCAACACATGCTGCACACCGAAGGACACACTGGCCAGCAGCATCAAATCCGAGAAATGCTCGATCAGGTCGTTGATCGGTGCCAGCACCTGCCCAGGCGCCACACCGACGCCGACACCGAAGGGTTGGAGCGACACGGTGGTCCCTTGCACGGTCGAGACCACGGCATCCAGCGCGCGCGCTGCTGCATAGGAGGCCAGCGCCCGCTTGGCGCCGCTGTCGATGCGGTCGGAGGCCACCCGGTCCAGATGCGGCAGCCAGTTCAGCACGGCCAGCGCCAGCAGCGCGGCGGTCAGCAGGATCCGCGCCCAGGGCAGGGCGCGCACAGATTGGGCGTCGGGTCGGGCTTCGGTCATGGACAGGCCAGGGATTCGTTGTCGGCGATCCGATTCTGAGCATCCGTCACAGGCGCGAGAATGGTGATCCGATGACCGACGACCATGAACCCTTCGCCTTGCGCGGCGACTTCATCACGCTGGATGCACTGTTGAAAGCCAGCGGTGCCGCCAGCAGCGGTGGCGATGCAAAGCGCTTGTTGCTGGACGGAACGGTTCGGGTCAACGGTGAGCCAGAACGTCGCCGCGGCCGCAAGTTGCGGCCGGGCGATCGGGTCGCATGTGGCGGCCAACGTGTGGTGGTGGTGGCGCCCCCGACGGTGGTGGGCGCCTGACCGCCAAAAGCGCCGCGGTGATCAGCCCTGCGTTTCGGCCAGAAAGATTTCCACGCGCCGGTTGGCCGCACGCCCGCTGTCGGTGGTGTTGTTGGACACCGGCTCACGCGAGCCGCGCCCGCTGACGCCCACCTGGTTGCGGTTCGCGCCGCGTGCCGTCAGGTAGTCGCGCACCGCTTCGGCCCGTTCCAGAGACAACGGATCGTTGATGGCGTCGCTGCCGGTGCTGTCGGTGTGGCCGACGATCGTGACCCGCATCGTGCCATCCAGATTGCGACCGAGTTCGTCGAGCACCGGACGCATTTCCGGCCGGATCGTGGCGCTGCCGGTCTGGAACGAGACGTCGCTCGGCACATTGACCTTGAGCCGGTTGTCGGCCGTGCGGTCGATCGCCACCGGCGTGCCGCTGCTGGCCTGCTCCATCGCCTTGCGCTTGTCTTCCATGCGCTTGGACCACAGGTTGCCGGCGATCGCGCCGACCGCGCCGCCGATCAAGGCCCCGGTGCCGGCTTTGCCACCGGTGGCGCTGCCGATCACAGCGCCTCCGACTGCGCCCACCCCGGCTCCGGTCGCGGTGCCTTTCTGGCGCTCGCTCAAGTTCTCGCATCCGACCAGCGCGATGGAAGCGCTCAACACCGCGACAGCCAACACAGCATGGGGACGTCGGGCCTTGCGTGGCAGGAGCGGCGAAAAGGGAATCGAGTGCTGCATGGTGAACTCCGAGTCGGTGTGGGAATGGATAGCGAGTTTGCAGCGCCGAGCCCCCTGCGTGCGTCGGTTGCCGGCGGCAGCCTTCCGAGGCATCGCACGGTTCATCGCGTAGTCGTGGTCCTACTCGTGCGCTCCGGATCCGGATCCGAGTCTCAATCCGGTGTCCGTGGACAATCGCTCCAAAGGAGATCCATCGATGCTCGTGCATCCGCAATTCGACCCCGTGGCCTTGGCGCTAGGCCCGGTCCAGATCCACTGGTACGGCCTGACGTACCTGGCCGCGTTCGGCCTGTTCCTGTTCCTGGCGCTGCGCCGCATTCGGCTGCCGCACTTCGCCGCCGCGGGCTGGACCCGGCGCGACATCGAAGACCTGCTGTTCTACGGCGTGGTCGGTGTGGTGCTGGGCGGGCGCATCGGCTACGCCCTGTTCTACAAACCCGGCGACTATCTGGCCAACCCGCTGGAGATCTTCATGGTCTGGCGCGGCGGCATGGCCTTTCACGGCGGCTTGATCGGGGTGATGCTGGCGATGGCCCTGTTCGCCCGCACCCGCGGCCGGACGTTTCTGGAAGTGATGGATGTGGTGGCGCCCTGCGTCCCCACGGGTTTGGCGGCCGGGCGGGTGGGCAACTTCATCAACGGCGAACTCTGGGGTCGCGCAGCCGATGCATCGCTGCCGTGGGCGATGGCCTTTCCGCAAAGCGGCAGCCTGATGCCGCGCCACCCTTCGCAGATCTACCAGTTTCTGCTGGAAGGTCTGTTGCTGTTTGCACTGCTGTGGTGGTACGGCCGCAAATCTCGGCCCACCGGGCAGGTGGCGTTCGCATTTTTGTTCGGCTATGGGGTGCTGCGTTTCGTTGCCGAGTACTTCCGCGAGCCCGACCCTTTTCTGGGCATCCTGGCGTTGGGCATGAGCATGGGGCAATGGCTGTGCGTGCCGATGATCGTGATCGGTGCTGCAGCGTGGTGGTGGTGCGGGCAGCACGCGCGCACCTTGCCTGCGACTCCGCAGGTGGCATGAGCAACAGGCGACCAGGCGCAAACGATGAGACAGGTTTTTCTCGACACCGAAACCACCGGCTTGAATCCCACCCAGGGCGACCGCATCATCGAGATCGGCTGCATCGAAATCGTCAACCGGCGCCACACCGGCCGTACGCTGCACCGCTATGTCAACCCGCAGCGCAGCAGCCATCCCGATGCGCTGCGGGTGCACGGCCTGACCGAGCAGTTCCTGGCCGACAAGCCGTTGTTCGACGCGGTGGCGGATGAGTTGCTGGCGTTCGTAGACGGTGCCGAAGTGGTGATCCACAACGCGGCTTTCGATCTCGGCTTTCTCGACGCCGAGTTCCAGAAACTGGGCCGCGGCAGCTTCAGCACGCAGGTGGCCACCGTGTGTGACAGCTTGCTGATGGCCCGCAACCTGTACCCCGGGAAAAGCAATTCGCTGGACGCGTTGTGCAGGCGGCTCGAGGTCGACAACAGCCACCGCGATCTGCATGGTGCGTTGCTGGATGCGCGGCTGCTGGCCGAGGTGTGGCTGGGCATGACCCGCGGGCAGGATTCGCTGGTGATCGAGATCGGCCATGCCGGCGCAGGCGGTGTGCGGGCGGCGGCGATCGACCTGCGCAGCTTCGAGTTGCCGGTGCTGGCGGCCAGTGCCGACGAGCATGCTGCGCACGAAGCGGTGTTGCTGCAGATCGACAAGGCCAGCGGCGACCGCACCGTGTGGCGCGGCATGGCCGCCATGGCTTGAACGACGTCGAACAAGCGCCGTCGAACAAGCGCTGTCGAATGAGCGCTGGCGCACAAGCGCCGACGCTTGGTGTCGCCAAGAAAGCAGCGTGCCCTCAGCCCGGCCCGGCTCCGTCGGCGGCTTCCTGGCCGATTCGCGTCAACAGGTGGGCTGTGTTGACCAATGCCATGTGCGTCAGCGCCTGTGGAAAGTTGCCGAGCAGGCAGCCGCTGTGCGGGTCGACTTCTTCTGACAACAAGCCCACATCGTTGGCCAGCCCCAGCAGCGCTTCGAACAGCGCCCGCGCTTCTTCCAGCCGCCCTGTCAACGCCAGCGCATCGGCGAGCCAGAACGAACATGGCAGGAAGGCGCCTTCGCCAGCCGGCAGGTTGTCGATGCCGGACTCGGTGACATAGCGAAGCAGCAGCGTCGCGCCATGAAGGCGTGGGGAGTCGCTTGCGTCCACTTTGCCGACAGCGAGCTCCCGCCGGATGGCGTCGACCGTGCCCACCACCCTTGGGTCGCTGCCCATCAGGAAGCCAACGCTCGGTATCAACAGCAGACTGGCGTCGAGTTCGTGCGTGCCGTAGTGCTGCACGAAGGTGTTGCGCTGTCGGTCGAAACCCTTCTCGCAGACCTCGGCATGAACCGCGTCGCGCTGTTCGCGCCAGTGGTCCACGGGTCCTTCCAGCCCGAAGCGTTCCACATCCTGCACCGCGCGGTCGAAAGCCACCCAGGCCATCACCTTGGAATGCGTGAAATGGCGCCGTGGCCCGCGGATCTCCCAGATGCCTTCGTCGGGCTCGCGCCAGTGCTTGCACAAAAAGTCGAGGATCGCGCGCTGGATCGCCCAGGCATGCGGCTCCGGCGGCAGGCCCGCCACCCGCGCCAGGTGCAGGGTGTCCATCACCTCGCCGTACACATCGAGCTGGAACTGCGTGGCCGCTGCATTGCCGATGCGAACCGGAGCCGAGTCGCGCCAGCCTGGCAGCCAGGGCAATTCGGACTCCGGCAGCCGGCGCTCGCCGGTCACGCTGTAGAGCATCTGCAGGTCGGCCGGTGAGCCGGCCACGCTGCGCAGCAGCCACGTGCGCCAAGCAGCGGCTTCTTCCGTGTAGCCAGCCGACAGCAGGGCGTTGAGCGTGAAGCTGGCATCGCGCAGCCAGCAGTAACGGTAGTCCCAGTTGCGCATGCCGCCGGGCTGTTCGGGCAGCGAGGTGGTGGGCGCCGCGACGATCCCGCCGGTGGGCTCGTAGATCAGTGCCTTCAGGGTGATCAGCGAGCGTTGCACCGCGTCGTGCCAGGGTCCCGGGTCGCGACACTGACTCGACCACTTCTGCCAGCGACGCTCGCTGTCGGCCAGCGCGGCTTCGGCATCGATGGGCGACTGCAGCGGCAGGTGCGAAGGCTGGAAGTTGAGCTGAAACGGAACCCGCTCGCCAGCCTCGACCGCGAACTCGGCCACCGTCTTCATGTCTTCGCCATGGGTGTCGATGGGGGTGTGCAACTCCAGCGTGTCCGGGCCGGCAGTGGCCAGCAGGGTGCCGTTGATGCGCTGCACCCAGGGCACCGCGCTGCCGTAGTCGAAGCGAATCACCATCTCCATCTGCATCGGCACCGTTCCGCGCAGACCTTCGACGATCCGCACCAGGTCCATGCGGTGGTTCTCGTGCGGCATGAAGTCGATGACGCGCACCGCGCCGTCGTCGGTTTCGAATTCGGTTTCC
The DNA here is from genome assembly GCA_038258365.1 of Burkholderiales bacterium. Classification (GTDB taxonomy): domain Bacteria; phylum Pseudomonadota; class Gammaproteobacteria; order Burkholderiales; family Burkholderiaceae_C; genus Rubrivivax. The sequence goes on along the minus strand of JBBSPW010000131.1, from coordinate 3,798 downwards.
AGGATCAGGGTGCCGGGGCGGTAACGGCGGCGCACCGCGGTGGGCTCGGACTTGGGCGCAAGCAACCAGCGACCGTGTTCGGGGGTGCCCAGCAGCGCGGCAAAGCAGGCCGGCGAGTCGAAGCGCGGGGTGCTGAACCAGTCGATCGAACCTTTGCGGCTGACCAGCGCGGCGGTGTGGCCGTCGCCGATCAGGGCGTAGTCCTCGATCGGCTGGCTCATTGGCCCTCCACCGCGCAGGCATCCGGGCACGGGATGCGCCAGCCGCCGCTGTCGGCGATCAGGGCATCGGCTTCGGCCGGTCCCCAGCTGCCGCGCTCGTAAGGGATCGCGGCTGCATGCTGTTCCAGCACCGGCTCCAGCACCGCCCAGGAGGCTTCCACCGCATCCTGGCTGGCGAACAACGCGTCGTCGCCGTTCATCGCGTCGGCCAGCAGGCGTGCATAGGGCAGGCCGGTCGAGCCGCGTCCGCTGGCCAGCATCAGTTCGCGCGTTTCCCCCGCAAAGGCCCGGCCGTCGCGCTTGACCCGCGCGGCCAGTGCGATGTCGGCGTTGGGCGACAGCTGAAAGCGCAGGGTGTTGCCTTCGACCCCGCAGTCGTCGTCCTCGAACAGGCACTGCGGCGCGGGTTGGAGTCGCACCAGCACCTCGCCTGCCTTGCAGGGCAGGTGCTTGCCCGAGCGCAGGAAGAAGGGCACCCCCGACCAACGCCAGGAGTCGATATGCAGCCGCAGCGCGCAATAGGTTTCGACATCGCTGTCTGCGGCCACTTTGTCCTCGTCGCGGTAGCCGGCGTATTGCCCGCGCACCAATTCATCCGCCTTCAGGGGGCGCATCGCGCGAAGCACATCGGTCTGGGCTCGATGGACGGCTGCGAAGCCGGGCTCGGCCGGTGGCTCCATCGCCAGCAGCGCGACGATCTGGAACAGGTGGTTCTGCACCACATCGCGCAGGCAACCGGCGCTTTCGTAGAAGCCGCCTCGGCCTTCCACCCCGAAATTTTCCGCCAGGGTGACCTGCACGCTGGCCACATGGTGGCGGTTCCAGATCGGCTCCAGGAATGCGTTGGCGAACCTGAAGTACAGCAGGTTCATGATCGCGTCCTTGCCCAGGAAGTGGTCGATGCGAAAGATCGATCCTTCGTCGAACACGCGGCGGGCGGCGGTGTTCAGCTCGCGTGCCGAAGCCAGGTCGCGGCCGAAAGGCTTTTCGACGATCACCCGAGCGTTCTCGGCCAGACCGCTGCTGCCCAGGCCGTCGATGACGGTGGTGAAGAGGCTCGGCGGAATCGCGAGATAGAACGCGGGGCGCTTGGCATCGCCCAGCGCCTTGCGCAGCTTGTCGAAGGTGGCTGCGTCGTTGTAGTTGCCGCTGACGTAGTGCAGGCGGCTGAGCAGCGCTTCAATGGCTTCTTGCGCAGCCGTGTCGTCCGACGTTTCGCCCGACTCGGCGATGCTGACGCGAGCCCGCTTGCGAATCTCGTCATCGCTGAGTTTGGACGATGCCACCCCGATCACCGGCACGGTCAGATCGCCCTGGCGCTGCAGTGCCAGCAGCGCAGGGAACACCATCTTGTGCACCAGGTCGCCGGTCACGCCGAACAGCACCAGGGCGTCGGATTCGGCAACGGCTGAGGACATCTGTTCCGGGGTTCGATGAGATTTCATCAGCGGCAATATACGAGAGCCCACGCGGGCAAGGGTCAGGCAGGGTCGACATCCGACGGCCTGCATACTCGCGCCCATGCGAACGAACCCCGAGCGCGCCTTGCTCAGCGCCGGGCGCAACTGCTGGCGCATCGAAGACGCGCACCGGGTGGCCCTGTTGGGATCCGCACCCGCCTATTTCGACGCCTTGCGACAAGCGCTGATGGCGGCGCGGCGCACGGTTCGCATCGTCGGCTTTCACCTCGACCCCGAGCTGCCGTTGCCGGTCGCGGCTGGCCGAGAAGCGACTGAAGCAGAGCGCGCGTTTCCCGAGCCGCTGGCGGATTTGCTGGTGGCGCTGCAGCGGCGAAGGCGCGGGTTGCGCAGCTTCGCGCTGGGTTGGGATGCTGCCATGTTGCACGACCCCAAAGCCGAATGGCCGGAAGCGCAGCGCGCAGCGTGGAAGCGCGACCGCCGGCTGCAGTTCTGCCTGGATGGTGCGCATCCTTCGGGGGCGGTGCAGCAGCACAAGCTGGTGGTGGTGGACGACGCTCTGGCTTTCGTCGGCGGCATCGACTTGAGCGTCGATCGCTTTCGCACCCAAGTCACCGAGCCGGCTGAAGAACCGCAGAAGGAACCGCGAAAAGACCCTCGAAAAGACCCGCGAAAGAACCCGCAAGCACGCTCGGCCGCAACCCCCGCTCTGCAATGGCAGGCGATGCTCGACGGCCCGGCTGCCGCAGCGCTCGCTACCTTGGCAGCCGACCGCTGGCAGGCCGCGGTGCGCCGCGCGCCGCGCGCCGTGCGGCCGGATGTCGCGGTGCCGTGGCCCGATGCGGTGGTGGCCGATTTCACCTCGCTTCGCGTGGCCGTGGTGCGCACCCGTGCGGCCCATGGCGCCGAGCGGGCGGTCACGGAAGTGCGCCAGTTGCTGATCGATGCGCTGGCCGCAGCGCAGCAGCGGGTGGTGATCACCACCCCGCTGGCCACCGCTGTCGATCTGGTCCACGCACTGGAGGCTCCGCTGCAAGCCGCCACCGGACCCGAGGTGCTGCTGCTGACCGCGCCCGAGGTCGAAGGCTGGCTCGATCCCGTCGCCGCGTTGGCGCGCCGGGCCGCCTTGCTGGCCCGGCTGCAAGCGCTGGACCGGCACGGGCGGCTGCGCGTGATCAGCCCGAAAGGGCAGGTGCTCAGCACCGTGGTGGTGATCGACGATCGGCTGCTGGTGACGGGCCCCGCTGCGCTCACCAACCGCGCCCTGGCGCTGGACAGCGAATGCTGCATCGCGATCGAAGCCCATCCTTCGATGGCCGACGACCCGGCTGCGACCTCGGCTGCCATTGTCGGCTGGCGCGATCGGCTGTTGGCTGCGCACCTGGGCATCGACGTTGATACCGTGGAGGATGCGCTGCGTGCGGGCGGATCACTGGTTGTGTTGGCCGACCGGTGCGCAGCTGACACGACTGCCTCGACGACGACGAGCGCGCCCAGCGTGCGGAACGGTCCGCAAGCCCCGCCCGACCCCACCCCCGAGCAACCGATCGCCGCCGACCGCTTCGCTGCGGCGCTGCAGTCCGGCGCGGCTGCTGCGTCGAGTTCCCGCGCACAGATCGTCGCGGTGGTGGTGCTGGTGGTGGCGATGCTGTCGTTGACGGCCGCTTGGCGCTGGACCCCGCTGTCGGAGATGGTCGACGTGCAGATGCTGGCGGCCCAGGCGCGCAAGGTGGCCGACTCGCCGCTGGCACCGCTGTGGGTGCTGCTGGCGTTCATGGTCGGTTCGGTGGTGGCCATGCCGGTGACGCTGCTGATCGTCGCGACCTCGCTGGTGTTCAGCCCCGTCTGGGCATTCGTCTACGCCCTGACCGGCGCGCTGGCGGCATCGGCGCTGAACTTCGCAATCGGCCGCGCGATCGGGGGTGGCTTCGTCGGCCGCATCGGCGGTCAGCGCTGGAGCCGGCTCAACCGCCGCCTGGCCGACAGTGGTGTGTTGGCGATATTCACCTTGCGCATCCTGCCGCTGGCACCGTTCGTGGTCATCAACCTGGCAGCCGGCGCTTCGCACGTGCGCTTTCGCGATTTCATGCTGGGCTCGCTGCTGGGCATGGCGCCCGGCGTGTTGACCATCTCCGTGTTCTCGGACTTGCTGATGCGCT
>JBBSPW010000130.1:0-10021 GCA_038258365.1 Burkholderiales bacterium | reverse complement strand
CTGGACCGCATCTGCACCCACATCCTGGCTGCAGAAGGCGATTCGCAGTGGGTGTTCTTCGACGGCAACTACCAGGAGTACGAAGCCGACAAGAAGAAGCGGCTGGGCGAAGAAGGCGCCCGACCCAAGCGCATGCGCTTTAAAAACATCCACTGACAACGCACGAGGAAACCGCCATGCATGCCTGGTTGTGTGAAACCCTGGAGGGTGTCGATGCGCTGCAATGGCGCGAGCTGCCGACGCCGGAGCCCGCAGCGGGTCAGGTGCGCGTGGCGATCGAGGCTGCGAGTCTGAACTTTCCGGACTTGCTGATCGTGCATGGCAAGTACCAGATGAAGCCCGAGTTGCCGTTCGTGCCGGGTTCGGAATTCGCCGGCACGGTCGATGCTGTCGGTGGAGGGGTCAAGCATCTGAAGGTGGGTGATCGGGTGGCCGCGATCGGCGGCACGGGTGGCTTCGGCACGCATGCCTGCGTCGATGCTGCGCGGGTGATTCCGTTGCCGAACGGCTTTGCAACAACCGACGGCGCCGCCTTTGCCTTCACCTATGGCACCTCGCACCATGCATTGATCGACCGCGCGCAGCTGCAACCCGGCGAAACCGTGCTGGTGCTGGGCGCTGCGGGCGGCGTGGGCAGCGCTGCATTGCAGATTGCCAAAGCCGCTGGTGCGCGCGTGATCGCGGGCGCATCGACCGATGAAAAGTGTGCGCTGTGCAGTCGGTTGGGCGCAGACGACACGTTGAACTACAGCCGCGAAGACATCCGCGCCCGATTGAAGGAACTCACCGGCGGCAAGGGACCGGACGTGGTCTACGACCCGGTGGGTGGCGACCTTGCCGAACCGGTGTTCCGCTCGATCGCCTGGCGCGGGCGCTATCTGGTGGTGGGCTTCGCGGGTGGGGGCATCCCGGCGCTGCCGTGGAACCTGGCGCTGCTCAAGGGCGCGTCGGTGATGGGCGTGTTCTGGGGCGATTTCGTGCGCCGCGAACCCAAGGCCAGTGCGGCCGCACTCCAGCAGTTGGCCCAATGGTATGCAGCCGGCAAGATCAAGCCGGTGATCGACCGGCAACTGCCGATGAGCGAGATCCGCGAGGCCTATGCGCACATGGGATCGCGGCAGGTGCAAGGAAAATTGCTGCTGATCAATCGGTAGCTGCATGGTGCACCCGGGTGGTGCCGCAGCGGGCGTCGCGCTAGGATGAGCCTCGAAGGCTGCGCAAGCAGCCGGTCAAGGCAGGAGAGCCTCCGATGGCCGTCAAGGTGTTGATCCTGGAAGACAACCCGGTGGCGCGCAGCTTCTTGTGCCGAGTGGTTCGCGAAAGCTTCAGCGACGCCATTCTGATCACCGAAGCCGGCGATCTGGAGACCGCACGCCGGCAACTGGCGCTGCACCCGCCGCCAATGGCCTCGACGGCCCCGGGTTCTCCGCCTGCCTCACCGCTCACCTCAAGCCACTTCAAGTTGATGCTGGTGGACCTGGAACTGCCGGATGGCAACGGCATGGAGCTGATGGCAGAAACCAGCGACTACCCGGCGACGAAGATCGTCACTTCGCTCTACTCCGACGACGAGCATCTGTTTCCGGCCTTGCGGTGCGGAGCGGACGGCTACCTGTTGAAAGAGGACCGCTTCGAGGTGCTGGTGGAAGAGTTGCAGAAGATCGTGCGCGGGCAGCCTCCGCTGTCGCCGGCGATCGCGAGAAGGCTTCTGAGCCACTTCAGAACAGGCACTTTGGCCCAGCCTTGCGGCCAAAGCACGGGCACTGGCAACGTCCCTTCTTCACGCTTCGCTGTCGCCAGTGACTTCACCGCCAGCAAGCCGTTGTCGCTGCACGCCGACGCGGGCAACCTTGCACCGATCGACCATGAGCCTCTGACGCCGCGCGAGTCCGAGGTGTTGACCTACCTCAGCAAGGGTTTCACGATCAAGGAGATCGCGGGCCTGATGGGCATCAAGTGGTTCACCGTCAACGACCACATCAAGGCCATCTACAAGAAGCTCAATGTCTCGAGCCGCGCAGAAGCGGCGGTGTTGGCCAGCAAGGAGGGACTGGTCTGATCGCGCGTACGAACGAGCGAATATGCTGCGTCGGGCGGTCGATCGAGCCATGCGACGAAGCCACAAGCGGGCCGATCGATGGTTGCCGATGCGAGCGCTGACGTTTCGGGGGACAATAGATGCTTCGTGACTACCGGGGCTGCCCCCCTCGGCACCACCATGACCGCACGCCGCACCCCTTCCAGCACCGACAGCACGACGGCTGGCCCCAAACTGCGACAGACGCAGGCCGAGTACACCGCAGCACGACCCAATGCCGAGCCCGGCGTCAGGCCGATGATGTCCAGCTCCAAGATGTATGTGTGCATTCGATGCCACGCCAACTTCAAGACCGGTGACGGCAAGCCCGATCCGCGCTTGCGCGGTCTGGGTCGTTGCAACACCTGCCTCGGCATCACGGTGCCGGCGGCTTGAATCCTTTCTTTCACATGGGCTTGCACACCGCCCGCGCCACAGGAGATCGACACCCCATGAAAACCACGAATCGACGCAGCTTCATGCTGCAGGTAGCCGCCGTTGGCGGCACCCTCGCAGCTGCCACGCAGGTTCATGCCCAAGCCAAGCTCGACGAGAAGGACCCCCAAGCCGTCGCCCTGGGCTACATGCACGACACCACCAAGGTCGACGCCAAGAAGTATCCCAAGCACACCAAGGAACAGCACTGCGGCAATTGCGCTCTGTTCCAGGGCAAGGCCGGCGACGCCTGGGGTGGCTGCCCCTTGTTTGGCGCCAAGCAAGTCAACGCCAATGGCTGGTGCAGCGCCTGGGCCAAAAAGGCCTGATTCAAGACTGAGCGCTGGACCTTGCGCGGTCCGGACAGCAAACCGCTTCAAACGGCCCCTCGGGGCCGTTTTTCATGTGCCGGCACACCTGCAAACGGCTCGCCGTATCCTGTCAGTCGATCCGTTTGAGCCGAGCCACCACCGCGTCGGCAATCGACAGTGAGGCCGTGAGCCCGGGGGACTCGATGCCGTACAGGTTGACGAGTCCGGCGACGCCATGTTGCAGCGGCCCGTCGATGCGAAAGTCCGGCGCCGGCGCGTCGGGACCATGGATCTTCGGCCGGACCCCGCTGTAGTCGGGCAGCAGGGCGCCATCAGGCAGCCCCGGCCAGTAGCGCCGGATCGCATCGACGAAGCCCTCGCTTCGCTTGGGGTCGACCGCATAGTCGATCGTCGCTGGGTCGGCACCATCCAGCCATTCCAGATCGGGACCGAAGCGCGCGTGCCCCGCCAGGTCCAGCGTCAGATGCACGCCGAGCCAGGCATCCACTGGTGCGGGATAGATCAGATGCCGAAACGGCGACGATCCGGCCAACGTGAAATAGCTGCCTTTGGCATAACGAGCCTGTGGCACGGTGCGGGCTGGCAAGCCGTCGCAGGAGGCTGCCACCGCACAAGCCCGCAGCCCGGCCGCGTTGACGACTCGATCGGCTTCGATCTGCATCTCCCCATCCGGTGACTTCACTCGCAGCCGAACCGGGCCGGAAGCCGATCCCTGCATCGACACCACGGTCGATTGCAACGCCAGCATCCCGCCACCCGCCTCCAGGTCCGCAAGCAACGACAACATCAAGGCGTGGCTGTCGACGATGCCGGTGGCGGGCGACCACAGCGCGGCGGTGCATTGCAGCGCCGGCTCCAGTTCGCAGACCTGGGCGCTGTCCCAAGCCTCGATCGCGACTCCATTGGCCCGTGCGCGCTGGTGCAAGGCATCCAGCGCCGCATGCTGATCAAGCGCTGTGGCCACCACCAGCTTGCCGCAGATCGAATGCGGCACACCGCGTTCTGCACAGTAGCGCTGCAACCGTTCGCGGCCCTGCACGCACAAGCGGGCCTTCAGCGACCCCGGTGGGTAGTAGAGCCCGGCATGCAGTACCTCGCTGTTGCGCGAACTGACACCCTGACCGATGCCGTCGGCAGACTCGACGACCACGGTTTCGAGTCCGGAAAGCGCCAGCGCTCGGGCGGCAGCCAAACCCACCACACCAGCGCCGATGACGATTGCGTCAACGCGTTCCACAGTTCAGGTCCGATTCATCGCAGCCACAAACAGAATCAGGCACCGGGGTGCCTGATGGTCCAGCGAACGACGGTCGGGAGATCGGGTGGGGTGGCTGATGGGGCTCGAACCCACGACAACCAGAATCACAATCTGGGACTCTACCAACTGAGCTACAGCCACCACCGAAGATTCGAGTATAGCGATCGGTCGAGCCCGGAGTCTCAGCGCGAAGGCGTCGCGGGGCCCGCCAGAGCTGCTGGCGAAGCGGTGACTTGCGCCTTGAAGCGCTGTTTCAGCGAGTCCAGGTAGGCGGCAGATTCCGCCGCTGCCCAGGTGCGGGCGTACTGGCGCATCAGCCCCTCTTCGCCACCCGGCACGGGTTCTCGGGGGAGCACTTTCAACACCCGCAACAACGCATAGCCCTGCGGACCCAAATCGACCCCGGTTGCTGCCGGCAACTTCGACGCATCGACCCCCAATGCGGCATCGAGCACCCGACGCTGCAGGCCCTGCGGCTGCGCTCGCGACACGATCAACGTCTCGGGCAATGCCTCGGCCGGGTTGACGCTCAAGGCTGCCAGACGCTGCTGTCCTTGCTTCAAGGCCAGCGCGGTGCTTTCGCGCTGCAGCACTGCAGTGCGCACCAACTCCGCAACCTCGGTCAGCGCCAGGGTGCGCGCTGGCGAATGCTCGATCACGCGTGCTGACACCAGTTGATTGGCAGCGGTTTCCACCGCGTCGGCGTTGCGCTTGTTGCGCAACACATCGTTGCTGAAAATCTCGTCGTGCAGCTTGGCCGATGACAGAGGCCCGCTGACGCCCGGCAGCGGGTTGCGGGTCACACTGGCTGTTTTGGCTTCGAGCTTGAGTTTGTCGATCACGGGCTGCAAGCTGTCGCTTTGCTCATAGACCGTGTTGGTGAACTGCTCGGCGGCTTCCGCCCAGCGACGCTGCGCCTGAGAGCGGCGAAGCTCGGCTGCGATTTCCGGCCGGACCGTGTCGAACGGCTTCGCCTGCCCGCCTCGCACATCGGTCAGCTGAATGATGTGAAAGCCGAAATCGCTCTCGACCACAGCGCTGATCTCGCCCGGCTTCAAGCTGAACATGGCCTCTTCAAACGGCTTGACGGTCATGCCGCGGCGCATGAAGTCGAGATCGCCACCGGCTGCGGCAGAGCCGGTGTCGCTGGAGTTTTGGCGCGCCAGCTCCGCAAATTTGGCCGGCGTCGCCTTGACCTGCGCCAGCAGGGCTTCGGCCCTGGCGCGCGCAGCGTTGCGCTCGGCCGGCGCAGCATCGGGCTCGGCCTTGATCAGGATGTGGCTGGCGCGCCGCTCTTCAGGTGCGGTGTAGCGGCTCGCGTTCTCGGTGTAGAAGCGGCGCTCATCGGCTTCGGTGACATTGATACCCTTGGCGATCGTGTCCAGGTCGAGCACCACATATTCGATCGTGGCCCGCTCGGGGGCTTGAAACTGCGCGGTGTTGGCTTTGTAGTAGGCCTCGATATCGGCTTCGGTGGCCTGCACCCGGTCGCGGTAAGCAGCCGGCTCGAAACGCTGGATCTGCAATTCGCGACGCTGCAACAGCGGGTCCAGTGCGGCATTGACGACGGCTGGCGGCGGCTGCACGCTTTCCACCACACCGTTGATGACCTGGCGCGACGCAAACTCCTGGCGCAATCGCTGGTCGAACAACTCGGGGCTCATGCCCTGAGCGGCCAGCAGCTCGCGGCTCAGGCGGCCGTCCGGCCCGCGCAGACCGACGAACTGCGGGTCGCTGTCGAACAAGCGAACCATGCGCGAGGGACTGGGATAGAGCTGCATCTTGTCGGCCGCTGCCAGCAGCGTGCGGTCGCGCACCAGACTGTCCAGAACTTCGCGCCGAACTTGCGGCGAATCCAGTTGCGCCGGGTCGGCGGTTGGCTGCTCCTGCCGGACGCGGTCGGCATAGCGCCGCACCGCATTGTCGAGCTCGGCGCGGGTGATGCCTTGCCCCGCGACCTTGGCGACATCGGCGTTGGCCGCATCGCCAAAGCCCGCATACCCTTGCACACCGAAGAAGATGAACGACGGAATGATCAGCAACAACATGAAGCCAAGCAACAGTCGGGTGTGGGTGCGGATGAACTCGAACATCGGTTGAAGCCTCGGGAGAAATTGGGTCGTGACACGAAGACCCGGACAGCCGAAGGCCGGGTCCTGACCCGTTCACGATCAGGCCCCAAATTCTAAGGGGAGCGACTAGAGAGACTGAAGGGACTGGTGGGTGCTGACGGGTTCGAACCGCCGACCTACGCCTTGTAAGGGCGCCGCTCTACCGGCTGAGCTAAGCACCCCGCCTTCGGGGTTCAGTCCGGTTCAGAGCGCGTCGCGCAATCCCTTTCCGGGTCTGAACTTCGGCACCTTGGCAGCCTTGATCTTGATGGGGGCACCGGTGCGCGGGTTGCGCCCGGTGCGAGCGGCACGCTTGGGTGCGGTGAACGTGCCGAAGCCGGTGATGGTGACGCTGCCGCCCTTCTTCAGGGTGGTCTTGACGGCACCGATGACCGCTTCGAGCGACCGGCCTGCCGCAGCCTTGGAAATGTCGGCCTGCTTGGCGATGTGCTCGATCAGTTCACTCTTGTTCACTTCGCGATCCCCTCTGAAGGTGTTATTGCGGACCAGGTGCCGCTGGTGCGTGCTGGTGCGTACCGATGCATGCCCACGCTTGACAAGCGTGGGGCATTAAATCCCGCTGGATTCAGCGGTGTCAAGCGGAGGCGAGATTCTAGGTGCAGCAAGCTGCGATGCGTCGGCCTGCGGCTGTGCCGAACGGCCCCTTGTGAGGAGGATGCAACGGCTGTTGCAACACCCTGTCGGAAGGCCCCGTCCGATAACCAGGGTCCCGGCTCTGCCGCTGTCAGCGGCGCTGCCCAGCCCCCGCCCGAACCACCAGCAGCACACCGATCGCTGTCAGCACCAACCCGGCCACGACGGTTACGCCCAGCTCTTCGCCAAACAGCCACGCCGCCAGCACCGCGGTGCAGGGCGGCACCAGATACATCAGGCTGGCGACCGCGGTGGCAGCCCCGCGCTGGATCATCAGATACAGCAGCGAGCTGCCCCCCAGGGTCAACACCAGCACCGACCACACCATCGCACCGACGAGCTCAGGGTGCAGATCAAAGTTGCCCGCTTCAAACCATGCCAGCGGCGCGGTCACGGCGAGCGCCGCGATCAGCTGCACCGTGTTGGCGGTGCGAACATCGCAGGTTTGCACCCAGCGCTTCTGGTACAGCGTGCCGGCGGTGATGCTGGCCAGCGCCAACCCTGCCAGTAACAGGTTCAACGCCGTGGCCTGACCGGCACCGAGCTTGTGCGCCACCACCAGCACCAGCCCGACCAGACCCAGGGCCAGCCCCGCCCATTGACGCGGCGTGATTCGAGGCGCGATGCGGGAGCCGACGCCCCCATCCGCACCGCCACCGACTTGCGCAGCACCGGCGCGCCGCACATGCAGGTGTCCGGTCAACCACAGCGCCGTCAGGATCGGTTGCAAGCCGACGATCAGCGCCACCAGACCCGCGCCCATACCGGCGCGCACAGCCGACCAGACACCGCCCAGGTAGCCAGCATGCATCAACACCCCCACCACGCCCAAATGCAACCACTGGCGACGGCTCTGCGGCCAGGCATCTGTGCCGATGCGCGACAGTCCGATCCACACCAGGAACGCGGCGATCGACAAGCCATAGCGCCACGCCAGAAAGTGCATCGGCGGTGCGTGGGGCATGCCGAAGCGCGCCACCACAAAACCCGTGCTCCAGATCATCACGAAAACCACGGGCATGGCCCGGATCCAGCTCATCGCGTCTTGGCGCGGATTTCGGGGATCGCCTTGCGCAGGTAGTACGCCATCGACCAGATCGTCAGCAGCGCAGCGATCCACATCAACCACTGCCCCCAGACCCGCGTGTCGATCAGGTCGAGCAAGCGGCCATCGAACAACAGGAACGGGATCGCGACCATCTGCGCAACCGTCTTCAATTTGCCGAGCAGGTGCACCGCCACGCTGCGCGAAGCGCCGATCTGCGCCATCCATTCGCGCAGCGCCGAAATCGCGATTTCGCGACCGATGATCACCAGCGCCACCAGCGCCCCGACCCGCCCCTGCTCAAGCAGCACCAACAACGAGGCGCAGATCAGGATCTTGTCGGCCACCGGGTCCAGGAAGGCGCCGAAGGCCGATGTCTGGTTGAGGCGTCGGGCGAGGAAACCGTCAAGCCAGTCGGTGGCCGCGAACAGCACGAACAAAACCGTGGCGACCAGGTTCTGGGTGGCTGTCGCCCAAGGCAAGTGGAAGACCCCGACGATCAGCGGAATGGCAGCGATTCGGGCCCATGTCAGCAGCGTCGGGATCGTCAGGAACATGGCCCGATTGTGCCCAAGCCGATCGGCCGCAAGGCTTGCTCAACGGTCAAGCGTGGCCGGCTTGAAGCGGCGCTCGTCGTCGAACAAGAACACCTCGACGAAGTTCCAGGGTTTCTTCAGCTGCGACACATCGCCGAACGGAGCCGCTCGGCGCACCGCGTCTATCGCCAACTGGATCGTGTCCTTGGCCTGGCGCGGCTCACGCAACACCTTGATCGCGCGGATGCTGCCGTCGGCCTGCAACTCGATCTCGAGCACCGGAATCGCCAGCAACGGTTCGGGCGGCTTGCCCCGGTAGCTGGAGTCCGGATGGGCGTCGAGCAGGCGTTGCGCAGCTTGCGTCTTGAGCGCGATCACCGTTTGGTTGGGCAGCGGTGCCGGCAGCTTCAAGTAGCGGTGGGGGAGCTTGGCCGGTCCGGCAGCCGACTGGGCCTGCGAGAGGGTCGGGGTGGGCCTGGCAGCCGGTGTCCGCGCAGCGGTCGATGCCGATGCCGGTTGCGGGACCGGCGCCGTCGCGCTGGTGAACGGGGCTGCCGCGTCTTTGTTCGTGGCCGTGGCCGCTTCCGTCTCCGTCGCGATCACCGGCCCCGTCGCCTGCACCCCGCGCACGGAAGCCGGCTCGGTCGCGCAGCCGGTCGACATCAAAGCGACACAGACGGCCAGTCCCAAACCCTCAATGCAGCGCACGGTAGATCTCCTCGGCCAGATCTTTCGAGATGCCATCGACACTGGCCAGGTCTTCGACGCCAGCGCTGGCCACGCCGCGCAAGCCGCCGAAGCGTTGCAGCAGGCGCGCCCGTTTGCGGGCGCCGATGCCGGGGATGTCTTCCAGTCGGCTGCCCCCCGTGCGAACACTGGCGCGGCGCGCCCGCATGCCGGTGATGGCGAAGCGGTGCGCCTCGTCGCGGATCTGCGCCACCAGCATCAGCGCGGCCGAGTCGTGACCCAGGTGCACCTTCTTGCGGCCATCGGCGAATACCAGTTCCTCCAGACCGACCTTGCGCCCTTCGCCCTTTTCCACGCCCACGATCAGCGACAGATCCAGACCCAGTTCCTCGAACACCCCGCGCGCCATCGACACCTGGCCGCGGCCGCCATCGACCAGCACCAGATCGGGCAGGCGCACCGGCCCGCGCGAGGCGCGTGGTGGTTTGACGGCTGCGGGCTCGGGAATCGCCTCGTCATTCGCTTTAGCAAGCGCATCACCAATCCCATCAGCGAGCCCTTCAGCGAGTGCATGACCGAGCGCATCGACGACCACCGGCTCCTCGCCCCCGACCTCGACCGCATCGACCTTGCCGGCCGCCACCATTTCGGCCAGCCGCGAATAGCGCCGGGTCAGCACCTGGCGCATCGCCGCATAGTCGTCGCCACCGGTGATGCCTTCGATGTTGAAGCGCCGGTACTGACTGCTCTGCATCTGATGCCCCTCAAAAACCACGCACGACGCCTGCGTGGCTTCGCCGGCGGTGTGGCTGATATCGAAGCATTCGATGCGCAGCGCGCCGGGGTCGGCCACATCCAGATCCAGCGCGTCGATCAACGAGCGCGT
>JBBSPW010000129.1:0-10138 GCA_038258365.1 Burkholderiales bacterium | reverse complement strand
TTTCCGCGCCACCCGGCCACGCCCTGGTACTGGCCGGCGCCGGCTCGGGCAAGACCCGCGTGCTCACCCACCGCATCGGTTGGCTGCACGAAGTGGTGGGCGTGCCCGCCCACGGAATCCTCGCCGTCACCTTCACCAACAAGGCCGCCAAGGAGATGCTGACGCGGCTGTCGGCGATGCTGCCGGTGGCTGTGCGCGGCATGTGGATCGGCACCTTCCACGGCCTCTGCAATCGTTTTCTGCGGGCCCACTGGAAGCTGTCGGGCCTGCCGCAGGGCTTTCAGATCCTGGACAGCAGCGACAGCGTGAGTGCCCTCAAGCGCGTGATCAAGGGATTGAACCTGGACGAGGACCGCTTCGTGCCCAAGCAGGTGGGCTGGTTCATCGCCCACCAGAAGGAAGAGGGACTGCGGCCGAACGATGTGGAGATTCACGACGAGCAAACACGCCGCATGGTCGACATCTACCGCGCCTACCAGGAGCAGTGCGACCGCGAAGGCGTGGTCGACTTCGCCGAGCTGATGCTGCGCAGCTACGAGCTGATGCGTGACAACCAGGCGCTGCGCGAGCACTACCAGCACCGGTTCTCGTATGTGCTGGTGGACGAGTTCCAGGACACGAACAAGCTGCAGTACGCGTGGCTGAAGATGTTTGCGCCGCCAGGCGGGGTGCCGACCGCCGGCGGCATTCGACCGCAAGGCGTGTTCGCGGTCGGCGACGACGACCAGAGCATCTATGCCTTTCGCGGTGCGCGGGTCGGCAACATGGCCGATTTCGAGCGCGAGTACCGCGTCGACCGGGTCATCAAGCTGGAGCAGAACTACCGCTCCTTCGGCCACATCCTGGAAGCGGCCAACGGCCTGATCGGCCACAACCAGCATCGGCTCGGCAAGAACCTGCGAACCGATGCCGGCGCCGGCGAGCCGGTGCGGGTGTTCGAGAGCACCAGCGACTACGCGGAAGCGCAATGGCTGCTGGAAGAGGTGCAGCAGCTGCACCGCAGCGGCACCGCACGCAGCGAGATCGCGCTGCTCTACCGCAGCAATGCGCAGAGCCGGGTGCTGGAAAGCGCGCTCTTCAACGCCGGGCTGCCGTACCGCGTCTACGGTGGCCTGCGCTTCTTCGAGCGCGCCGAAGTCAAGCATGCGCTGGCCTACCTGCGTTTGTTGGAGAACCCGAACGACGACACCAGCTTCTTGCGCGTGGTCAACTTTCCTGCGCGCGGCATCGGCGCGCGCAGCATCGAGCAGTTGCAGGACGCGGCGCGTGCCAGTGGGCGCAGCCTGGCGCAGAGCACGAGCGCGGTGGCGGGCAAGGCGGGTGTGAACCTGCAGAGGTTCGTCGCCATGGTCGACGACATGCGCAGTGCCACACAAGGCAAGACGCTGCGCGAGATCATCGACCACATGCTGCAGACAAGCGGCTTGATCGAGTTCTACAAGACCGACAAGGAAGGCCAGGACCGGATCGAGAACCTGGAAGAGTTGGTCAACGCCGCCGAAAGCTTCGTGACCCAGGAAGGCTTCGGCAAGGATGCGGTGGCGTTGCCGGTGGACGAACAGTCCGGCGCAGCGTCACTGCCCATGCAGCGTGCGGAAGCGGCGAGGCGGGTGGATGGCTTCGAGTTGACGGTCCTGCCGGCCGTTCCTGCAACCCCCGACGCCGAAACCGGCGAGATCATGTCGCCGCTGGCAGCTTTCTTGACCCATGCCTCGCTCGAAGCCGGTGACAACCAGGCCCAGGCCGGTGCCGATGCGATCCAGCTGATGACGGTGCATTCGGCCAAGGGTCTGGAGTTCGATGCGGTGTTCATCACCGGCATCGAAGAAGGTCTGTTCCCGCACGAGCAAAGCCTGTCGGATGCCGACGGGGTCGAAGAAGAGCGGCGCCTGATGTATGTGGCCATCACCCGCGCCCGGCGGCGGCTGTACTTGAGCTTCAGCCAGACCCGCATGCTGCATGGCCAGACGCGCTACAACGTCAAGAGCCGTTTCTTCGACGAGTTGCCCGAAGGCACGCTGAAGTGGATCACGCCGAAGCAGCAGGGCTTCGGCTCGGGCTATGCGCGGCAGTACCACGAAGCCTGGTCGCGCGGCAGCGGCTTGTCGGGCATCGTCGGTGCCGGGCGGGTGTCACCGTTTTCAACGCCCTCGCCGCCGCCGATGGTCTCGGCCAACCCGCCCGGCGGTTTGCGGATCGGGCAGAGCGTGTTCCACACCAAATTCGGCGAAGGTGTGGTGGCGACTCTGGAAGGGCAGGGCGCCGATGCGCGGGCGCAAGTGCACTTCGGCCGCCATGGCTCGAAATGGCTGGCGTTGGCGATTGCCAAGTTGACCCCGGTGGATTGAGCCGCTGCCTGCGTGCGCATGGCGGCACGCGCCAGCCGGACTTGAGCGGTCAAAACCCGCCTTATCCCGCGCTTCCTGCGTTTCGGTTCGGCCGATGATGGCCGGGAACCCGAAGCCAGGAGCCGACCCATGATGCGTTCACTGTGGATTGCCAAGACCGGCATGGAAGGCCAGCAAACCAAGCTGGATGCGATCTCGAACAACCTGGCCAATGTCGGCACCAACGGCTACAAGCGCGCGGGCGTCGCCTTCGAAGACCTGATGTACCAGAACCTGCGCCCGGCGGGTTCGGCCAGCTCCGACCAGACCCAATTGCCGACAGGGTTGCAAATCGGTTTGGGCGTGCGTGCTGCTGCCACCACCCGCAATTTCCAGCAGGGCAGCCTGCAGCAAACCGGCAACAACCTGGATGTGGCGATCAAGGGAGACGGCTTCTTCCAGATCCAGCTGCCCGACGGCAGCACCGGCTACACCCGCGACG
The DNA here is from genome assembly GCA_038258365.1 of Burkholderiales bacterium. GTDB lineage: Bacteria > Pseudomonadota > Gammaproteobacteria > Burkholderiales > Burkholderiaceae_C > Rubrivivax. The sequence goes on along the minus strand of JBBSPW010000129.1, from coordinate 7,309 downwards.
GCAACTTCCAGACCGATGCCACCGGACAGGTGGTGACCAATGCCGGCTATGTGCTGCAGCCGGGGTTGACGGTGCCGGCCAACGCCACCGCCATCAGCATCAGCCTGGACGGCATCGTCAACGCCACGGTTTCCGGGCAAGCAGCGCCGCAGGCGATCGGGCAGATCCAGCTGGCCTCGTTCATCAACCCGGCCGGGCTGGAAAGCCGCGGCGGCAACATCTACAAGGAAACCGGCGCCTCCGGCACACCCAACGCGGCGGCACCGGGCACCGCGGGCCACGGCCTGACCGAGCAGGGATTCGTCGAAGGCAGCAACGTCAGCGTGGTCGAGGAACTGGTGAGCATGATCGCCACCCAGCGCGCCTACGAACTGAACTCGAAGGCCATCCAGACCTCGGACCAGATGCTGCAGCGTCTGACACAGCTGTGATGGCAACTCACGCTTCGATGCGGTTCTTGCTGGCTGCTCTGGTGCTTGCAACCAGCCTGCTCTCAGCAGGCTGCAGCACGCTGTTCCCGCGGGTGGAGGTGGCCGACACCGTGCCGCCGCGGCCTGCGCCAGTGGTGGAAGCGCCCGTGCTCAACGGCTCGATCTACCAAGCCGCCAGCTACCGCCCCCTGTTCGAGGACCACCGCGCCCGCTTGGTGGGCGACACGATCACGGTGCAGATCGTCGAGAAGGTCAGTGCCAGCCAGAGTTCCACCAGTTCGGTCGACAAGAGTGGCAAGGTCTCGGCTTCGGTGGCAGCGGTGCCCCTGCTGAACCCGAAGGCGCTCGCCCGAGCATCCGCAGAAGGCACATCGGCCAACACCTTCGCCGGCAAAGGCGCCACGCAAAGCAGCAACGACTTCAGCGGTGTCATCACCGCGGTGGTGCGAGAGGTCTTGCCGAACGGGCATTTGCTGATCGCGGCCGAAAAGCAGATCGGCGTCAACCACAACGTCGATGTGCTCCGCTTCTCGGGCCAGGTCGACCCGCGCACCATCCAGCCGGGCAACACGGTTGCCAGCGCCCAGATCGCCAATGTGCGGCTGGAGCAGCGCGGCCGCGGCGCGCAGTCCGAAGCGCAGGCGATGGGCTGGCTGGGCCGGGTGTTTCTCACCGTGCTGCCGATCTGAAGCCGCCATGCAGAGCCCTCCCTTCGAGAACCCGCCGCAACCGGCACGGCCCGCGGACCTGCCGCCTGCTGAAGCCGGGCATTCGCCGATCGACCGCGTGGTGCAATGGGCCGTGGTCGCCGCATTGGTGGTCGCCAGCAGCGCGATCTGGTGGCCGGCGCCTGCCAGCGCCGCGGTGCGCATCAAGGAAGTGGCTGCTGTGCAAGGCGTGCGCAGCAACCCGCTGCTGGGCTACGGATTGGTCGTGGGGCTGGACGGCAGCGGCGACCAGACCACGCAAACCCCTTTCACCGCACAAAGCTTGAACGCGCTGTTGCAACAGTTGGGTGTGACGGTGCCGGCCGGTGTGCAGATGCAGGTCAAGAACGTGGCTGCGGTGATGGTCACCGCGCAATTGCCGCCGTTTGCAACCCCGGGGCAAGCCATCGATGTCAATGTCTCGTCGGTGGGCAATGCCAAGAGCCTGCGCGGCGGCACGCTGATCGCCACGCCGCTGAAAGGCGCCGACGGGCAGATCTATGCGCTGGCGCAGGGCAACCTGATCGTCGGCGGTGCCGGTGCCGCAGCCGGCGGCTCGAAGGTGCAGATCAACCACCTGTCGGCCGGTCGCATTCCCGATGGCGCCTCGGTCGAGCGCAGCGTGCCCACGCCGTTGAACCAGGGCGACAGCATCTCGCTGGCGCTGATGGCCAGCGACTTCGCGACGGCACGCTCGGTGGCCGGCGCCATCAACGCCGCCAAGGGCATCGGCACCGCGTCGGCGCTGGACGGCCGCACGGTGCGGGTGCAGATGCCGGCTGCCGGCGATGCCCGCATCAGCTTTCTGGCCGACATCGAGAACCTGCCGCTGGACCTGGCCAAACCCGCCGCGCGGGTGGTGTTGAACGCGCGCACCGGCTCGGTGGTGATGAACGACGCGGTCACGCTGGGTGCGTGTGCGGTGGCGCATGGCAGCCTGGCGGTGACCATCAGCACCACGCCGGTGGTGAGCCAGCCCGGCCCGTTCAGCAACGGGCAAACGGTGCGGGCCGAGCGGTCGGACATCTCGGTGACGCAAACACCGGGCGCGCTCGTCAACATGCCTGCCGGCGTCAAGCTCACCGACGTGGTCAAGGCGCTGAACGCACTGGGTGCCACACCGCTGGACTTGCTGGCGATCCTTCAGGCGATGAAGAGCGCCGGTGCGCTGCACGCTGAAATCGAAGTGATATGAACCCACTCCTCAGCTCTTCGATCAACAGTCAGGGTCGATCCTTCACTCAAGGTCTGGCCACCGACACCGCATCGCTGGCCACGCTGAAGACCCGCGCCTCCACCGATCCCAGGGGCGCGGTGCGCGAAGCAGCCAAGCAGTTCGAGTCGCTGTTCATGGGCGAGCTGATGAAGAGCATGCGGGCCACCACGCTGCAGAGCAGCGACGACAGCAGCGATGCGATGGGCGGCGGGAATGGAGGCATGGGCGGCATGGGCATGCAGATGCTCGATACGCAATACGCCACCGCACTCAGCGGCCGGGCCGGTGGGTTGTCCGAGGCGATCCTGAAGCAGCTGGAACGGCAGATGGGCATCAGCCCGGGGCCGATCCCGGTGACCGGATCGGCGAACAACACCCCCGAGCCGCTGGCCGTCAAGGCGTCGCCCACGCGGGTTCCGCAAGCCGGGGCGGCTGGCTTCGTGCAGCAGCACAGCGATGCAGCCGCAAAGGCCGAGGAGGCCACCGGCATCCCGGCTGCCTTCATGGTGGCGCAAGCGGCGCACGAAACCGGCTGGGGCCGCAAGGAGATCCGCCATGCCGACGGTGCGCCGTCGTTCAACCTGTTCGGCATCAAGGCCGGCGCCAACTGGAAGGGCCCCACCGCCGACATCGTCACCACCGAGTACATCGGCGGCAAGATGCAGAAGGTGGTGGCCAAGTTTCGCGCCTACGGCAGCTATGCGGAGTCGTTCACCGACTATGCCAAGCTGATGAAAGAGAGCCCGCGTTACCAGGGAGTGGTAGCCAAGGCGGCGAGCTCGGACCTCAGCGCGGCCGGCTTCGCGCAAGGCTTGCAACGTGCCGGCTATGCCACCGATCCGGCCTATGCCGACAAGCTGACGCGGGTGATCAACACCACGCTGAGGCTGCAACGGTCGATGTCTTGACATGGGTGCTTCCCCTCTGATGTCCCTCGGCGTGCGGGCGATGAACGCCAGCTATGCCGCCTTGCAGACCACCGGCCACAACATCGCCAATGCCAATGTGCAGGGCTATTCGCGCCAGACCGTCGGGCTGGCCACTTCCCAGGGCCAGTACAGCGGCGCCGGGTTCTTCGGCCGCGGGGTCGATGTCACGACCGTCAGCCGCGCCCACAACGAATTTCTGACCCGCGAATCGGCCGGTGCGGCTTCGTTGTCGGCTATGGACGAAGCGCGGCTGTCGCAGCTGTCGCGGCTGGAGTCGATCTTCAAGCCCGGTGAGACGGGGCTCGGTCATGCCGGCACGCTGCTGTTCAATGCGTTCAGCGACCTTTCGAGCCACCCCGGCGATCTGGCGTCGCGCCAGGTGGTGCTGGCGCGCGCCAGCGACTTGGCGTCGCGATTCAACGAAGCCGGGCTGGCGCTGGACGAGGCGCAGCGCGGCGTCACGTCGCAGCTGAAGGCCTCGGTCGACGACATCAACTCGCTGGGTCGCGGCATTGCCAACATCAACCAGCGCATCGCCGCATTGCGCGGTCTGGGGCAACCGGCCAACGACTTGCTGGATGAGCGAGAGCGCTTGATCGGGCGCTTGTCGCAGCAGGTCAATGTCACGCGCATCGAAGCCGACGACGGCACGATGGCGGTGTTCGTGGGGGGCGGCCAGCGCCTGGTCCTCGGCACCCAGGCCGCCGAGATGCGGCTGGTGCAGGACCCCACCGACCCGTCGCGCAGCGCCATCGGAATGGTCGAAGGCGGGGCCGTGCGGTTGCTGGACGAGAACAGCCTGGGTGGCGGCGCGGTGGCGGGCTTGCTGCGCTACCAGAACAACGACCTGGTGGCTGGTCGCAACCTCGTCGGCCGCCTGGCGCTGGCCACCGGCATGGCGCTGAATGCGCAGCAGGGCAATGGCCTGGACCTGTCTGGCGCGCCAGGCAGTGCGATGTTTTTGATGGGCCCGGCGCAAGCCCTGCCGAATGCCCGCAATGCCCGTGATGCGGCCGGCAACGCCATCGGCAGCGTCGCCCTGACGGTGGTCGACGCCAGCCAGGTGCAAGCCAGCGACTACGACTTGAGCCCCGATGCCACCACCCCCGGCGCCTGGACGCTGACCCGCCGCAGCGACGGGCTGCAGCGCAGCGTCAACAGCGGCGATGTGGTCGACGGCATGGCCATCACTGTCAACAACGCGCAGCCGGGGGACCGATTTCTGCTGCAGCCGGCGGCCCGCGCGGCCAACGGCATGTCGATGCTGCTGTCGAACCCGCGCGACATCGCTGCGGCTGCGCCACTGACTGCCACAGCCGTCAGCTCCAACACCGGCACGGCCAGCGTGGCGGCGTTGCGCGTGACGGATTCGCCGCTGCCCACACCGGGTACGACTGCGCAGATCCGCTTCGACAGCTTGGATGCGGCCACCGGCACCTACTCGCTCAGTTGGCAGCTGCTGGATGCGGGCGGCGTGGTGGTCGGCAGTGCATCCGGCGTGCCCTGGAAGGCGGGCGAACCCATCAGCGGCATCAACGGTTTCACGCTCGACCTGGCCGGGGTGCCGCAGGTGGGCGACGGGATCGATGTCGCGCCCACTTCGGCTGCCGCACTCAACAGCAACAACGGCAATGCCTTGTCGCTGACCGGATTGCGTGACGCAGCCCTGTCCAACGGCCGCACCCTGACCGACACCTGGTCGCTTTCCCTGTCGGATGTGGGCGTGCGGGTGCAGAGCGGCCGCACCTCGGCCGACATATCCGCGGCGGTTGCGCAGCAGGCGGAACAGGTGCGCACATCCGAGGTCGGTGTGAATCTGGACGAAGAAGCGGCGCGGCTGATCCAGTACCAGCAAAGCTACCAAGCCGCGGCCAAGGTGCTGCAGATTGCGCAGTCGATCTTCGACACGCTCTTGCAGACCGCAGCCGGCTGATCACCCTGACCTGACCCAAAGACCCATCTCATGCGCATCACCACTGCCTTTGCCTTCGAATCGTCTGTTGCCAACCTGCAGAAGCGCCAACAGGCGCTGTCGATGTCGCAGGAGCAGCTCACCAGCGGCAAGCGCGTGCTGCGCGCCAGCGACGATCCGGCGGCTGCAGCCACAGCCGAGCGCGCCTTGGCCAGTGGCGCGCGCGCGGCATCGCAAATGCGGGCGGTGGACGCCAGCCGGCAGGCGATGCAGCTGAGCGAAAGCGCACTGGGCTCCGCCGGCGAGATGCTGCAACAGGCGCGTGAACTGATGATCAGCGCCGGCAATGGCAGCTATGGCGACAGCGACCGCAAAACCATTGCCGATGCCCTGCGCGGCTTGCGCAACGACCTGCTGGCGCTGGCCAACCGCAGCGACGGCGCGGGCCGCTACCTGTTCGGCGGGCAGGGGTCCGACCAGCCGCCGCTGCTCGACGGACCCGGCGGCGTGGCCTACACCGGCACCGCAGGCGAGTTGCAAGGCGCAGGCGGCGAAGGTGCGCGTTTGTCGGTGGACGGGCGTGCCGCTTGGCTGCAGGCGCCGGATTCGGCCAACCCCGGCGCCACGATTTCGATCTTCGACAGTCTCGACCGCAGCATCAACGAACTGCTGACCCCCGGTCGCAGCAGCGACCAGATCGCGCAGACCGTGCGCGAAGGCCTGCGCGGCATCGACGATGGTGCGGGCAACCTGTCGTCCTGGCGCGGGCGGGCCGGCGAATCGTTGAACCGGCTCGACCGTTTGGCCGACCGCCTGAGCCAGACCGAACTCGATGCCGAGCGTGACCAATCCGATGCCACCGACCTTGACATGGTGCGCGCGCTGTCCGAATTTCAGGCCAGGAAGACCGGCTACGATGCCGCGTTGCAGACCTACTCGATGGTGCAACGCATGACGTTGTTCGACTACATCCGCTAGTGCAGCCCGACTTCCTGCGCTGACCCTGCACTGAAGCTCGCCGCCCCGACCACCGGACGGCCGAGCACGGCCCCGAACAGCCCGCATCAGCCTCGATCCATGCAAGACCATCCCGTACTGGCCCACGTGGCCCTGGGCTACAGCCCGATGATCGACCGCCAGCGTGCGGTGGTGGCAACGCGCTTGTCGGTGCTGCCCGAATCCTCTGATGCGTCGCCCGACCCCGAAGCGCTGATGCGTGCGCTGGCCGAGGTCTGGCCTGACAGCGACAGCATTGCCGGTGGCGAGGCGCCGTTGTCGCTCGCCCTGTCGCCCAGGCCCTTGACCGGCGCTCCCGCGCAGCCCGGCAACACGGTGCGCCGCATCGGCGAAGCCGGCCGCGCACATCCGCCGGTGTCGCTGAACCTGGCCGGCGAAGCGCTGCTGCGCGAAACCCTGCGCAGCGCTGCCGGGCACGACCTGATGATCGAAGTGCCGGCCTTCATGGTCGGCGACCCGGCACACGCACAAGCGCTGCGCGACCTGCAGGCCGCGGGCACCGTGCTGCTGATCAAGGGCCGGCCGCTGAACCCGCTGGCGCCCGATGTGCTGGCGCTGTTCAGCCATTCGATCGTCGAAGCCGGCGACGACCGCCGAACCGCTGCACCGGCCACCGCCGAGCGGCGCGTGAGCACCGTGCAATCCGGCGCCCGCACCAGTGCCGAGATCGAAGCCGCCTTTGCGCGCGGCGCGATCGCGGTGCTGGGCTGGCCACTGGACGACGATGCCCCGCGACCCACCGGCCGCGCTGCGGTGGCCAGCGATGTCAACGTGGTGATGGAGTTGATCCAGGGCGTCAACCGCGAGCTGCCGGTGGGCAAGCTCGAAGATATCCTGCGGCGCGACCCCACGGTGGCGTTCAGGCTGATGCGGTATCTGAATTCCGCGGCCTTCGGCTTCAGCTCCGAAGTCAGCTCACTGAGCCACGCGATCATGCTGCTCGGCTACCAGAAACTGAAGCGCTGGCTGTCGGTGCTGCTGGCGTCGGCGGCCAAGGGCGTCAACGCGCAGCCGATGATCTATGCGGCGGTGCGCCGTGGCTTGCTGATGGAAGAGTTGGCGCGCGAGCAGGGCGATGCCGAAATGCGCTCCGAGAT
>JBBSPW010000128.1:0-10322 GCA_038258365.1 Burkholderiales bacterium | reverse complement strand
CCGCTGATCCCCTTCTTTGCGATTTCGACCCCGCCATTCAAGGAACTGCAATGACCGATGCGATGCTGACACTGGAAGTCAACGGTGCACCCGTTCGGGCCGATGTGCCCGCCCAGACTTTGCTGGTGGAGTTGCTGCGCGGGCCGCTGGGGTTGACCGGCACCCACGTCGGCTGCGAGACCGCGCAATGCGGCGCCTGCACCGTGCTGCTGGACGGGCAGGCGGTCAAGAGTTGCAGCATGCTGGCCTGGCAGGCGCGGGGGCGGCAGGTGACGACGATCGAAGGCCTGGCGCCCGTGCCATTGGCAGCCCCGAACGTCGGGGCAGACCCGGCTGGCGCGCTGCACCCGATCCAGCAAGCCTTCGTCGACTGCCACGGCCTGCAGTGCGGCTTCTGCACCCCCGGCTTCATCATGGCCACCGCTGCGCTGCTGCGTGAGCAGCCCCTGCCGACCGAAGCGCAGATCGTGCAGGCGCTGGAAGGCAACCTGTGTCGCTGCACCGGCTACGTGAACATCGTAGCGGCGGTGAAACTGGCAGCGCAAACGCTGGCATCGCAGACGCTGGCATCACAGGCGCAGGCCACGCAAACGATGGCGGCTGCATGAGCGAGGCCGCCACCCCGCCGACCCTCGACGGTCTCAGCGCCGAACGCTTCGGCAGTGGCCGCGCCGTCAGCCGCATCGAAGACCCGGCCTTGGTGCGCGGCCTGGGCCGCTACACCGACGACCTGATGCCCGAAGGCGCTGCCTTCCTGCACCTGCTGCGCTCGCCGCATGCGCATGGCCGGATTCTCTCGATCGACGTGCAGGCGGCGCGAGACATGCCCGGCGTGCTGGGCATCTGGACCGGTGCCGATCTGCAGGCCGCCGACGTGCAGCCGCTGCCGCCTGCTTCGGGTTTCAAACGCCCGGACGGCCAGCCGATGCAGCCACCCCCGCGCCGAGCATTGGCTGTGAATGTGGTGCGCTATGTGGGCGAGCCGATGGTGGCGGTGGTGGCCGCCACGCGCGCCGAAGCGCAAGCCGTGGCGAATGCCGTCGATTGCCGGATCGATTCCCTTCCGGCAGTGACGGCTGCGGCTGCCGCGGTGGCTGCCGATGCACCGCTGGTGTGGGCCGAAGGCGCGCCCGGCAACGTGCTGGCGGTGCAGCGCCACGGCGATCGCAGCGCCTGCGAAGCGGCCTTCGAGCGCGCTGCCCACCGCATCGCCCTCGACATCGACAACCAGCGCCTGGCAGCCTGCCCGATGGAGCCGCGCTCGGTGCTGGCGCAACCGATCTCCTCAAAGGCAGGCAACCGGCTGGACGTCCACCTGTCCTGCCAGATGCCCACCGCCGTGCGCAACGGCCTGGCAGCCACCTTGCCCGGCCAGTCGCCAGAATCGGTGCGGGTGCGGGTGGGCGATGTCGGCGGCGGCTTCGGCATGAAAACCGGCCTTTACCCCGAAGACGTGGTGGTGGCGTTTTGCGCGCTGCAGTTGCAATGCCCGGTCAAGTGGCAAGCCGAGCGGGCCGAGGACTTTCTGTCTGCGGTGCATGGGCGCGACCTGCTGAGCCGGGCCGAGCTGGCGCTCGATGCGAACGGCCGTGTGCTGGCGCTGCGCGTTCGCTCGTGGGCCAACGTGGGCGCCTATCCCACGGGTGCCGGGGTCGCGATCGGACTGCTGATCGGGCCTTGGGTGGCCACCAGCGTCTACGACATTCCGCTGATCGACTTCGAGCTGCAGGCGGTGCTGAGCCACACCGCCTCGATCGGCGCCTACCGCGGCGCGGGCCGGCCGGAAGCCATCTACACGATCGAGCGGCTGATGGATACAGCCGCACGGGTGCTGGCGATCGATCCGGCCGAGCTGCGGCGCCGCAACTTCATCCAGCCGCAGCAGATGCCATACCGCAGCGCCATGAACCAGGTCTACGACAGTGGCCAGTTCGAGCGCATCCTGGATCAGGGGCTGGTGCTCGCCAACTGGGGCGACTTCCGTGCTCGGCGAAGCGCCTCCGAGTCCCGCGGCCGCCTGCGCGGGCGTGGCATGGCCACCTTTCTGGAATGGACCGGTGGCAACGCACTGACCGAGCAGGTGCAGGTGCGCATCACCGCCGACGGTTTCATCGAGATGACCTCGGCCACGATGGCGATGGGGCAGGGCATCGCCACCAGCTATGCGCAACTGGCGGTGGATGTGTTCGGGGTTCCCATCGAACGCATCCGCATCCTGCAGGGCGACACCGACCGCGCCAACGGGTTCGGCAGTGCCGGCAGCCGTTCGCTGTTCACGGGGGGTGCCGCCTTGCGTGTGGCGGCGAAGCAAGCCGTGGCCACTGCACGCGATCTGGCAGGCCAGGCGCTGGAAGCCGCCAGCGCCGACATCGAATACGAATCCGGCCGCTTCACCGTGGTCGGCACCGACCTCTCGATCGGGCTCTTCGAGTTGGCGGCGCAGCAACCGGCGGAAGTGATCGAAGCCGATGGCAGCGCCACCGCCGACGCGCCCACCTGGCCCAACGCCTGCCACCTCTGCGAGGTCGAGATCGAGCCCGACACCGGCGAGGTGCAGGTGGTGGCCTATGCCTCGGTCAACGACATCGGCTTCATCGTCAACCCGATGATCGTGCGCGGCCAGGTCGAAGGTGGCGCGGTGCAGGGCATCGGCCAGGCGCTGTGCGAACGCATCGCCTACGACCCCGCCAGCGGCCAATTGCTGAGTGCCAGCTTCATGGACTATGCCCTGCCGCGGGTCGACGGCTTTCTGGACTTCAAGACCGCTTTCGACACCTCCGTGCCGTGCCTGACCAACGGCCTGGGAGTCAAAGGCGTGGGTGAGTTGGGCACCATCGGCGCGACCCCGGCGGTGGTCAATGCAGTGATCGACGCGTTGGCGAAGCGGGTCGGGCCGGCAGTCGACAAACTGCAGATGCCCCTGACTGCCGAAGTGGTTTGGCAAGCGCTGCAAGGCAGGGTCGTTGGGGCCACACTGCCGTCTTGAGGCTGATTCGGCTATCTTCGACTCACCCAACACCAACAGGAGCTCGGCAATGGCGAAGATGAAACTCTGGGGCTTTGACGGTTCCACCTATGTCCGCACCGTCAAGATGGTGCTGGCCGAAAAAGGAATGACCGATTTCGAGCAAGCGCAGATCAATGTGCTGGAAGGCGAGCCGAAAGAACCCGAGCATCTGAAGCGGCACCCCTTCGGCAAGGTGCCGGTGCTGGACCACGACGGTTTGCGCATCCTCGAGACCTCGGCGATCACGCGCTACCTCAACGATGTGCTCCCCGGCACGTCGCTGGTGCCCGCATCGCCGAAGGACCGGGCGCGCATGGACATGGTGATCGGCATCGTCGACTCGTATGGTTATGGCGCGCTGCTCGGCGGGGTGGCGGCTTTCCATCTGTTTCCGGACTTCGTCGGTGGCAAGAACGAGCAGGCGAGAAAAGACGGGATCGACAACGGCCGCAAGGTGATCGAGTTTGCGATGCAGACGCGGGGCAGCTCGGACTTCATCGCCGGCTCGGTGAGCCTGGCCGATCTGTTCCTGGCGCCGATCGTCGCCTATGTGTCGATGACCCCCGACCTGAGCGCTTTCGAGAACATCGACGGCTTCGGCGATTGGTGGAAGCAGATCCAGGCCTTGCCCAGCTTCATGGCCACGAAACCCGGCGGCTGAATGGGCACGACCAGCGGGTTCGGACGCGCTGCGGCGGGCTTGCTGCTCGCCGGCTGGGCGGTCCTGGCAGGCGCGTCCGGGCTCGTGATCCAGTCGCCCGGCCCCGGCGAGAACATCCGCGACAACCGCGGCAATCTGGCGGTCACGGTGTCCATCGAAGACCAAGCGCAGTTGCCTGAAGGCTTCGCGATCCGCATCCTGCTGGATGGCAAAGCCGCTGCGCCCGATGTGCCGATCACCCGCATCCCGCTGACGGGGGTCAACCGGGGCACGCACGAACTGCAGGCATTGATCGTCGACGGCAGTGGCCATGTCGTGGCCCGCAGCCCGACACGCACCTTCACGATGCGGCAGGCGTCCAGACGCAACCCTTCTGCGCCCTGAGGCACTGGACAACGCCCTGCAGGCCAAGCAGCTTGCAGACCGACCAGGGCGGCACCCTGCTGAGCATGAGCGCTGTTTGCTGCGCCGTGTCAGGCTGATTCACAACAACCCGAGGAGTCCTGTCGATGTCGAGCCCTTCCGTTCCGCCCAAGCCGGCACCCACCGAGCCCCGTGCCGATACCGCCCGCCGCAGCTTTCTACGCGGCAGCGCCGCCGGGACGGCGTCGCTCGGCCTGTTGGCCGGCTGCGCGCCGGCCCAGGTTCGCCCCGCCGCTGCGCGCAGCCCGATGCCCGCCGCAGTGGCGTCGGCCGGCAACGTGCCTGGCGCACTCGCCACCGTGCACCTGGACATCAACGGCAAGCGCCGCACGCTGGCGGTCGAGCCACGCACCACCCTGGTCGAAGCGCTGCGCGACACCCTGGGTCTGACCGGCACCAAGATCGGCTGCAACCACGGCCAGTGCGGCGCCTGCACGGTGCTGATGGACGGCCGGCGCATCAACTCCTGCCTGGTGCTGGCGGTGGCGGCAGACGGTGCCAAGGTGATGACCATCGAGGGGCTGGCCGCGCCGGATGGCACGCCGCATCCGATGCAAAAGGCGTTCGCAGAAGCCGACGCTTTTCAATGCGGCTATTGCACACCGGGGCAGATCCTCTCGGCGGTGGCTTGCATCGAAGAAGGCCACGCCGGCAGCGCCGACGAGATCCGCGAATACATGAGCGGCAATCTGTGCCGCTGCGCGGCCTATCCGAACATCGTCACGGCCGTCGAGATGGTCAGAGACGGCCGCACATCGTGATGGCGAAGGAAGCAACCGCATGAAGAACTTCGTCTACCAACGCCCCACCACGCTGCTGGACGCGGCGCGCATGCTGGCCGACCACCCCGACTGGCAGGTGCTGGCCGGTGGCACCACGGTCGTCGACCTGCTGAAGCTGGATGTGATCGCGCCCGCCGGGGTGGTCGACATCACCGGCATCCGAGAACTGCAGGGTCACGAGGTCAGCGCCGACCGCATCCGCTTCGGCGCCCTGGCGCGGATGGCCGACGTGGCCGACGACAAGGCGCTGCGCGCCGCTTGCCCGGCGCTCAGCGAGTCGCTGTGGAAGGCGGCATCGCCGCAGTTGCGCCATGCCGCGCGGTTGGGCGGCAATGTGCTGCAACGCACCCGCTGCCCCTATTTCAGAGACACGAGTTATGCCTGCAACAAGCGCCAACCCGGCAGTGGCTGCGCGGCGCTGGACGGGGGCCGAACGCACCTGCATGCGATCCTGGGCGGGTCGTCGCAATGCGTGGCGATGTACCCCGGCGACTGGGCGCAAGCGTTGATCGCCTTCGATGCGGTGGTCACCGCCAGTTCGGTCAACGGCACCCGCCGCATCGACTTCGCCGACTTGCACCGGCTGCCTGCCGACCGGCCCGATCTGGAAACGACGCTGCAGCCCGGCGAGATCGTGACCCAGATCGAGGTGCCGATCAGTGCGCCGATGAAAGCCTCGCACTACCTGAAGGCACGCGACCGCCAGAGCTATGCCTTCGCCAGTGTCTCGGCGGCGGTCGGCATCCAGATGTCGGGCAACGAGGTGGCCGATGTACGGATCGCGCTCGGCGGTGTCGCGGCCAAACCCTGGCGTGCCAGTGCCGCCGAAGCCGCGCTGCGTCGCAAGCCTTTCAGCGAAGCCGCAGCACTCGAGGCCGGCCGCATCGCCTTCCAGGACGCCAAGCCGCTGGAAGACTCGGCCTACAAGATTGCACTGGGTGCCGATGTGGTGGCTGGCGCGTTGATGACCGCGCACCGGCGTGCCTTCGACCCTTCCGCTGCCGCCAAACCCGAGTTCGGATTCCCGAAACGCTGACGACAAGAGCAACCTACATGGCACAAACACTCGACACCCGCGTCACCCGCTACGAAGCCCCGCTCAAGGTCAGCGGCCAGACCCGCTATGCCGCCGACTTCATGCCCGCCGGCATGCTGCAGGGTGCGCTGGCGGTGTCCGGTGTGGCCACCGGCCGCATCACCGCGATCGACATCGCCGCCGCGCAGGCCGAACCCGGCGTGATTGCGGTCTACACCCACGAAACCTTGCCCAAGTTCAAGCCACCGAAGGCCTTCGGCGCCGGCGGACCCGGCACCGCCAGCTTCTCGCCGATGACCAGCGCCGAGATCAAGTACGCCGGCCAGCCGATCGCCTATGTGGTGGCCGACAGCGCAGCCGCAGCTCGCCGCGGGGCCGCGCTGGTCAAGGCCACGATTGCGCCATCGGCTTCGCGCATCCACATGGACGCAGGGCAGTCGGAACTGGCCAAGGGCGAGGGGATGGCGGTCGACAAAGGCGACTTGCAAGCCGGGCTGCGCGGGGCAGCGGCGGTGGTCGACCAGACCTACACCACGCCCTTCGAGCACCACAATGCGATGGAGCTGTTCGCCACCACCGCGCATTGGCAAGGCGAGCGGGTGACGGTGTGGATGCCTTCGCAATCGGTGACCACTGCGCAAGCCGGTGTGGTGGCGGCCTTCGGGGTGGCGCCGACTGCAGTCGAGGTGATCTCGCCTTTCGTCGGTGGTGCCTTCGGCTCCAAAGCCGGTTTGCCGCCGTATGCGTTGCTGACAATCGCAGCAGCGCGCGGGGTCGGTGCGCCGGTGCGGCTGATGTGCACCCGGCGCGACATGTACACGGTGGCCACCTTCAGGCCCGAGTCGAGCCAGAAGTTCCGCCTGGCGGCCAGCCGCGATGGCAAGTTGACCGCCTTCGAGCACATCGAGATCGCGCAGACCTCGCGCTTCGACGATGTGGTCAACCCCGGCACCCACATGACACGGGCGATGTATGCCTGCCCGAACATCCACACCGAACAGCGCATCGCCCGGTCCGACACCAATTCGGGCGGCTTCATGCGCGCGCCGAACGAGATGCAGACCTTCTTCGGGCTCGAATCGGCGATGGACGAGTTGGCGATCGCGCTGAAGATGGACCCGGTGGAGTTGCGCCGCGTCAACGACACCAAAAACCATCCGGTCATGGGTGTGCCGTTCTCGTCGCGTTCGTTGATGGCTTGTTATGACGATGCGGCCAAGAGCTTCGGCTGGAAGCAGCGCAGCGTGGCACCGCGCTCGATGGTCGACGGCGACTGGCTGGTGGGCTATGGCTGCGCCACGTCCACCTACCCGACCTCGGTTGCGCCATCTTCGGCGCGCATCAAGATGGGCGGCAACGGCACCGCCAGCGTGGCATTGGCGGCGCACGATGTGGGCACCGGTGCCTACACGATCATGGGCCAGATCGCGGCGGCGCGGCTCGGCTTGCCGCTGGACGCCGTGGCGGTGGCGATGGGCGATTCGAGCCTGCCGGTGGCACCGATCTCGGGTGGGTCGGTGACATCGGCCAGCGCCGGCTCGGCGGTGCATGTGGCTTGTCTGGCGCTGGGTGCCGAGGTGGCGCGTCAGCTGTCGGCAGCCAAGGACAACCCGCTCTCGGGTGTCGATGCATCGAAGGTGCGGCTCGACAACGGCATGCTGATCAGCGCCGATGGCAAGCGGATGGCGCTGGTCGATGCGGTCAAGGCCACGCCGCGCGGACAGGTCGAGGTCGAAGGCAACTACGCCCACCCCGAACTGACCCCGGAGGCCTTGAAGAAGACTTACATGGGCGGCTTCGGCGTGGCGGGTCCGGTGACGAAGACGCATGCGATGTTCGCCTTCGGCGCCCAGTTCGTCGAGGTGCGCATCAACCGCTGGACGCACGAGATCCGCGTGCCGCGCATCCACGGTGCCTTCGCGGCCGGCAAGATCCTGAACCGCAAGACCGCGCACAGCCAGCTGATGGGCGGCATGATCTGGGGCATCGGCTCGGCCCTGCATGAACACACGCTGACCGACCTCAAGCGTGCGCGCTTCCTGAACACCGACATCGCCGAGTACCTGGTGCCGGTCAATGCCGACATCGGCGAGGTCAAGGTGTCGATGCTGGACGAGCAAGACGATTTCGTGAACCCGCTGGGGGTCAAGGGCATCGGCGAGCTGGGCATCGTCGGCACGGCAGCGGCGATCGGCAATGCGATTCACCATGCCACCGGCAAGCGGCTGCGCAAGTTGCCGTTCACGCTGGCCGACGTGTAGTCCGGTTTGCCGCCTTGGCTCGCGTCGCACGCGCGGGCCAATGGCAGGCGCAAGCTCAAGCCTGCGCTGGCAACGCCGATAGACAGCAGGTGCGCGCCATGTCGGCGCGCGGATACCTTTGTCCCGACGGAGCCACCTGCATGCATCCCACCACCCCGATCCCTGAGACCGGCACCTACCGTCTGTTGACCCGCAGCGACATGGACGGCCTGGTTTGCGCGGTCATCCTGAAGGAGCTGGGCTTGCTGGGCGAAATCGTCTTTCAGCACCCGAAGGACATGCAGGACGGCAAGGTGGCCGTGACCGAGCGCGACATCCTGACCAACCTGCCGTATGTGCAGGGCTGCGGCTGGTGCTTCGACCACCATGCCAGCGAAGCCATCCGCAATGGCGACGGGCCGCGGCCAAACCACATCCTGCATCCCGAGGCCAAGTCAGCAGCGCGGGTGGTGTACGACCACTTCGGTGGCCAGGCGCGCTTCGGCAGCCGCATCAGCGACGAGATGATGAACGCCGTCGACAAGGCCGACTCGGCCGGCTTCAGCCGCAACGATGTGCTGCACCCGGCCGGTTGGGAGCTGCTGTCGTTCTTGATGGACGCCCGCACGGGACTGGGCCGCTTCCGTGAGTTCCGTGTGTCGAACTACCAGCTGATGATGATGCTCATCGATTGCTGCCGCGACATGGCGATCGACGACATCCTGGCGCTGCCGGATGTCAAGGAACGCGTGGACCTGTTCTTCGCGCAGCACGCGTTGTTCCGCGAGCAACTGCAACGCGTGGCCACCGTGCATGGCTGCCTGGTGGTGCTGGATTTGCGCGACGAAGCGGTGATTCATGCCGGCAACCGCTTTGTGGTCTATGCGATGTTTCCGCAGTGCGACATCAGCATGCATGTGATGTGGGGCCGCGACAAGCAGAACACCGTCTACACGGTCGGCAAGTCGATCTTCGACCGCGGCAACCCGTTGCCGGTGGGAGAGTTGATGCTGAGCCACGGTGGCGGCGGCCACGATGCGGCCGGCACCTGTCAGGGTCCGAACCAGACCGCCGATGCGCTGAAGGCGCAATTGATCGGGCAGATCAATGCAGGCTCGGTGCGCGTTGCCGGCAAGCTGGCCGCCTGAGCCGCAGCGCCACCCGGCGCCTCAACCCTTCAATGCGAAGCGGATCAGCAAACCCACCGCGCCGAGCAGCGCAACGCTGGCAAGCCAAATCGCAGCCAGCCACAGCCAGCGCTCGACAGGTGAGCGCGGCAACTGAGCGGCATCGGGCGCCTCGGCGACAGAGAGCCGAGACAGCCACGCGCTGAGTTTGTTACCTGGCATTCCAGGCCGAAAGCGCAGCGAACCCACCTTGGATGCCGGGGACCGCAGCGACCGTGCGCGAGCGAAGCGCAGCGAACCCACCAAGTGGAGCCGCGGAACTGGCTCTTCCAGGCCGCAAGCGAACGCCCCCCCGGGGGGCAGCGACCGTCAGGGAGCGTGGGGGCATCAGTGATACCCGTGGCTGTCGACCTTGCCGCGAAAGACCCAGTACGCCCAGCCGGTGTAGATCAGGATCATCGGCATGATGACCGCGGTGCCCACCAGCATGAAGGCCTGGCTGCTCTTGTCGGTGGCCGCTTCCCAGATCGTCACCGAGCCGGGGATCACATCGGGATAGACGCTGATGCCCAGGCCCACGAAGCACAAGCCGAAGATGAACAGCGTCAGCAGGAACGGCGCCAGCTCATGCCCGGCACGCAGGCTGCGGATGAACAGCAGCGCGGCCACGACGACCACGATCGGCACCGCTGCCACCTGAACGATTTTGGGCCAACCGAACCAGCGCTCGAAGTAGGCGCCTTCCAGGAACGGCGTGGCCGCGCTGACCCCCACCACCGAGGCCAGCGTGGCGCCACCCAGCCACCATGACAGGCCGCGCGCCTTGGCCTGCAACTCGCCCTCTCCCTTCAGGATCAGCCAGGTGGCGCCCAGCAAGCCGTAGGCCACCACCACGCTGACCCCGCACAACAATGAGAACGGCGTCAGCCAGTCCCACCAGCCACCGGCATAGGCGCGGTTGGCGACCTTCACACCCTGCAGCAGCGCTCCCAGCACGATGCCCTGGCACAGCGCGGCGACGAACGAGCCGCCGGTAAAGGCGATGT
>JBBSPW010000127.1:0-10326 GCA_038258365.1 Burkholderiales bacterium | reverse complement strand
GTTGACGTCCATTGCAGTCTCCGTCCGGTTCAGGGTTGGGCGGTGGCGAGCGCAGCGGGGCCGGCTGTGCCCAACACCTGCAGGTACGCCACCAGCGCATCGATCTCGAAGCGGCCGTCGACCGCGTCGGCCGCCGCCGCCATCTCTTGGTCGGTGTAAGGCACGCCGACGCGGCGCAAGGCACGCATGCGCGGTGCGATGCCGGCCGCGTCGACCTTGTCGGTCAGCAACCACGGATAGGCCGGCATGTTCGACTCGGGCACCAGGTCACGCGGGTTGTTCATGTGCAGTCGGTGCCATTCGTCGCTGTACTTGCCGCCCACCCGGTGCAGGTCGGGACCGGTGCGCTTGCTGCCCCACTGAAACGGGTGGTCGTAGACGAATTCGCCTGCGGTCGACAACGGCCCGTAGCGCAGCGTTTCGGCGCGCAGGGCCCGGATCATCTGCGAATGGCAGTTGTAGCAACCTTCGCGCAGGTAGATGTCGCGGCCCGCCAGCTGCATCGCGGTGTACGGCTTGATGCCCTCGGCCGGCTGCGTCATGGACCGCTGGAAGAACAGCGGCAGGATTTCGACCAAGCCACCGATGGCCACGGTGATGACGATCAACACGATCATCAGCGTGTTGCTGGTTTCGATCCTCTCGTGCCCGCTGGGCTTGGCGTGCTCTGCCATGAATGTCTCGCTGGTGTTGGAATCGGGTCAGGCCGCGGCGGGCCGGTAGGCAGCTTGTGCCCCGGGCTTCACCGGCACAGGGATCGGAGACGGCGCAGCGCTGCCGGCGCGCACCGTCATCACCACGTTCCAGGCCATCAACAACATGCCGCCCAGGTACAGCACGCCGCCCAGCATGCGCACCACGTAGTACGGGTAGGTGGCCTTGACGCTTTCGACGAAGCTGTAGACCAGGGTGCCGTCGGGGTTCACTGCGCGCCACATCAGCCCCTGCATGACACCGGCGATCCACATCGCTGCGATGTAGAGCACGATGCCCACGGTGGCGATCCAGAAGTGCGTCTCGATCGCCTTGACGCTGTACATCTGCGTGCGGCCGTACATGCGCGGAATCAGGTGGTAGAGCGACCCCATGGTCATGAACCCGACCCAGCCGAGCGCGCCGCTGTGCACATGGCCGATGGTCCAGTCGGTGTAGTGGCTGAGGGCGTTGACGGTCTTGATCGACATCATCGGCCCCTCGAAGGTGCTCATGCCGTAGAACGACAGGCTGACGATCAGGAACTTCAGGATCGGGTCGTCGCGCAGCTTGTGCCAGGCCCCGCTCAAGGTCATGACGCCGTTGATCATGCCGCCCCAGCTGGGCGCCAGCAGGATCAGGCTGAACACCATGCCGACGCTCTGCGCCCAGTCCGGCAGCGCGGTGTAGTGCAGGTGGTGCGGCCCGGCCCACATGTAGGTGAAGATCAGCGCCCAGAAGTGGACGATGCTCAGGCGGTAGCTGTAGACGGGGCGCTCGGCCTGCTTCGGGATGTAGTAGTACATCATCCCAAGAAAGCCCGCGGTCAGAAAGAAGCCGACCGCGTTGTGGCCGTACCACCACTGGATCATCGCGTCCTGAACACCGGCATAGGCCGAATAGCTCTTCATCAGCTCGACCGGAACCGCGGCACTGTTGACGATGTGCAGCAGCGCGACCGTCAGGATGAAAGCGCCGAAGAACCAATTGGCGACATAGATGTGCCGGATGCGCCGCTGGCCGATGGTGCCGAAGAAGACCACCGCATAGGCCACCCACACCACGGCGATCAAGATGTCGATCGGCCATTCGAGTTCGGCGTACTCCTTGCCCTGCGTGTAGCCCATCGGCAGGCTGATGGCGGCAGCCACGATGACGAGCTGCCAGCCCCAGAACACGAACATCGCCAGCCGCGGCATGAAGAGCCGGGTCTGGCAGGTGCGCTGCACCACATGAAACGAGGTCGCCATCAAGGCGCAGCCGCCGAAGGCGAAGATCACCGCGTTGGTGTGCAGCGGCCGCAGCCGGCCGTAGCTGAGCCACGGGATGCCGAAGTTCAGTTCGGGCCAGGCCAGTTGCGAGGCGATCACCACCCCCACCAGCATGCCCACCACGCCCCAAACCACCGCGGCCAGTGCGAACAACCGAACCGCGCTGTCGGCATAGACCGCTGTGCCGGTCCGTTCTGCAGCGCGTTCGGCACCTACCGGCGGTGCGGCGGCTCCGGCGATAGCACCGGCATGGGCTCCGGCAATGGCGGCCGCAGCCCCGGTTGGAACCGGCGTTGCGATCGGGTGGGCGGCTGCTGCCATGAACGGTCTCCTGCGGGCACGAATTCATCGGGGCACGCGCTTTGTCGTGCCACTGGCAATTGTTCGGGGCCGCCTGCATCCGCGACTTGATCGACATCAAGTGCGGGCGCATCGGCATCCAGGATCCGATGCCCTTCGCGATCCAGATCGTCGAACTGCCCGCCGTGCAACGCCCAGCCGAACAGCGCCAGCAGCGCCAGCACCAACACCAGCGACAGCGGAATCAGCAGGTACAGGCTTTCCATGAGCTTGGGGCCGGCTTCGTCAGCGTGCGGCACGCAGGGCGTTGCCGATCACCACCAGCGAGCTGCCCGCCATGCCCAGGCCCGCGGCCCACGGCGGCAGCCAGCCAGCCAGCGCCAGCGGAATGCTGCAGGCGTTGTAGAGCCCGGCCCAGACGAAGTTCTGGCGCACGATCCGCATCGCTTTCTTTGCGGTGGCGCGGGCGTCCAGCAAGGCCGACAGCCGGTTCGAGGTGATCACCGCATCGGCCTGCGAGCGCGAGACCAGCGCGCCCTGCCCCATCGCCAGCGAGACATCGGCCCGCGCCAGCACGGGTGCGTCGTTGATGCCGTCGCCGAGCATCGCCACGCAACGCCCGTCGGCTTGCAAGCGGGCGATCAGGGCGAGCTTGTCATCGGGCCTGGCGGCGGCGTGGACATCGTGGATCTGCAGCCGGGCCGCCAATGCATGGGCCCGCGGCAGGCTGTCGCCAGTCAACAAGCTCAGCTGCAGCCCCTGGTCGCGCAATGCCTGCAGCGTGGTTGCGGCATCGGGGCGCAAGGTTTCGTGAAAGCTGAAGCTGGCCAGCACGACACCGCCGCAACCGAGTGCGACATGGGCATCGGGGTCTGCGCCGACATCGACATCGGCGTTGGTTGAGTCCGTGCTTGCCACCCACCGCAGTGCACCCAGGCGCCATTCGTGGCCATCGATGTCGGCCTGCACCAGCCCGCTGCCCGCTGTCTCCTGCGCTGCGCCCATGAACGCAGCGTCGGCGGCGCCAGGCGACGCCCGCGTCAGCGCAACCGACAGCGGGTGCGAGGACGCAGCCGCAAGTGCCGCCGCCTGGCGCAAGGCAGCCGATTCGGCGGTCGCGTCGTCGGTGGCCGCTTGTGCGCCGAACCAGGCCCGCCCCGCTGCCGTGACCCGCGTCGCCTGCCATTGCGGCTCGCCATCGGTCAGCGTACCGGTCTTGTCGAAGCAGACCTGCTGCACCCGCGCCAGCGCCTCCAGCGCGTCCAGCCGTTGCAACAGCACGCCGCGCCGCGCCAGCCCGCGTGCCGCAGCCACCAGCGTGGCCGGTGCGGCCAGCGACAAGGCGCACGGGCAGGTCACGATCAGCACCGACACGGCGACCCACACCGCCTTGCCGGGATCGACCAGTGACCAGGCAGCCGCCGCGCCACCCGCCAGCAGCAACACCGACCACAGGAACGGTGTCGCCCACCGATCGGCCATGCGCGCCATCGCCGGGCGCTGGGTCATCGCGCCCTGCATCATCGAGACGATCTGTCTCAAGCGGGTGTCGGCACCCACCCGCGTCACCCGCACCTGCACCGCAGCCGCCAGGTTCAGGCTGCCAGCGATGACCTCGTCGCCCGAGCTGCGTGACACGGCACTGGCTTCGCCCGTCAGCATCGACTCGTCGACCCGGGTGCTGCCGGTTTCGATCACCCCGTCGGCGCCGAAGGCCGAGCCCACCGGCACCCGGATCCGGTCGCCCGGTTGCAGGCGCTTCAGGCTGACGGTGGTGGCACTGCCATCGGCCTGCAGGCGTTGTGCGGTTTCGGGCAGCCGGGCCAACTCGCTTTCCAGCGCCTCTGCAGCTGCATGGCGGGCACGCAGCTCCAGATAGCGCGCCCCCAGCAGGAAGGCGAGAAACATCGCCATCGAATCGAAATAGACCTGGTGACCGAACAGGCCCCCAGGTTCGAGCGTGGCACCGGTGCTGGCGATGAACGTGATGGCCACACCCAGGGCCACCGGCACATCCATGTTGACGCGCCGTTGCCGCAGCGCCACCCATGCAGCGTGAAAGAACGGCGCTGCCGAGAACACCAGCACCGGCAGGCTCAGCAACAAGCTCGCCAGGTTCAGCAACCGCAACAGATCGGGCTGGAGCTCACCGGGCGCCGCCACATACGAGGGCGTGGCCAGCATCATGATCTGCATCGCGCAGAACGCCGCCACGAACCATTGCCACAGCGCCTTGCGCTGCATGCGCTGGCGCAGCGCCCGCGCGGGGGCTGCGGCATCGGGCACCGCGCTGTAACCGGCGCGCACAACCGCATCGACCAGCAGCGACAGTTTCGTCGCCGACGGCGCCCAGCGCACCGTCGCCAAACTGGCCGCCGATCCGACCTGCGCGCTGTGCACGCCCGGCTGCGACAGCAAGGCCGCTTCGACGATGCCGCTGCAGGCCGCGCAATGCAGCCCACCCAGCTGCAGCACCGATTCGGCCAGCCGCTCGCCGTGCGGACCCGACCTGTCCGTTGGCAGCCAGCGGCTGCAATGGTCGAACTCGATCGGGTCGTCCAGCACGGAGCCGGCGCTGGACGTATCGGCAGCGCCGGCGGGCGCCGTCAACGCAGCGGCGGTCATGGGCGTTCGGGATTCACCGCCAATAATCTAGGCCCGCTTCCGCCACGCGACCATGATCTGCATCAAGACCAACCGATTCAACGCTCCCGCCAGCCGTGGCGCCGCAGCCTGCAGGGCCGTCGCCCCCGCGGTGGCGATGCTGGGGTCTGCCTTGGCGCTCGCATCGCTGCCAGCAGTCGCGCAGAGCGGCCCCCAGCCGAAGCTGGACACCACGCCGATCAGCGCCGGCATGCACCTGATCCAGGCCGAGCTGGCCGTGACTCCCGATCAGCAGGCCACCGGCATGATGTTCAGGCGCCAGATGGGCACCAACGAAGGCATGCTGTTCGTCGAGCGCAGCGCCGCGGTGCGCTGCTTCTGGATGCGCAACACCCTGCTGCCGCTGACGATCGCCTTCGTCGCCGACGACGGCACCATCGTCAACCTGGCCGACATGGAACCACAGTCCGAAGCGTCGCACTGCTCGGCCAAGCCGGTGCGCTATGCGCTCGAGATGAACCAGGGCTGGTTTGCCAAACACGGCATCAAGGCCGGCATGCGGCTGCGCGGAGCGCCGTTCACGAAGTAGCGACACAAAGAAAGCGGCCGGGATGCGGTCTCCCGCACCCCGGCCGCTGTTGGCCCTTCGCTCAGCCGAAGTTCTTCTGCGCAAACTCCCAGTTCACCAGCTTGTCCAGATAAGTCTCGACAAACTTCGGGCGCTGGTTGCGGTAGTCGATGTAGTAGGCGTGTTCCCACACGTCCACCGTCATCAGCGCGGTGTCCGATGTGGTCAATGGGGTGCCGGCAGCACCGGTGTTGACGATGTCCAGACTGCCGTCGCCCTTCTTCACGAGCCAGGTCCAGCCCGAGCCGAAATTGCCCACCGCCGATTTGACAAAGGCTTCCTTGAAGTCGGCGTAGCTGCCCCACTTGGACTTGATCGCATCGGCCAGCTTGCCGGTGGGCTCGCCGCCGCCGCTCGGCTTCATGCAATTCCAGAAAAAGGTGTGGTTCCAGATCTGCGCGGCGTTGTTGTAGATGCCGCCCGATGCCTTTTTGACGATTTCCTCGAGCTTCATCGCAGCGAACTCGGTGTCCTTCTGCAGCTTGTTGAGGTTGTCGACATAGGCCTTGTGGTGCTTGCCATGGTGGTACTCCAGCGTTTCCTTGCTGTAGTGCGGTGCCAGGGCATCGATTGCGAAGGGCAGGTCGGGAAGTGTGTGTTCCATGTCGTCTCTCCTTTGGGGGTTGGCGATTCCAGCGTTCCGCAACAGAGTCGACATCTGCCTGCGACAACTGGTCTAAAAATCATTGTAGGCAGCGGCTAATCACCTGCTGGCGTCAGCGGTTGGACCGAAACGATGTCGGCCTGCGCGCGGCCATCGGCCCAGACGGCTTGCACCGCCTGGCCCGGTCGCAAGGCGCGAACCGACACCACCGGGCGGCCATCGGCTGATTCGATCCAGGCATAGCCGCGCTTCAACACCCCCGCCGGGTCGTTCGCCTGCAGATGGCGGGCGCTGCCTTGCAGGCGGTTGGCGTGGGCGAGCAGCTGCGCCTGCATGGCGCGCTGCACACGGTCGGCGGTGCGTGTCAGGCGTTCGTTTCGCTGCTGCAAGCCAGACGCCGCGCCGCGCCGCAACCGCAACGCCTGCGCCGCCAACGCTTGCTGTTGGCCCGACAAACCCCGTGCCGGTTGACCGAGCCGCAAACCGATCTGGTCCAGGCGTTGAGCCGCGGTTTGCAGTCGGCGCAGCAAGGCGCGCTGCAACACCGCATTCCGAGCATCCAGGTCGGCCAGCAGATCGTCTCGCGGCAGTGCCACCCGCTCGGCTGCGGCGGTGGGAGTGGCGGCCCGCAGATCGGCCACCAGATCGCACAGCGTGATGTCGGTTTCGTGCCCGACCCCGCAAATCACCGGCAGCGGGCACGCGGCCACCGCCTGAACCACGCGCTCGTCGTTGAAGGCCCACAGGTCCTCCAGCGACCCGCCGCCGCGCACCAGCAGCAGCACATCGACCTCTTGTCGGGCACCCGCGACAGCCAGTGCAGCCACCAGTGCGGCCGGGGCGTCGGCACCTTGAACCAGACTCGGATAGACGACCACGCGCAGGTGCGGTGCGCGCCGCTGCAGCGCGGTCAGCACGTCATGCAGGGCTGCTGCGCCGGTGGACGTGACAACCCCGACCGCACGCGGGTGACGCGGCAGCACACGCTTGCGAGCCGCCTCGAACAAGCCCAGGGACTGCAGCCTGGCGCGGCGGCGCAAGAATTCTTCGTAGAGCGTGCCGGTGCCCAGGCGCTGCATCGCCTCGGCCACCATCTGCAACTCACCGCGCGGCTCGTAGATCGACAGGCGGCCCCGCAGTTCGACCTGCTGCCCGTCGGCGGGCTGGAAGTCGATCATTGCCGCTGCGCGGCGGAACATGGCGCAGCGCAGCAAGGCCGGCGCGCCATCGGAATCCTTCAAGCTGAAATAGCAATGTCCGCTGGCCGCACGGGCCACGCCCGAGAGTTCGCCGCGCACGGTGACCGAGCCGAAGCGCGCGGCCAGCGCATCCCCGCTGGCCAGCAGCAGCGCGGCCACGCCCCACGAAAGTGAAGCGGACGTCGACATGGACAGCGCCGCGGGCAGCGGCGATTGGGGCTCAGTCATGCGGAAAGCCGCAGCCCGCGGGCATCGGGAACTCCACAGGCCGATGGTTCCAGCCTGAAGTGGCCGCATGCGCGGTCATGCCACTGTCATCAAGTTGCAAGCTGTTGATTTGCATGAGAATTTTTACTCGTTCGCACAAGAGAGCGGCTTCGCAGGGTCGCCACCTGTGCCGGCGTTGCCGTTTCGGTGCGCCTTGTCCACACAGTTGTCCACAGAAGGTGGTGTGCGTGGCGGGGTCGTGTACCCACATGGCGGCCCACGCAACTCCGACGTTTTCGTGGCACGACCGGCGCCGTGAGAACGGATACCGATGCCCTCACGGGGTCGGCCATAATCCAGCGCTTCGGAGGCCCTGCTGCCCCGCCAGAGCGGTACCCGACCGCGCGAGACCCCCCCTTGCTGTCGATCATACAAGCCGCCGGTTGGCCGATCTGGCCACTGATTCTGTGTTCGGTGGTCGCTTTGACCCTGGTGCTGGAGAGGCTCTGGCGGCTGCGCCGCTCGCTGGTGGCTCCTCCCACCTTGTTGGAAGAAGTGGTGGGCGTCACCCGCACCAGCCTGCCAGCAGCCGATGTGGTCAACAAGCTGGGCGAGAACTCGGTGTTGGGCAGCGTGCTGGCCTCGGGCTTGCGCTGCGTGATTGCCGAGCCCCGCATCACCGAGCCGGTGCTGCGCCAGCAGTTCGAGAACGCCGGCCGGGTGGCGGTGCACGACCTGGAACGCTATCTGAACACGCTGGGCACCATCGCCGCGGCAGCGCCATTGCTGGGCTTGTTCGGCACCGTGGTCGGCATGATCGAGATCTTCGGCTCGCAGGCTCCCGCCGGCGCTGGGGCTGGCGCGCTCAGCGCCGGCACCAACCCGCAGCAGTTGGCCCATGGCATCTCGGTGGCGCTCTACAACACCGCCTTCGGTCTGATGATCGCGATTCCCTCGCTGATGCTGTACCGCTATTTTCGCGGCCGGGTCGACGAATACCAGCTGGCAATGGAACTCGCAGCCGAACGCATGGTGCCGCACCTGATGCGCTTTGCCGTGCGCGGCGCCGAATGACAAGCTCGGCCACATGAAGTTCAGCCGCCGTCGGCTCGACGAGCCCGAGATCAACCTGATCCCCTTCATCGACGTGTTGCTGGTGGTGCTGATCTTCTTGATGCTCAGCACGACTTACTCGCGTTTCACCGAGCTGCAGATCACCCTGCCCGCCGCCGATGCCGAGCAGTTGCGCGAACGGCCGACGGAGATCATCGTTGCGGTCAGCGCCGACGGCCGCTATTCCATCAACCGACAGCCGGTGGATGGCCGCAGCGTCGAGTTGCTGAGCACCGAACTGGCACGCGCCGCAGCCGGCCGCGCCGACAGCACCATCGTCATTTCGGCCGATGCCCTGGCGGCTCACCAAATGGTCATCAACGTGCTGGACGCGGCGCGGCGTGCGGGGCTGGTGCGACTCACCTTCGCAGCGCAAACCGCCGGCGGCGGCAGCCGCTGATCGCGAGTTGAAACGGGGCCAGCGCGGCCCGCAGGCGGCAGCGATGCTCGCGCCGCTGGTCCGCGCGTGGTGGCAACCCAAAGCGACGTGGGTCAGCCGTTTGCTGCAGCCGCTGTCGATGCTGTACGGGCGAATGGCACAGCGTCGGGGTCGGCTGACCCAACCGCAACGCATGCCGGTGCCGGTGGTGGTGGTGGGCAACCTGGTGGTGGGTGGAGCCGGCAAGACACCCACGGTGATCGCGCTGGTGCGGGCGCTGCAAGCCGCTGGGCATCGCCCAGGCGTGATCTCTCGCGGGTTCGGCCGCGACGGGCTTGCGACCCGCGCCGTTCGCAGCCACGACCTTGCGCCGGAGGTAGGCGACGAGCCGTTGCTGATCGCCCGGCGCACGGGAGTGCCGGTCTGGGTTGCGCGCGCGCGCGCAGAAGCCGGCCGAGCGCTGTGTGCCGCCCACCCGCAGGTCGATGTGCTGGTGTCCGACGATGGCCTGCAACACCACGCCCTGGCGCGCGACGCGGCGCTGGTGGTGTTCGACGACCGCGGTGCCGGCAACGGGATGCTGCTGCCTGCCGGGCCCTTGCGTGAACCCCTGCCGCAGCAGCTGCCACCTCGAACCTGGTTGCTGTACACCGGCACACGGCAAAGCACCCCACTGCCGGGGCCGGTTGTGACCCGCTCGTCTCCTGCGATCTGGCCGCTCGCCGAGTGGTGGCAAGGCGCGCCCAGCGGCGCCGAAGCGGTCGGTGACACTGCAGCCGACAGCGACGCGCCGTTGGCATCGTCATCGTCATCGTCATCGGCATCGGCATCGGCACCTGCGCCGACATCGACACGGACGCCGACCCCGACCCCGCTGTCTCATCTTCGCGGTCGCCGCGTGCTGGCGATGGCCGGGCTCGGCGATCCGCAGAAGTTCTTCGCCACGCTGGAGCAAGCCGGCGTGCAGATCGACCGCCTGGCGCTGCCCGACCACCATCCCTACCGCACCCTGCCCTGGCCACCGGAAACCACCGAGATCATCACCACCGAGAAAGACGCGATCAAGCTGGACCCGAACCGCATCGGACCCCGGCCGCAGATCTGGGTGCTGCCGCTAGACTTCTGTCTGCCCGCGCCGTTGTTTGCGGACCTGCATCGCGCGTTGTTCGATGCGCCCCGGTCGCAGCCGCTGCAACCCCCACGCTCACCCCCAACCTCACCTTGACCATGTCCATCGATCATCGCCTTGTAGGCCTGCTGGTCTGCCCGCTGTGCAAGGGTCCGTTGACGATGCAGCGCGATGGCGATGCCCAGCCAGAGGGTCTGAC
>JBBSPW010000126.1:0-10392 GCA_038258365.1 Burkholderiales bacterium | reverse complement strand
GATGCGGTGGACGCCTTGCTGGCGCTGCACTTTGCGGTGGCTGCCGGTGCACACAACCCGAACGAATTGAGCGACCGGGTCGATTTGCGCTGAAGTCCCTGCGCGCCGGTTTCGCCGCCGGCTCTGGCTTCTGCTCTTGCGTCCGGCTCAGACCGGGGTCGTGCAAGCGGTCAGCGACCCGCTCCAGTCGGCGAGCGTGCCGTCGAGTGCCGCACCCCGTCGCACCGCGGTCATCTCGGCCACGATCGCCAGGGCGATCTCGGGAGGGGTCTTGCCGCCCAGATTGAGCCCCACCGGACCCCGCATTTGCGCCACTTCAAAATCGCTGACATCGAACTCCAGCAACCGTGCCCGCCGCGCGTCGTTGTTGCGCCGCGAACCCAGTGCACCCACATAGAAGGCCGGCGTCTTCAGCGCTTCCATCAGCGCCAGATCGTCCAGCTTCGGGTCGTGCGTCACCGCCACCACGGCGCTCTGCGCATCGAGGTTCATGGCCAGCACCAGGTCGTCGGGCATCTGGCGCGACACGGTCACGCCTTCGATGGCGCCCGATGCGGCCAGCCCCGACTCCCACGATTCCAGGTATTCCTCGCGCGGGTCGCAAACCGTCACGCGGTAATCCAGCATCACCGCCATGCTGGCCAGGTAACGGCTCAACTGGCCGGCACCGACGATCAAGAGCCGCAAGCGCGGGCCGTGCACGGTGTGCAGCATCGCGCCATCGAAGCGCAAGGCATCGCCCTCGGTCGACGGACCCAGGGTCACCAGTCCGGTGGCCAGCACCAGACGGCGGCTGACGACGGTGTGTTGCTCGATCCCGGCCAGCAACTCGCGCAGCAGCGAGCCGGCTGAAAGCGGCTCCAGCACCACCTGCACGCTGCCGCCGCAGGGCAAGCCGAAACGCTGCGCTTCTTTTGCCGTGGCGCCGTAGACCGTCACCTGCGGCAGGCGCGAGGCCAGTTCGCCGCGCCGCACGCGATCGATCAGGTCGTCTTCGATGCAGCCGCCGCTCAGCGAGCCGGCCACCTGCCCGTCGTCGCGAATGATCATCAAGCTGCCGGGGGGACGCGGCGCGCTTCCCCAGGTGCGCACCACCGTGCCCATCACCACCCGGTGGCCGCGGTTCATCCAGTCCATGGCGGTGCGGATCACTTCGACATCCATGCTGTTCATCTGCGGTGCTCCCGTTGGGGTCCGGCGCCCCTTGTCGGTCACCCGTTCCGGCCTGGAGCATGCCACGTCACATGCGCCATCTCCATTTCCGCAGTGGTGCCGAAAACACTGCCCGTGCTTCGGAGAGCTCCCACGAAATCGGGCGATGGCCCCCGATGCCCTGAACGGCCGCCGGTCCTCAAGATGGGGCCTCGATCATCAACAAGAACTCACACAAGAGGGTGTGTTCTTCCAAGGAGCCTAAACCATGAATTTGAACCGAAGCTGTATGACCCATGCCATTGCCGCCTTTGGAGCCGCTTTGCTGCTGCCCGCAGCCGCGCAGGCTGCCGACAGCAAGCCGGCGGTGGTGGTGGCGCCCGCGGTGGTGGTCGCGCCCGCAACGGTGACCACCGCGCCGCCGAAAGTCGCCTACACCGGTCCCGCCTACAGCGACCGCGCTCAGATGGGCACGTGGAGCAACGACAAGGACATGCTCAAGCGTGAACTCGTCAAGGGCCATGACCGCGGCTGGTACACCAAGGCATTGACCGACCAGGGTTTCCAGATCACCTCCGTCAACGTCGACAAGCCCACCGAAGTGGAGTACGAGGTCGTCAAGGGCAGCCAGACCTATGAAGTTCAAATGGACTTCGACAAGGCCAATGGCATGGCCAAGAGTGTCAATGTCAATTCCAATCTGTGGCGTGCAGATGCCACCAAGCAAGCGATGGCCGGCAAGACCGTGCCTGCCGCCACTGGCTATGTGAAGGGCAATGAGGCCTATCGCGATCGCACCTACATGAAGGCTTGGTCGGGCGACAAGGACCGGCTCGAGAAGACCCTCGGCATCGGTCATGACCGCGGCTACTACATGGCGGAGCTGAAGAAAATGGGCTATCAGGTCACCTCCACCAACGACAACGAAAAGGACTATGTCGAGTACGAAGTCGTCAAGGGCACCAACAGCTACGAGGTGCAAGTCGACTTCGACAACGGCAAGTCGACCAAGGTGGATGTCGCCACCAACATGTGGAAAGCCGAAGGCACCGAGCGCGCGCTGGACATGAAGAAGCACAAATGAGGTCGTAGCGCAGGCCGCGAATGCAGGCCTTGCCCCAACCCCCGGCCGCGGAGCAACTCCGCGACCGGGGGTTTTTCTTTGGGCGGCCACCCCCGTCGCGAGCCCTGTTCGATCCCATGCTGGTGCGCTGGGGGAGACATGCGCACCACCGGAATCGCTTGATTCGCTCGGTTGGACCCTCGCTGGTGCCCCCTGCTCGCTAAGGGATTGGCACAGTTGCTGCGTGTACCGCTTTGGGGCTACCGTTTCGCCTGCGTCGCGATTGGCGCAGTTCAGGCTGGGCCAGCCGCCCTTGCCTCGCAGCGACACGCATCCATCCCCGAGCCCAGAAAAAACGGAGCATTCCTTCATGACCCAAACCCTGTCCCGACTCGCCCTGGCCGCCTTGCTGGCGGCCGGCACCATTGCCGCACTGCCGGCCCATGCCGGCAAGACGCTCGACGCGATCAAATCCCGCGGCCAACTGGTCTGCGGGGTCAACACCGGTCTGGCCGGCTTTTCCGCGGCCGACAGCCAAGGCAACTGGACCGGACTCGACGTCGACATCTGCAAGGCCATCGCCGCAGCGGTGCTTGGCGATGCCAGCAAGGTCAAGTGGGTGCCACTGACCGCGCAGCAGCGCTTCACCGCGCTGCAATCGGGCGAGATCGACATCCTGTCGCGCAACACCACCTGGACGCTCACGCGCGATGCCTCGCTGGGAATGAACTTCGCCGGCATCACCTACTACGACGGCCAGGGCTTCATGGTGCCGACCAAGATGAAGCTGAAGAGTGCGAAGGCGCTGAAAGGCGCCACGGTCTGTGTGCAATCGGGCACCACCACCGAGAAGAACCTGACGGACTACTCGCGCACCAACAACCTGAACATCAAACCGGTGGTGTTCGAGAAGCTGGAAGCCGCCACCGGCGCCTATTTCAGCGGCCGCTGCATCGCCTACACCACCGATGCATCGGGGCTCGCGTCGACCCGCAACAAGGAAGCGCGGGTGCCGGCCGAACACACGATCCTGCCGGACCTGATCAGCAAGGAGCCGCTGGGTCCGTCCGTGCGGCGCGGCGACGACGAGTTCTTCGCGATCGCCAAATGGGTCATCTACGGTTTGATCGAAGCCGAGGAATACGGCATCACTCAGGCCAATGTCGACAAGATGGCGACCAGCACCGACCCGGTCGTCGGCCGCATCCTGGGCAACGGCGAAGACACCGGCAAACTGCTGGGTCTGGACAAGGCATGGATGGCCAATGCCATCAAGGCCGTCGGCAACTACGGCGAAATCTTCGAGCGCAACGTGGGCGAGAAAAGTGCGCTCGGCATTCCGCGTGGTCTCAACAACCAGTGGAACAAGGGCGGCCTGATGTACGCGCCGCCGATTCGTTGACTGGTTGATCGACAGCGCGGCTGATCGGCAGACCCGCGAGCCCGGTCGCCGCTGTCTTGCCGCTGTCCTGTCGTTGTCGCACCCCCGAACCGGGCAGCTGCTGCCCTGTTCGGTGTTCGGCTCAAAGCGTTTGTCACCCGAGCACATCCTGACATGACGCACCCGAGATTGCGCCCCTGGAGATGAACGCACCCCCATCGACCCCGGGCGAAGCGCCCCGACTGGCACCGGCTGCCGCACCACCGCGCAAGCGCGACTGGTCGTGGCGCAGCCGTGCGGTGCGGGCGCTCGTGTACCAGGTGCTGGCACTGTTGTTGATCGGCCTGGCGATCTGGTTTCTGGCCAGCAACACGCTCGAGAACATGCGGGTGCGCGGCATCCAGAGCGGCTTCGACTTCCTGACCGCGCCGGCCGGCTTCGACATCGGCGAGAAGATCGTGCCGTATTCGCCAGACGACGCCTACTGGAAGGCCTTCGGCATCGGCGTGCTGAACACCCTGCGGGTGGCGATCATCGGCATCGTGCTGACCACCGTGCTGGGCACCCTGCTGGGCATCGGCCGCTTCTCCAGCAACGCATTGGTGCGTGGGCTCTGTTATGGCTATGTGGAGCTGTTCCGCAACGTGCCGATCCTGCTGCAGCTTCTGATGTGGTACCTGATGCTGATCGAGGCCCTGCCCCTGCCAGCGCAGCAAAAGTCGCTGTTCGACCTGTTCTATCTCAGCAACGGTGGCATTTCGTATCCGGTGCCGGTCTGGAGCGCTGCTTATGCCGTGGCCGCAGCCGGAGCGGTGCTGGGTGCGGTGCTGTCGTGGCTGTGGGCGCGGCAGGCGCGGAAAAACTTCGAGGCCACGGGACGGCCGCGCGCCGTGCTGCTGCCGTCGCTGCTGCTGATTGTCGGCTGCGCCATCGGCGGCTGGGCGATCGGCGGTGCGCCCACCGAATGGAATGTGCCGACGCCCGGCGGCTTCTCGGTCGACGGCGGCAGTTCGTTGACCCCCGAGTTCATCGCCGTGCTGCTCGGGCTGACCCTGTACACCTCCTCGTTCGTGGCCGAGGTGGTGCGGGCCGGCATCGCTTCGGTGCCGCTGGGGCAAGGCGAAGCAGCCAGTGCACTGGGCCTGTCGCGCGGGCAGCAGATGCGGCTGGTGTCGCTGCCGCAAGCGCTGCGGGTGATCATTCCGCCGCTGACCAACCAGTACCTGAACCTGACCAAGAACTCGTCGCTGGCGGTGGCAATCGGCTATCCCGATGTGGTGTCGATCTCGAACACCGCCATCAACCAGACCGGCCGTGCCGTCGAGTGCATCTCGATCATCATGCTCGTATACCTGACCACATCGCTGGGCACGTCGGCGTTGATGAATTGGTACAACAAACGCGCAGCGATCAAAGAGAGATGATGCCTTCACGCTCCCTGACGGTCGCTGCCCCCCGGGGGGGCGTTCGCCTGCGGCCCGGCAAAGCCGGTTCCGCGGCTCCACCTGGTTGCGTTCGCGACGCTTCGCTCGCGTTCTGGCCGCCAACGCTGGCAAGCTTCGGCGGCTGATGAGCTCGCCCCCCCCTACGCCCATCGCGGGCTCGTTGCAACCGCTGCCGATGCCGGTGGCGGAAGATGGCCGTCTTGCGTTTCAGCCGATCGAGGCGCGGGTGGCGCCGGTTGCCACCGAAGGCGCGATCCCCTGGATCAAGCGCAACCTGTTCGGCAACCTTGCGAGCAGCATCTCTACCGTGCTGTTTATCGCGCTGGCGGCGTGGTGGCTGCCGCAATTGGTAACTTGGGGGCTGACGCAGGCGGTGTTTGCACCCAATTCCGACCAGTGCCAGGCCGCGCGCGGGCTCGGTGCTTGCTGGGGCGTGGTGACCGAAAAGTACCGGCTGATCATCTTCGGCCGCTATCCGTTCGATGAGCAATGGCGCCCGCTGATCGCCACGGTGGTGATGGTGGCGCTGCTGGTGTTCAGCTGCGTGCGCCTGTTCTGGAAACCCTGGCTGGCGTTGGTGTGGGTGGTGGGACTGGCGCTGTTCTTCGGCTTGATGTTCGGCGGCTTCGCGGGCATGGAAGGCGTGACCACCGACCGCTGGGGCGGGCTGCCGTTGACGATGCTGCTGGCCACGCTGTCGATCGCGCTCGCCTTCCCGTTGGCAGTGGCGGTGGCCCTGGGCCGGCGCAGCAACATGCCGGCCATCCGCACGGTCTGCGTGATCTATGTGGAACTGGTGCGCGGGGTGCCGTTGATCAGCGTGCTGTTCATGGCGAGCTTTCTGTTCCCTCTCTTCATGCCGCCGGGCACCAGCATCGATGTGCTGCTGCGCGTGCTGGTGGGCATCACGCTGTTTTCGGCCGCCTACATGGCCGAGATCGTGCGCGGCGGATTGCAGGCCATACCCAAAGGCCAGTTCGAGGCCGCCGACACGCTGGGTCTGAGCTACTGGCAGTCACAACGCAAGATCGTGCTGCCGCAAGCGCTGGCGCTGGTGGTGCCGGGCATCATGAACAACTTCATCGCGATCTTCAAGGACACCTCGCTGGTGACGATCGTGAGCTTGTACGAGCTGACCGGCTCGATGCAGCTGGCGCTGAATTCCGATGCCAACTGGCGCCCGTTCAAGATCGAGGCCTATCTTTTCATCGCCGCGATCTACTTCGTTTTCTGCTTTTCGATGAGCCGCTACAGCCTGTGGATCGAGAAGCGTTTGTCCACGTCCAAAAACCGTTGAGGTCATTGAAACAACCATGGCCGATCCGATCATCCAGTTCGACAAGGTCAACAAGTGGTACGGCAACAACTTTCATGTGCTGCGCGACATCGACCTGAGCGTCGCGAAAGGCGAGCGCATCGTGATCTGCGGGCCTTCGGGCTCCGGCAAGAGCACGCTGATCCGCTGCATCAACCGGCTGGAGGAACACCAGCAGGGCACGCTGATCGTCGACGGCGTCGAACTCTCGGACGATGTCAAGGCGATCGAGCGGGTGCGCAAGGAAGTCGGCATGGTGTTCCAGCAGTTCAACCTGTTTCCCCACCTGACGGTGCTGCAGAACCTGACACTGGCGCCGATGTGGGTGGGCAAGCTGCCCAAACGCGAAGCCGAAGAGCGGGCCATGCAGCAACTCAAGCGGGTGCAAATCGCCGAGCAAGCCGACAAGTACCCGCTGCAGTTGTCGGGCGGTCAGCAACAACGGGTGGCGATTGCCCGCGCGTTGTGCCTGACGCCGAAGATCATGTTGTTCGACGAGCCCACCTCCGCACTCGACCCCGAGATGATCAAGGAAGTGCTGGATGTGATGACCGAGCTGGCCGGCATGGGCATCACGATGCTGTGCGTGACGCATGAGATGGGTTTTGCGAAAGCCGTCGCCGACCGGGTGATCTTCATGGACCAGGGACAGATCGTCGAAGAGAACACCCCGCACGAGTTCTTCGACCATCCGAAGAGCGACCGCACCAAGGATTTTCTGTCGAAGATCCTGGGGCACTAGAAGCCCCCAAGCTCGCGTTCGCTCGCAGCCCCCCCGAGGGGGATGTTCGCCTGCGGCCCGGCAAAGCCGGTTCCGCGGCTCTTCTTGGTGGGGTCGCTGCGCTTCGCTCGCGCACGCTCGCGGAGGGTCCGTCGGGTTGCTCGGTCTTAGCTTGGTATCGACAACCCAGCGCGCGCGATTCGGCCGTCGTGCAACTCGCGCACCACCACCGTCGCCTTGCCCAGGTTGACGCTGTCGCCCACCACTGGCGGGCGGTTCAATGACCGATTGAGCCAGTCTGCCAGTGTCAGTGTGGCGGTGTCGGGCGGTGGCAGCTGGTAGAAGGCGCAGATCGACGCCAGGGTCATTTGCGGGTCGAGTTCGTAATCGCGTCCCGCGTCGGATCGCTGCGAAGCCGCGCCGTCTGCGCTCGCTGTTTGCGCCACCCCGGTGCGGCGCGCCGCCGCGCCGATCGTGGTGCCTTGCACCATCAGCGATACCAGCACCACCACGAAGGCGATGTCGAACAGGGTCTCGGCATTGGGGATGCCTGACAGCAGCGGGTACATCGCCAGCACCACCGGCACCGCACCGCGCAAACCCACCCAGGCGATGAACCAGACCTCGTTGGCTTTGAAGCGAAATGGCAGCAGGCAGAGCCAGATCGCCACCGGCCGCGCCACCAGCATCAGCACCGCAGCGACACCGAGCGCCGGTCCGAGCCGGCCCACCAGGTCCGAGGGCGTGACCAGCAATCCCAAGAGCAGAAACATGCCGGCCTGCGCCAGCCAGGCATAGCCGTCCATCGCCGCCAATGTCGGCCCCACCGCGTCAGCGGCGCGGTTGGCAACGATCAAACCGAACAGGTACACCGCCAGGAAACCGGAGCCGCCGAGCAAGCCGGTGAGCGAGAACACGGCCAGCCCCGCTGCGCCCAGCAACAGCGCCTGCGCACTGCCGGCACGGTGCGCGGCCACGCGCTCGAGCAGCAGCGCCATGGCAAAGCCACTGCCCACGCCGATCACCGATCCCAGGCCGAACTGCAGACCGAAAACCTGCAGCAGATCGATCCAGTCCTTGCGGCCGTTGGCCGCCAGCGGCGTCGCCCCGTCGATGCTGCCCCCCAGCAGTCCCAGCATCGCCACCGTCAGAAACACCGCCATCGGGTCGTTGACGCCAGACTCGATCTCGAGCGTGGCTTCGACGCGCGGGCTCAGCCGCACGCCGGATCGCTGCAGCAGCGAGAACACCGCTGCCGCGTCGGTGCTGCCGACGATCGCGCCCAGCAACAGCGCCTCGCCCCAACCCAGATCCGCCAGGAATACGCCCGCCACCGCGGTGATGCCGGCGCAGATGAACACCCCCACCGTGGCCAACACCCCGGCGGGCGCGAAGCCGATGCGGAAGGTGCGAAAGCTGGTGCGCAAGCCGCCGTCCAGCAGGATCACCGCCAGCGCCAGGTTGCCGACCCAGAAGCTCAGCCGGTAGTCGTCGAAGCGAAAACGGCCGGGTCCGTCTTCACCGGCCAGCACCCCGGCCAGCAGAAACACCAGCAAGAACGAGAAGCCGATGCGCGCCGAGTACAGACCTGCCAGCACGCTGCAGAACACCAGCGCTGCAGCCGCGAACAAGGGCAGGTTGACGAAGTCCATCGAGCGCCAGACTCCTCCTCAGATCGGCTCCAGCGCACCGTTGAACTGCTCCTTCAAGGGTTTGCCAGGCAGCGGCGGAAACTCCAGCAGCGTCTCGGGCACCTTGTGGTCGGGCAGGTGATCCAGCAGGTGGCGGATCAGCTTCAGCCGCCCCGCCTTCTGGTCGTTGAAGTCCACCAGCGTCCACGGTGTGCGGGCCTTGTGGGTGGCGCGCAGCATCTGACTGCGGGCCTCGCCGTAATCGGCATAACGCGCCCGTGCTTCGAGGTCGATGGGTGACAGTTTCCAGCGCTTGAGCGGGTCGGCCAGGCGTTCGGCGAATCGTTGTTCCTGCTGTTCCTGGTCGACGGTGAGCCAGTACTTGAAGAGCAGGATCCCGTCATCGACCAGCATGCGTTCGAACACCGGCGCCTGCAGCAGAAACGACTTGACCTCGTTGTCCGAAGCAAAGCCCATCACCTGCTCGACCCCGGCGCGGTTGTACCAACTGCGGTCGAACAACACAATCTCACCAGCCGCCGGCAGGTGCGTCACATAGCGCTGGAAGTACCACTGCGTGCGCTCGCGCTCGGTGGGTTTGGGCAGCGCCACGGTGCGGCACTGGCGTGGGTTCAGGGTTTCACCGATGGCCGAGATCACCCCGCCCTTGCCCGCAGTGTCGCGGCCTTCCATCAGCACCACCAGGCGCTTGCCGGTTTGCTGCAGCCAGCGCGC
This sequence comes from Burkholderiales bacterium, assembly GCA_038258365.1. Classification (GTDB taxonomy): domain Bacteria; phylum Pseudomonadota; class Gammaproteobacteria; order Burkholderiales; family Burkholderiaceae_C; genus Rubrivivax. The sequence goes on along the minus strand of JBBSPW010000126.1, from coordinate 949 downwards.
CATGTCGTTCAATTCGAGCTGCAAGGGCTCCAGCTTGTCTACGTACTCGCCCTTGCCCAGCCGCTTGGCTTTCTTGTCGTTGTCGCTGTTCTTCTTGCTCATCGATTGCTCCGCGATTGCCCCAAAGTCAGCGCTTGTTGAAGAGGCTGGCGAACCAGCCCTTGATGACGGCCCACACCAGGCCGAGCGCGTTGAGTTCGTTGGCGGGCTCGGGTGCCGGCGTTGGCGCTGCGGTCCGTGCGGCTGCCGGTATTGGAGTCGCTGCCGCTGCGGCGGCGGCGTCCGATGCCGATGCCGGAGCCGGAGCCGGTGCGGTCGGTGCGCCCGGTGCCGCAGCCGACTCGGAAGCCACCGAAACCGCTGCCGCAGCCTTGCCGAAGTTGTCCGCAAACTGCTTGAGCATCGCGTCGGAGACCGGCACCAACAGGCGGCTGCCAAACTGTGCCAGCTTGCCGCTGACGATGATCGTCGCCTTGCCCACCAGCACGCTGCTGTCGGGGCTGTCACCGGGTTCGACCGCGGCGCTCAGGTTCATCGACGCCGACGATCCTGCCTTGTCGGCGCCTTTGCCCAACAGTTGCACCGAATGCGCCACAGCGTCGCGCGCCAGCACCTCGATCTCGCCATTGAAGCTCATCACGGCCGGGCCGACGCGGCTCTTGACCGTACCGGTGTAGTGCGTATGGTCGACCTGTTCGGTGATGTTGGCGCCGGGCATGCAGGCCGCGGTGGCACGCACATCGCCGAGCACCGCACAGGCCTGCTCGGTGCTGGCCGGCAGTGGATACCGCTTGTCGAGCTTGACTTCCATCTGCGCTCCAATGGATTCAAACGGTCATGGTGGCGCCCACAAAGGAAGCCGACCCGGCATTGCCACCTGCCACAAAGCGCAAGGCCCGCCGGATGCAGCACCCGGCGGGCCTTGCGTGGCGGCGTCTGACGTCGTCCT
>JBBSPW010000125.1:0-10428 GCA_038258365.1 Burkholderiales bacterium | reverse complement strand
CTTCGCAGCATCGAAGCCAGCTACATGGCCAGCACCGACGACATCTATCTGTCGCCCAGCCAGGTGCGGCGCTTCAACCTGCACACCGGCGATCTGGTCGAGGGTGAAGTGAAGGTGCCGAAAGACGGCGAGCGCTATTTCGCCCTCGTCAAGGTCGACCGTGTCAACGGCCTGACGCCCGAGGAGAGCAAGCACAAGATCATGTTCGAAAACCTGACCGCGCTGTTCCCGAAGGAGCAGTTCAGGTTGGACCGCGATGTCAAGGCTGAGGAGAACATCACCAGCCGCATCATCGATTTGATCGCCCCGATCGGCAAAGGCCAGCGCGCCTTGCTGGTGGCGCAGCCGAAGACCGGCAAGACGGTCATGATGCAGCACATCGCCCATGCGCTGGTGGCCAACCACCCCGAGATCCACCTGATCGTGCTGCTGGTCGACGAGCGGCCCGAAGAGGTGACCGAGATGCTGCGCACCGTACGCGGCGAGGTCATCAGCAGCACCTTCGACGAACCCGCTGCGCGCCATGTGCAGGTGGCCGAGATGGTGATCGAACGTGCCAAGCGGCTGGTCGAAATGAAGAAGGACGTGGTGATCCTGCTGGACTCGATCACCCGACTGGCACGGGCCTACAACAACGTGTTGCCGTCGTCGGGCAAGGTGCTCTCTGGCGGTGTCGACGCCAACGCGCTGCAGCGTCCCAAGCGCTTCTTCGGTGCGGCTCGCAACACCGAAGAAGGCGGCACGCTGACGATCATCGGCACCGCACTGGTGGACACCGGATCGAAGATGGACGAAGTCATCTACGAGGAGTTCAAGGGCACCGGCAATTGCGAGATCCACCTCGACCGTCGCATGGCCGAGAAGCGCGTCTACCCGTCGATCCTGATCAACAAGAGCGGCACCCGGCGCGAAGAGTTGCTGCTGAAGCCTGAAATCCTGCAGAAGAGCTGGATCCTGAGGAAGCTGCTTTATCCGATGGACGAGATCGAGGCGATGGAATTCATTCTGGAAAAGATGAAGGCCACCAAGAACAACCACGACTTCTTCGACATGATGCGGCGCGGCGGCTGATTACAATCGCCGGCTACCTTGGCGGGCTCAACGCTCGCCTCCCCCCGACCAAGTGCGAGGCGAATGGGGTCCAGAGCTTGCAGAGGAAGCATCCGGATCACACGCCACGTGGCTGGTCAAGCTACCGGTCTGCGGATTTTCTGCAGCACACAAGAAGGCACCCATGAAAGACGGCATTCATCCCAACTACCGCGAGGTCTGCTTCCAGGACCTGTCCAACGGCTTTACCTTCGTCACCCGGTCGTGCTTGCAAAGCAAGGACACCATCAAGATGGACGACGGCCGCGAGTTGCCGCTGATGAAGCTGGAAAGCACCAGCGAGACCCATCCGTTCTACACCGGTACGCAGAAAAGCATCGACAACCTGGGTGGCCGCGTCGAGAAGTTCCGCAACAAGTTCGCGCGCGTCGGCATGAAGAAGAGCCCTGCTGCTGCGCCGGTTGCCGAGGCCGGTGAAGCCAAGGCCGATGCTTCTGCCGACTGAGGTCGAAGGCGCGGGGCCATCGTTTCCCCGACCGCTCTGCAGTCGACTCGCAAGCGCCTGTCTCCCGGGGCTTCGGCATCTTTCAAAGGCAGCCCAGGCTGCCTTTTTCATGGGTGCTGGCTTGACGGGCGCATGTTTCGCGGGTGTCCCTTTCCTGGGTGCAGGCCAAGGCCGCCCTGACCGAGCTCGGTTGTGAACGCCGCTTCCGGCAACCGGGCGAAGACCCCCAAACCCGCACTGGTGACCGAACGCGCCGCGCGCCGCCTGCCGCGCGTGGCGCTGTTGCTGTTGTGCGCGGCCTATGTGCTGCCCGGCGTGTTCGGACGTGACCCGTGGCGAAATGCCGACATCACCGCTTTCGGCCAAATGGTGGCGATTGCCGACGGCCGTACGCCGTGGTGGGCACCGACCCTCGGCGGCGTGCCGGCCGACACCGCGTTGCTGACACACTGGCTCGGCGCCGCGTTCATCTCCGCCGGCAACGGTTGGCTGGACCCCGCCTTTGCAGCGCGCATCCCGTTTGCGCTGCTGCTGGCATTGACGATGTCGCTGGTCTGGACCACGAGCTTCCACCTGGCGCGCACCGAAGCGGCGCAGCCCGTGCCTTTCGCGTTCGGCGGCGAAGCCGCGCCGATCGACTACGCCCGCGCGATCGCCGACGGCGCCTTGCTGGCGCTGATCGCCACGCTCGGCCTGCTGCAGTTGGGCCACGAAACCACGCCCGAGTTGGGGCAGCTGTTCGCGACCGCCTTGTTCGGCTATGCGCTGGCTGCTGCGCCCTACCGCATCGGGCGCTCGCGCGTCGCGGTGCTGCTCGCGCTGCCACTGTTGGCCGGAAGCGGCGCTCCCAGCATGGCGCTGGCCGCTGGGCTGGCCGGGCTGTTCGTCTGCGCGTTGTCGCGCTATGCCCAGGTGCGTGCCTTCACGTTGTGGCTGGCGGCGGCCATGGCGCTTGCCGCAGTGACGGCGATGGTGTTCGGCGCATGGCGCTGGCGGGCCACCAACTTGTCGACGCTGGATGTCGCAAGCCTGGCCCGGCAATGGCTCTGGTTCCTGTGGCCGGCCTGGCCGCTGGCGCTGTGGACGCTGTGGCGCTGGCGCCGCCAACTGGCGCACCGACACTTGTCGGTGCCGCTGGTGACAGTGGGAGTGGCATTGGCAGCCAACATCGTGATGTCCGGTTCCGACCGCGCGCTTCTCCTGGCTCTGCCGGGACTCGCGGTGCTGGCCGCGTTCGCGCTGCCGACCCTGAAGCGCAGCGCAGCCGCTGCGGTCGACTGGTTCTCGATGATCTTCTTTTCGATCTTCGCGGTCACCGGCTGGGTGATGGTGGTGTCGGTGCATGTGGGCGTGCCCGCCAAGCCGGCAGCCAACGTGGCCCGGCTGGTGCCGGGTTTCGTGCCGCAGATCTCATGGCTCGCTGTCGCTCTGGCTGCCGCAGGCACGCTTGCCTGGCTGTGGCTGGTTCGCTGGCGCACCGGCCGTCAGCGCGAAGCTCTGTGGCGCAGTCTGGTGCTGCCAGCCGCTGGTGTGACGCTGTGCTGGCTGATGGTGATGACGCTCGGTTTGCGGCTGGCGGACTACGCCCGAAGCCCGCGCACCCTGGTTGCCGCACTGTCGGCCCACATTGCGCCGAACGCCTGTATCGCTGCGCCGGGGTTGGCACCGGCCACCGTGGCCGCACTGGAATATTTCGGCGGCTGGCGGGTCGATGCCACGCCCGCGGCGCCCTCCGGTTCTTGCGACACGCTGTTGCTGATCGCCCGGCGCGGCACTTCGACTCCGGCGCCCCCGGGTTGGACGCAGTCGGCTGCCGTTCAGCGCCCCAGCGACCGCGACGACACCACGCTCATCTACCGGCGCTGAAGAGCCGGCCGGCTTCTTCTCAAGCAGCCAGCGCGCTGGCGGCGACGCGCCTGCGAACCCGCAGCGCCGGGAACACGATGCGAAAGCTGCTGCCCTTGCCGGTTTCGCTCTGAATCTCGATCTCGCCACCGTGGCGCTGGGCCACATGTTTGACGATCGACAGGCCGAGCCCCGTGCCGCCTGTGTCGCGTGAACGGCTGCCATCGACGCGATAGAAACGTTCGGTCAGGCGAGGCAGGTGGTCCTTGGCAATGCCGATGCCGGTGTCGCTGACCACCACCTCACCGCCCCCGTCGCTGCGCCAGTTCCAATGCAGCTCCACGCGGCCGCCGCTGGCGGTGTAGCGCACCGCGTTGTTCAGCAGGTTGGTGACCGCGCTGTGGATCTCGGACTCACTGCCAGCCACTTCGGCATCGACCGCACCCGAAAGCCCGATGTGGTGGCGCCCCGCCGACAGTGCCGACGCGTCATCCAGCGCGCGCTGCAGCAGATCCGCCATCGCCACCCAGCGATCGGGCCCGGGGAGCGGACTCCCTTCCAGCTTGGCCAGTGTCAGCAAGTCGCCGACCAGACTCTGTATGCGGCTGGTTTGCTGTTCCATCAGCACCAGCACGCGCGCGCGTTCGACTTCCGTCAGCGGCAGTGTGGCAAGGGTCTCGACGAAACCCGCCAGCACCGTCAGCGGGGAGCGGATTTCATGCGACACATTGGCAACGAACTCGCGCCGCATGTTTTCCGTGCGCTCGCGCTCGGTGATGTCTTGCGACAGCACCAGCTTCATCGCCTCGCCATATGGGCGCACCAGCACCGACAGCGTGGTGTGCCCGAGCGGTCCGCTGAACACCACCGCCTCCTCGAAGCGGCCGGCTTGCAAATGCGCGACGAACGCCGGCATGCGAACCAGATTGGTCACGCGCTGCTGCCGGTCGCGGACCGGGTCGAGCCCGAAATGCTGCGCAGCCACCGAGTTGCACCATTCGATGCAGCCTTCGGCATCGAGCATCAGGACGCCGTTCGGTGATGCCTCGATGGCCGAAAGAAAGTGCGACAGGCGGTTTTGCTCGTCGCGAACATCGGCCTCGGATGCGCGCAGCGTTTTCTCGGTGCGGTAGGCCAATTCGCCCCAAAAGCCGGTGTCCCGCGGGGCCTGGTCGGTGTGCTGGCCACGCAGCCAATCCATCAGATCCTGGCCGCGCCAGGAATCGCGCCACACCACCACGGCCAGCATCGCCGCAGCGCCCAGGCCGGACAGCGGCAGCTTCAGATCGGTGTGCAGCAAGGCTCCGCACACGGCACCCAGCACCCCCCCGGCGAGCACCAGCAACAGAGCGCCGACCGTGCGAACGAACCACCAGCCCATCGCTGCGCCCCTGGCCGGTCAGGCCGCCAGACGGCCCAACTGCTGCGTCAGCCGGTAGCCGGCGCCGCGCACGGTCTCGATCAGCGCCGAGCACTGCACCGGCGCCAGCGCCTCGCGCAGCCGCTTCACATGCACATCCACCGTGCGCTCCTCGATGAAGACATGGTCGCCCCAGACCCGGTCGAGTAATTGGGCTCGGCTGTGCACCCGTTCGGGATGGGTCATCAGAAAGTGCAGCAAACGGAACTCGGTGGGGCCGACCTTGACCTCGCGGCTCAGCCCGTCGACCGGGCGGCTGACACGGCGGGTGGCCGGGTCCAGGCGCAAGCCGCTGATTTCCACCGCGGTATCCAGCGCTTCGGGCGCCTTGCGGCGCAGCACCGCACGGATGCGGGCCAGCAACTCCTTGGTCGAAAACGGCTTTGTCAGGTAGTCGTCGGCTCCCGCGTCCAGACCGGCGATGGTGTCGGCTTCTTCGGCGCGGGCCGTCAGCATGATCAGCGGCAACTCGCGGGTGCGCGCATCGGCGCGCCAGCGCCGTGCCAGAGACACACCCGACTGGCCCGGCAGCATCCAGTCCAGCAGCACCAGATCGGGCAGCACGCGGTCGACCTCTTGCTGCGCCGCGTCGGCATCGACCGCCATGCGCACCTCGAAACCGGCATGGCGCAGGTTGATCGCGATCAACTCGGCGATCGCCGATTCGTCTTCCACCACCAGCACGGCGCTCATCGCTTGTTGCTCATCACTGCAGGCTCGGCTTCATCGAATCACGTTTTCGACATCGTCGAGCGAGGTGTGGCGCACATCGGTGCCCTTGACGACATAGATGATGGCTTCGGCGATGTTCTTGCCATGGTCGCCGACCCGCTCGATGGCCTTGGCCACGAACACCAGGTCGATGCTGGAAGAGATCATCCGAGGGTCTTCCATCATGTAGGTGATGAGCTTGCGCATCAGACCGTCGAACTCCTGGTCGATCTGGTCGTCCTGCTTCAGCACCTCGAGCGCACGCACGGTGTCGAGCCGCGCGAACGCATCCAGTGCCTTGCGCAACTGCGCGATTGCCAAATCGGCCTCGAAGCGCAGGTCGGCCACCGGAACCCGCAGGCGCGACGAGACACCGGTGTTGATGAGCCGCTGCACGGTGCGCGCAATGCGCGCGGCTTCGTCGCCTACGCGCTCCAGGTTGGCGATCGTCTTGCTGATGGCGATCAGGAGCCGCAGGTCGCGCGCAGTGGGCTGGCGGCGCGCGATGATCGCCGACAGGTCGCGGTCGATCTCGACTTCCATCTGGTTGACGCGCTCTTCCTTCTGCAGCACCGTGCTGGCGATGTCGCCGCTGAACTGTGCCAGTGCATAGAGCGCCTGCTCGACCTGCGATTCGACCAGGCCCCCCATCTCGAGCACGCGGTTGGAGATGCCACTCAATTCGGCGTCGAACTGTGTCGACAGGTGTTTGTCGCTCATCTGAGCCTCCTCAGCCGAAACGGCCGGTGATGTAGTCCTCGGTGTCCTTCTTCTTCGGCTTCATGAAAAGCTCTGAAGTGGGACCGAACTCGACCAGGTCGCCCAGGTACATGTAGGCGGTGTAGTCGCTGCAGCGCGCCGCCTGCTGCATGTTGTGGGTGACGATGACCACGGTGTAGTCGGCTTTCAGTTCGTGGATCAACTCTTCGATCTTTCCTGTGCTGATCGGGTCCAGCGCCGAGCAGGGTTCGTCCAGCAACAGCACCTCGGGCTTGATGGCGATGCCGCGGGCGATGCACAGCCGCTGCTGCTGCCCGCCCGAAAGACCCGAACCGCTTTGCGCCAGCTTGTCCTTGACCTCGTTCCAGAGCGCGGCCTTCTTCAACGCCCATTCGACGCGCTCGTCCATTTCGACCCGCGGCAGGGCTTCGAACAACCGCACCCCGAAAGCGATGTTGTCGTAGATCGACATCGGAAACGGGGTCGGCTTCTGGAACACCATGCCGATCTTGGCGCGCACCAGGGACACATCGAGCTTCTTGCTCAAGACGTCTTCGCCGTCGAGCAGGATCGTGCCTTCGGCGCGCTGTTCCGGGTACAGCTCGAACATGCGGTTGAAGGTTCGCAGGAGCGTGCTCTTGCCGCAACCCGATGGTCCGATGAAGGCCGTGACCCTGTTTTCCGGGATGTCCAGGTTGATGTGCTTCAGCGCGTGAAAGCCGCCGTAGTAGAAGTTCAGGTCACGCACCGTGACTTTGGCCTTCTCGGTGATGGTGTCGAGTGCGGTCGTTGCGACCTTCGCGTCCATGTTCGGGTCCAGTGCTCTCAATGCTTGTTTCGAAACAGCAGGCGAGCGGTGATGTTCAACAACAGCACGCCCACGGTGATGATGAAGACACCCGCCCAGGCCAGCTCGCGCCAGTTCTCGTAGGGGCTCATCGCAAACTTGAAGATCGTGACCGGCAGGCTGGCCATCGGCTGGGTCACGTCCATCGTCCAGAACTGGTTCGACAGTGCGGTAAACAGCAGCGGTGCGGTCTCGCCGGCGATGCGCGCGACAGCGAGAAGGACGCCGGTGACCACACCGGCTCGGGCCGACTTCAGCGTCACCGCCAGGATCACCTTCCACTTCGGCGTGCCGAGCGCATAGGCTGCTTCGCGCAGCGCGTTCGGAATCAGGCTCAGCATGCTGTCGGTGGTGCGAATCACCACCGGAATCACGATCAACGCCAACGCGAACACGCCCGCGAGCGCCGAAAAACTGCGGAACTGCGCGACGATCACGGTGTAGATGAAAAGGCCGATGACGATCGACGGTGCCGAGAGCAGGATGTCGTTGATGAATTGCGTGGTGCGGCCCAGCCAACTGCGTTGACCGTACTCGGCCACATACACACCTGCCATCACCCCGATCGGCGTGCCGACGAAGGTGGCCAGCGCCACCATCACCACCGACCCGGCGATGGCATTGGAAAGCCCGCCGACATCGGCCAGGGGCGGCGGCGTCATTTCGGTGAAAACCGCAAAAGACAGGCCCCCGACGCCGAGCCGGATGGTCTCGATCAGGATCCAGCTCAGCCAGAACAGCCCGAAGGCCATCGCCGACAAGGACAAAGCCAACGCCATCACATTGACAGCCTTGCGGCGCTTGTGCATCGCCATGCGCCGCGGATCGAGCGTTGCAAGACTCATTTGCAACCTCCGTGCGGCGCACTCTCGAATTCGCCCTCAGGGCGGCCCTGCGGGCTCATGTGCGCATGCCTTCGTTGCGCTTCAGGCGAGACAGCAGCAGCTTCGACAGCGACAGCACGATGAAGGTGATCACGAACAGGATCAAGCCCAGGTACATGAGCGAGGCCTGGTGCAGCCCGGGCGAAGCTTCCGCGAACTCGTTGGCCAGGGCCGAGGTGATGCTGTTGGCGGCTTCAAAGAGCGACAAGGAATTGAGCTGGTTGAAGTTGCCGATCACAAAGGTCACGGCCATGGTTTCACCCAAAGCACGCCCCAGACCCAGCATCACCGCGCCGATCACGCCCGACTTGGTGTACGGCAGCACCACCTTCCACACCACCTCCCACGTGGTGGAGCCGAGCGCGTAGGCAGACTCCTTCAACATCGGCGGCGTGGTTTCGAACACATCGCGTGTCACCGCGGCAATGAAGGGAATCACCATGATCGCGAGAATGATGCCGGCCGACAGGATGCCGATGCCCACCGGGGCGCCCGATACCAACGCACCCAGCACCGGCACATCGCCCAGCCATGCCTGCATGGGCTGCTGAACGAACTGCGCCAGGATCGGCCCGAACACCAGCAGGCCCCACATGCCGTAGACGATCGACGGCACCGCGGCCAGCAACTCGATTGCGATCCCCAATGGCCGACGCAGCCAGCCCGGCGACAACTCGGTCAGGAACAGCGCGATGCCGAAACTGACCGGTACCGCGATCAGCAGCGCAATGAACGATGTGGCGAGCGTGCCGTAGATCATCACGAGCCCGCCGAAGCGCTCGTTGACAGGGTCCCATTCGCTGCGCCACATGAAGGCGGGGCCGTATTCGGCGATGGCCGGCCAGGCGCCCATGATCAGAGAGCCGATGATGCCTACCAGCAGCAACAGCGTGACACCTGCCGCCACATGCGCGGCAGCGGAAAAGGCCGCGTCAGCCCAAGGCAGGCGACGCTTGCGGGGGGGCGGCTTGGCGCCTGAAACCGAGCCCAGCAACGTGGCGTCTGCCTGTGATGACGAGGCTGGCAGTGTAGCGGCCAAGGTGAGCGTCCCGAGTGCGTGGCGGAGTGAGTCGGCGCCGCAGGCAACTGCCGGGAATCACCCGAAGGCGATGCCCGGCTCTGCCTGCAGACAGGTCCCTATTTGTAGGAAACCGGCTTGCCACCGTCCTGGATCGCTTCCCAGGACTTGCGAACCAGCGCCTTGACCGAGTCGGGCAATGCCACGTACTCCAGGTCGGCAGCCGCCTTGTCTCCGTTGGTGTACGCCCAGTCGAAGAACTTGAGCGCAGCCGCCGACTTGGCAGCGTTCTCCGGCTTCTTGTACATCAGGATGAAGGTCGCGCCGGTGATCGGCCATGCATCCTTGCCCGGCTGTTCGGTCAGCACTTGGTAGAAGCTCTTGTCCCATGCGGCACCCGCAGCAGCAGCCTTGAAGGTGGTGTCGTCCGGGTTGACGAAGTTGCCCGCCGGGTTCTTCAGCTGGGTGTGAGACATCTTGTTCGCAGTGGCATACGAATACTCGACATACCCGATCGAATTCGGCAGTCGCTGCACGAATGCGGCCACGCCTTCGTTGCCTTTGCCACCGACGCCGGTGGGCCAGTTGGGGGCTGCGCCCTCACCGACCTTGGCCTTCCAGTCGCTGTTCACCTTCGAGAGATAGTTCGTGAAGATGAAACTGGTGCCCGACCCATCGGCACGGCGGATCACGGCAATGGTCGCATCCGGCAGCTTGGCGCCGGGATTCAGAGAGGCGATGGCGGGGTCGGTCCACTTGGTGACCTTGCCCAGGTAGATATCGCCGAGTACCTGCCCGGTCAGCTTCAACTCGCCCGGCTTGACACCGCTGATGTTGACCACCGGCACCACACCGCCCATCACCGTCGGAAACTGGACCAAGCCGTCCTTTGCAAGCTCTTCGTCTTTCAGCGGGGCATCGGAGGCGCCGAAGTCGACCGTCTTGCCGCGAATCTGGCGGATGCCGGCCGACGATCCGACCGATTGGTAATTGATGCGCACACCGGTGGCCTTGTTGTAAGTGTCGGCCCATTTCGAGTAAAGCGGTGCCGGGAACGAAGCGCCTGCAGCGGTGACGTCTTGCGCAACCGCGGTCTGGCACACGCCAGCCGCCAACAAGGTGCACGAGGCAGCCAAACGGAACATCGTCGTGGTCATGAAAGAACCTTTGTCATTGGTTTGAACAACCACACTGTAGGCAGCGGACATGACAAACGCGTGACGGGATCGGAGGGCTCGCCGCGCGGGGGGGGGGGCGGCATGCGCCGTGCCGCGACCCCTGTTACCTGCCCCTCAATTCATCCTGTCACAGCCCCTTCACGCGAATGTCACAAGCGTCACATACCGTCGACCCCGATTCCCCAACCCGCAGACTCGCCCGCCATGACACCACCCATCAAGAGGCTTGCTGCCTCGCTCGCAGCCCGTG
>JBBSPW010000124.1:0-10487 GCA_038258365.1 Burkholderiales bacterium | reverse complement strand
CGGCCTCTCGCCTGCGCGAGCCCGCGCGGGCGCAGAGCCTGGTCGCCGAAGCGCAGCAGTTGGCAGCCAGCGCCACCCCGCGCGACCCGCGGGCCGAGCGGGCGCTGGCCCTGCTGCAGGCCGAGACGCGGCTGGCTGCCGGCGATGCGGGTTCGGCCTTGCAGGTGCTGGAGCGCCTGCCATCGTTGCCGGTGCCGCGGTTGGCTGGCGGGGCCTCTGCCGAGGCGGATGCCACCGGTGATCGCGGCTCGGCGACCACGAGCCTCTCGCAAACCCCGTCGGTGTCGGCGGCACGGCGGGTGGCGCGTGAAGACCGGCGCCCGCCGTTGCTGCTGCAGGCCCAGGCGCTGTTGGAGCTGCACCGCGCCAACCCGGCGAATGGCCTGGCCTCGGCCACCGCGTTGCGCGACAGCACCGAAGCCTTGCAAACCTGGGTGGCCGAGCAGCCGCAGGACGCAGCCGCGTGGCAGTTGCTGTCGCAAACCGCCGACGCGCTCGGGCTGAAGCTGCGTTCTCTGCGCGCTGCGGCCGAAGCGCAAGTGGCGCTGGGGGATCTGAACGGGGGCATCGACCGCCTGCGGGCCGCGCAGCAGATCAGTGCCGAAGCTGCCCGCGCCGGTGCGCCGCAGGACTTCATCGAAGCCTCGGTGATCGATTCGCGGATGCGGCAGTTGGTGGCGCTGCGGCGCCAATATGCCATCGAGGCCAAAGAGTCGCCTTAGGGAACCCGGCTCTGACGGCCCCTCTGGCGACAGAATCGCGCCATGAGGCTTCGATCGATGCAGTTCCGGCCGGGCGTTGACCCGGCACCCTTCAAGTGGCGTGGCGTCGCCGGGCTGCTGCTGGCGTTGCTGGGGCTGCACGCTGCGCAAGCGGCCCGCATCAGCACCGTGTCGCCGCTCGGCGAGGTCGCGGTGGTGCGGCAGGTGGTGGTGCAATTCGACAGCGCGGTGGTGCCGGCTGGCGACCCGCGCCTGCCGCCGCCGGTGACGCTGCGCTGCAACGGCCGGCAACTGATCGGCAATGACGCCAACGCCGACCGCGGCCGTTGGACCAGCAGCCGCCGCTGGGTCTACGACCTGCCGTCCCCGCTGGATGCCGGCAGCCGCTGCAAGCTGCAGGTGCGCGCAGGCTTCAGCGCCATCGACGGCTCGGCGCTGCAGGGTCAGAGTGCCTTCGAGTTCTCGACCGGCGCACCCGCGGTGCTGTCGGTGGCGCCGACCCAAGGCTCGACGATCGACGAGGACCAGGCCTTTCTGCTGCGTCTGAACGGCACGCCGGATGCCGACAGCGTGCGGCGATCGGCTTGGTGCGAGATCGAAGGCCTGGGCGAACGCGTGCCGGTTCGCATCGTCGAAGGCGAGGCATTGGCGCAGGTGCTGAAAGCGCGCGGCGCCACCCGCAACCCCGAGCAACGCTTGCTGCTGGCCTGCCAGCGCAGCTTCGCACCCGAAGCGCGGGTGCGGCTGGTGTGGGGAGCGGGCATCACGGCCGCAGCGCCCACCGCGCCCGATGCGCCGGTGTCGACCCGCGAGCAACGTTTCAGCTGGACGGTGCGCGCCCGGTTCTCGGCCGAGTTCCAGTGCGAGCGCGAGAACGCGCAGTCGCCCTGCCTGCCGCTGCGGCCGATGACCCTGCGCTTCAGCGCACCGGTGCCGCTGGCGCTGGCAATGGCCGCGCGGCTCACGCCCACGGACAAGGCCAGCGGCGGCGAGGCGCGTGCGCCGCGTGACGAGCGCAGTGGCGCTGCGGGCATCGATCCTGCCGCCACCGTGTCGGCGATCCAGTTCGACGCGCCGTTGCCGGAAGGCACGCGCTTCACGCTCAGCCTGCCCGCGGCGCTGCGCGACGATGCCGGCCGCGCGCTGGCCAACACCGCCAGTTTTCCGCTCACCGTGGCCACCGGGCCGATGCCGCCGCTGGCCAAGTTCGCGGGCGGTGGCTTCGGCATCCTGGAAGCCTCGTCAGACCCGAAGCAGGCGGCGTTGCTGCCGCTGACCGTGCGCCGGGTGCAAGCCGATCTGCAACGCGCCAGCACCGGTGGCCGCATCGCCTTCAAGCGGCTCGATGCCAGCGCCAGCGACGCCGACTTGCTGCGCTGGGTTGCAAGGATTCGCGACGACCAGCAGCGCCAGTTCAAGACCCGCATGCAGTCGCTGCTGACCAACGAGACCGGTGTGCAGCGTGTTCCCTTGCCGGCTGCCGCTGCCGCTGCGGCTTCCGGTTCCACACCGCGTGCCACCGAAGTGATCGGCGTGCCGCTTCCACAACGGGGTCTGCATGTGGTGGAAGTCGAGTCGCGCATCCTCGGCGATGCGCTGCTGCAGAGCCGCGGGCCGATGTACGCCCGCACCGCGGCGCTGGTGACCAACCTGGGGGTGCACCTGAAGCGCGGTCGCTCGTCGGGGCTGGTGTGGGTCACCTCGCTGGACCGCGGCCGACCGGTGGCCAACGCCGCGGTGGTGGTCAACGATTGCCGCGGCCAGCCGCTGTGGCAGGGCAGCACCGGCGCCGATGGCATCGCCCGCATCGACCGCGGCTTTGCAGCCGATGCGGAACGCGACCCCTACGCAGACGACGCGGCGCCCAGGAAGCCGGCAGCGCCCAAGTGCCTGAGCGAAGAAGGCTTGTTCGTCAGCGCCCGCGTGGGCGGCGATGTGGCCTTTGTCTTCAGCGGTTGGAACCGCGGCATCGAGCCCTGGCGTTTCGACATCCCGACCAGCAGCGTCGCCGATCTGCAGCCCGACCGCCAGGCCCACACGGTGTTCGACCGCACGTTGCTGCGTGCCGGCGAGACCGTCTCGATGAAGCATTTCCTGCGGCTGCAGACCGCGCGGGGCCTGGCGCTGCCGGCTTCAGCCGACCTGCCCGACACGGTGGTGCTGAGCCATGTGGGAAGTGGCGCAGAAACCCGCCTGCCGCTGGCTTGGCCGACAGGTGCCCGCGCCAGCGAAAGCACCTGGAAGATCCCCACCAACGCTGCGCTCGGTGCCTACGACGTGGCGCTGGAGCAGCGCGGCGCGGCCGGTGCGAAGTCGGACGCCAACGCCGGCGATGCCGCCCGCGACACGCGCCGCATCGGCAGCGGCAGCTTCCGCGTCGAAGCCTTTCGCGTGCCGCTGGTGGATGCGCGGCTGGCGCCGCCGTCGGGCGCACAGGTGGCACCTTCTTCACTGACTTACCAAGCCAGTCTGGATGCGCTGGGGGGTGGCCCGATGGCCGGTGCCGCTGTCACCTTGTCGGCGGTGCTGCAGCCGGCGGTGCCGTTGTTCAGCAACCAGTCGGACTTCAGCTTCAACCCGCCCAGCCGCGCGCCGCAAAACCCGTCCACCGAAAGCGCAGCGGAAGAGGAAGAAGCATCCGGCGCCAGCGATTCCCGCACCCGCATCGTGGCGCGCAACCTGCCGGCCACCACCGGCAAGCAAGGCAGCGCGGCCTTGACGATCGACCCGCTGCCCGCGCTGGAAGGCCCGGCCGATGTGGTGGCCGAGTTGGCCTTCGACGACCCGAACGGCGAACGCCAGACCATCGCCCAGCGCACGCGGCTGTGGCCGGCGGCGCTGGTGGTGGGGCTGCGTGTGCCGGGCTGGACCGCAGCGCGCAAGCGCTTCACCGTCGACGCGGTGGTGCTGGACACCGAAGGCCGGCCGCTGGCCGGCCGCACGGTGCAGGTGCGGGCGCGTTTGAACCGCACTGTCAGCATTCGCAAGCGCCTGGTGGGTGGCTTCTATGCCTACGACAACCGGCGCGAATCCAAAGACCTGGGCGAGGTCTGCAAGGCCACCAGCGATGCCCGCGGCCGCATCGGTTGCACCGTCGACCAACTCGACGACAGCGGCGAAGTCGAGTTGATCGCCAGCGCCACCGACAACGCCGGCCGTACATCGGAAGCCGCCAGCACGGTGTGGGTCAGCCGCGGCGGCGCGTGGTGGTTCGCGCAGAACGACGACGACCGCATCGATGTGCTGCCCGAGCAACGCGAGGTCGAGCCCGGTGGCGTGGCGCGTTTGCAGGTGCGCATGCCGTACCGGCAGGCGACTGCGCTGGTGACGGTCGAGCGCGAAGGCATCGTCGAGGCGCGCGTGGTCACCTTGAGCGGCAGCGACCCGGTGATCGAGTTGCCGGTGCCGGCCGGGGGTGACACCCAGGCGTCGTGGGCACCCAATGTGATGGTCGGCGTGCTGGTGTTGCGCGGCCGGCTGCGCGAAGCGCCGTGGTGGTCGATCTTCACCTGGGGCTGGCGCAACCCGCGCGACTGGTGGCAGGCTTTCAGGTACGAAGACAGTGAACACAGCGAGCCGACCGCCACGGTCGACCTGGCCAAGCCTTCCTACAAGTTCGGTGTGGCGCAACTGTCGGTGGGTCTGGCCGCGCAGCGCCTGGATGTGTCGGTGCGCACCGACAAGAGCGACTACAAGGTGCGCGAGGTGGCTCAGGCCACGGTGCGCGTGACCCACCGGGGGCAGCCGGTGGCGGGAGCGCAGATCGCCTTCGCCGCGGTCGACGAAGGCTTGCTGGCGCTGCAGCCCAACCGCTCGTGGGAACTGCTGACGGGGCTGTTGCAACCGCGGCCCTGGGGGGTGGAGACCGCCACCGCGCAAGGCGAGATCGTCGGCCGGCGGCACTATGGCCGCAAGACCTTGCCCCCCGGCGGCGGCGGCGGGCGCAACCCCACGCGCGAATTGTTCGACACGCTGTTGCTGTGGCGCGGCACGGTGGTGCTGGACGCCAAGGGTGAAGCCCGAATCGATGTGCCGTTGAACGATTCGCTGACCCGCTTCAGGCTGGTGGCGATTGCGGATGCAGGTGCGGATGCAGGTGCGGGCGCAGGAAAGGACGGGCTCGAACGCTTCGGTGATGGCAGCACCACCATCAACGTCACGCAAGACCTGCAGATGCTGTCGGGTCTGCCACCGCTGGTGCGCGAAGGCGACCGCATCGACGCGGTCTACACCTTGCGCAACACCACCCGAAGGTCGATGCGCCTGCGGGCCACCTTGCAGGGCAAGGCCAGCGAGCAGGCGCTGCCGTCGAACCCGCCACAGGAACTGACGCTGGCGGCCGGCGCATCGACGCGCGTGAGTTGGCCGCTGCAGATCCCCAGCGGCATCGACCGCATCGACTGGTTGGCTGAAGTTGCAGAAGTGGCAGGATCCGGACCCGCGTCAGCGGCTGCCACCGCATCCGGTGGCGCCGCAGCCGCGCTGCTGACCGACCGGCTGCAGACCGCGATGGCGGTGGTGCCGGCGGTGCCCGTGCGGGTCTGGCAAGCCTCCTTGCAACCGATCGATGCGGGCGGGTCCGTGTCGATCCCGGTATCGGCCCCGGCTGGTGCCCGGCCGGGTGCGGGCGGCATCGCCGCCACTCTGTCGCCGCGCCTGGCGGGTGATATGCCGGGGGTGCGGCGCTACTTCCAGACCTATCCCTACACCTGTCTGGAACAGAAGGCCTCGCGCAGCATCGGCTTGCGCGACACAGCGGCGTGGGCAACATTGCGTGACCAAGCTGCGGGCTATCTGGACAGTGACGGCTTGGCCAGCTACTTCCCTCCAGCACCCGGTTCGCCCCCACAGGGCAGCGACCGGCTCACCGCCTACCTGGTCAGCACCGCAGACGCAGCCGGCTGGGCCTGGCCCGACACGGTGCGCGATGCGATGCTGGCGGGGCTTGCTGCTTTTGTCGAAGGCCGCATCGAGCGCCGTTTCTATGCGCCGCGCGCCGACCTGGCGGTGCGCAAGCTGTCGGCGCTCGAAGCCCTGGCACGGCATGGCCGCGTGGTGCCGCGGATGCTCGACTCGGTGGCCTGGACACCCGCCGTCTGGCCCACATCGGCCTTGCTCGATGCCTGGAGCCTGTACCGCCGCGTCGATGGATTGCCCAAGCGCGAAGCCCGCATCGACGAGTTGCAGCGGCTGATCCGCAGCCGCCTTCAGGCGGGCGGCACCACGCTCACCTTCAGCACCGAAGCCGACGACGACTGGTGGTGGTTGATGGAAGGCGCCGATGCCAATGCCACGCGCTTGCTGCTGATGGCCGCCGACAGCCCGGCCTGGCGCGAAGAGGTGCCGCAATTGGTGACCGGCGCACTGGCGCGACAGCGGCGCGGCGCCTGGAACACCACCACCGCCAACCTTTGGGGCGTGTTGGCGCTGGAGCGCTTTGCGGCGGTGTTCGAGACCGTGCCGGTGAGTGGAACGACCACCTTGCAGTTGGCTGCAGACCGGACGCAACTGGCCTGGCAGGCCGAGCCGCAAGGGGGCCGCCGGTTGTTGCCGTGGCCGGGTTCATCGCCCGCCGGCGCTGCGTCGGCTTCAGCGGCGTCGACGGCTGCATCGCAACCCGTCATCGCTTTCCCTGCGATCTTCAGTGCCAGTCACGACGGTGCGGGCCGCCCGTGGCTGAGCCTGCAGAGCCTGGCCGCAGTGCCGCTGCAGGCACCGTTGTCGGCCGGCTACCGGATCGTTCGCAGCGTGTCTGCGGTCGATGCGGGTGGCACAGCCGACAGCGTCGCCAGCGCCGCCGCAGCGGCTGGCCCGCCGCGCATCTGGACGCGCGGCGACCCGGTGCGCGTGCGGCTCGACATCGAAGCCAGCACCGACATGGGCTGGGTCGTCATCAGCGACCCGGTGCCTGCGGGCGCGACCTTGCTCGGCAGCGGACTCGGACGCGATTCGGTGATCGCCACGCGCAGCGAACAACCGCAAGGCAGCGGCTGGCTCGCGTACGAAGAACGCGGCACGGCAGTCTGGCGCGCCTACTACGAGTGGCTGCCACGCGGGCGCCATCGCATCGAGTACACGATGCGTCTGAACGCCAGTGGCCGCTTCGGCTTGCCGCCTTCCCGCGTCGAGGCCATGTATGCGCCGGAGACTTTTGGCGAATCGCCCAACGAGGTGATCGAGGTGCGGCCCTGATGGCTGGTCTTGCGATTCGCGCTGTGACGAACGCGGCTCGCGGGGCCGGTGGATCCAGAAGGTTCGCGGTTGCACAAGCGGCTTCGCTGGCGCTGGCCCTGAGTGGCTTGATCGGCTTCGGCAACGTCGGTGCTGCCGAGCCGGCGCCGACCGACCTGCCCACCTTCGAGGGCGTGCGGGCTGCGCACGCACCATCGGACCTGCCGCTGCTGGACCGCCACGGCGCGGTGTTGCAGCTGGTGCGCGTCGACCCGCATGTGCGCCGCGGACCCTGGTTGGCGATCGATCAGATGTCCCCTGCGCTGCTGACCGCGATGGTGTTGGGCGAAGACCGCCGCTTCTGGGACCACAGCGGCATCGACTGGCGGGCACTGGCCGCCAGTGCCTGGGCGCGAGCATTGAACCGCGGCACGCGCGGCGCATCGACCTTGACGATGCAGTTGGCGGGTTTGCTGGACGACGATCTGGCGCGGCCCGCCGGTGGCCGCAGCATGTGGCAGAAGCTGTCGCAGCTGCAGCGCGCGCACCGCATCGAATCCGGCTGGAGCAAATCGCAGATCTTCGAGGCCTGGCTCAACCGGGTGCCGCTGCGGGGCGAACTGGTGGGGGTGGCCGCCGCATCTTCGCAACTGTTCGGCAAGCACGCGAGCGGACTCGACCACACCGAAGCCGCGCTGCTGGCGGCGATGGTGCGCGGGCCGAATGCGAATCCGGCCGCCGTGCAGCGTCGCGCTTGCGAGGTGCTGCAACTGCAGCAGGTGCCTTGCGACGGGCTGGCGATCACGCTGGCGCAAGCGCTGGCGCGCAAGCCGCGGGCGCTGGCCAGCAGCAGCGGCGAAGTTCTGGCGCCGCATGTGGCCGCGCTGGCTGTGGCCTCCCTGGCCGTCGCTGCAAGTGCAGCAGACGCCGCAAACATCGCGAACACCCGAAACACCGCGAACGCCGCCAACACCGAACAAGCGCGGCCGCCGGGTCCGAACGCATTGCCCACCACGCTGGATGCGCGCCTGCAGCGCATCGCGATCGCGGCGCTGCGCCGCCAGCTGGCCGAGTTGCGGGGTCGCGAGGTCGACGACGGTGCGGTGCTGGTGCTGGACAACCGCAGCGGCGAGGTGCGCGCCTGGGTCGGCTCATCGGGCCGCGACTTGTCGCAGGCCGCCGCGGTGGATGCGGTGCTGGCGCGCCGCCAGCCGGGCTCGACCTTGAAGCCGCTGGTCTATGGCACCGCCTTGCAGCAGCGGCTGATCACTGCCGCCAGCGTGCTGGACGACACGCCCCTGCAAATGGCTGCTGGTGCCGGGGTCTACCAGCCGCAGAACCACGACCACGGCTTCAGCGGTGCGGTCAGCGTGCGCACCGCGCTGGCATCGAGCCTGAATGTGCCGGCGGTGCGGGTGGGTGCGATGGTGGGCCCCGACGCGTTGTGGGCGCGGCTCAACGACGCCGGTTTGCGCATCAGCGAAAGCGGCGGCTATCACGGCCATGCCCTGGCGCTCGGCAGCGCCGAAGTCAGCCTGCTCGATCTGGCCAACGCCTACCGCATGCTGGCCAATGGCGGTTGGTGGTCACCGCTGCGGGGGTTTCCCGGCGCGGTGGCATCGTCATCGGCATCGGTGTCGGCATCTCCCGCAGCACACCGCGTGTTCGAACCGGCGGTGGCGTTCATCGTCGGCGACATCCTGTCCGACTCCGCGGCTCGCAGCCTGACTTTCGGACTCGACAGCCCGCTGCCCACACGCCGCTGGTCGGCGGTCAAGACCGGCACCAGCAAGGACTTGCGCGACGGCTGGTGCGTGGGCTACACCCGAACCCACACGGTCGCGGTGTGGCTCGGCAATGCCGGCGGCGCGCCGATGCATGGGGTGACGGGCGTGGGCGGCGCAGCGCCGGTGTGGCGCGAGGTGGTGGCTGCCATCGACGGCTTGAGCGGTCGTCGCGACAGCGATTCACAAGCCGCGACGGCGCTGCCGCCGGTGCCGAAAGGACTCGTGCGCCAACGCGGCGAGTGGTTCCTGAGCGGCACCGAGCCCGCCACGTTGCCGGCCGGTGCGGCGCGCCGCTTCGGCATCACGAGCCCCAGCGACGGCAGCATCTATGCGCTCGATCCCGACATCCCGATGGCCGCGCAGCGCATCGTGTTCGAGGGCGTGGCCGGCCGCTGGCGGGTCGACGGGCAGCCGGTGGGACAGGGCGCGCGGGTGTCGTGGTTGCCGCGACCGGGGCGCCATGTGCTGGAGCACGAAGCCATCGCCGATCTTTCAGCCGCTGAACCCGGCGCCGCGCCACAACGCCTGCGCTTCGAGGTGCGCGCGGGCCCGGATCAAACCACCGGCGGCGGGCTGAAGAAGCGCTCCACCGCCACATCGATCACCATGCCGCACAAGCTGTAGAGCAAGGAGCCGATCAACGCCGCGCCGAAGCCCGTGACATTGAAGCCGGCCAGCACCCCCGCAGCGGACCAGAACATCAGCGCGTTGATGACGAACAGGAACAAGCCGAGCGTGACCAGGGTCACCGGCAGCGTCAGCAACACCAGCAATGGCCGCACCAGCGTGTTGAAAAGACCCAGCACCAGAGCCGCGATCAAGGCCGAGAAGAAGCTGGCAATGGAGACGCCGGGATAGAGGTTCGCCACCAGCAGCAACGCGGCAGCCAGCAACAACCAGCGAACGAGAATCTTCATGGGCGCGAGCATAGCGTGGCGTGCAGCCCGATTTCACCTATGAAAACAGCTTTGATGCCGGTGGTGCAGGCATTACCATCGCGGCTGTCCGTTCGTCATGAAAGACGGGTCTATCGCAAAGCGAGCCTTGATCTGCAACCCGGATCTGACAAGCCCGATCAAGTCCCGCGCGGCGAACGGCTTCCTCATCAACTGATGGAGACCATCCAAATGGCAACTGCTAAGAAAGCTCCTGCAAAAAAGGCCGCGGCGAAAGTTGCGGCAAAGAAGCGTGCACCCAGCGCGTCGTTCATGAAGCCGATGACACCGAGCCCCGCGCTTGCTGCGGTGATCGGCGACAAGCCGATGCCGCGCACCGAGGTCACGAAGAAGGTCTGGGAATACATCAAGAAGCACGACCTGCAGGACAAGACCAAGCGCACCATGATCAACCCCGACGCCAAGCTGAAGGGCGTGGTCGGCAACGACCCGATCAGCATGTTCGGCATGACCAAGGAAATCAGCGGCCACCTGAAGTGAGCTGACTGCCACTCGCAAGTGCAAAGGGACCTTCGGGTCCCTTTTTTCGTTGGCGCGTCACAGCGTGCCTTGCGCTCATCGAGAGGGTGACTTCTAGACGATGCCCGCCAGTACCGCCGCGCTGTCCAGCATGCCCTTCAAGAACCGCCCGGTGTGGCTGCCGGTACAAGCCGCCACCTGCTCCGGCGTTCCGGCCACCAAGACCTTGCCGCCACCGGCTCCACCCTCGGGGCCCATGTCGATCACCCAGTCGGCGGTCTTGATCACATCCAGGTTGTGCTCGATCACGACAATGGTGTTGCCGGCGTCGCGCAACTGGTGCAGCACCTGCAGCAGCATGCCCACATCGTGAAAGTGCAGGCCGGTGGTGG
>JBBSPW010000123.1:0-10557 GCA_038258365.1 Burkholderiales bacterium | reverse complement strand
TGCGATTCCACCGCCAGCCCCGCGGCGCTGGCGCCGACCAGCTGGGTGATCCGGTTGATGTCCTGGGGCGCGCCGGCGCGCACGTTGGGGATGTTGTCATCAGTGATCGGCGGATAGTGGATCGGGCGCAGGATCGAATTGCCGAACTCGGTCTTGTCGGCGAACCAGTCCTCGGCCAGGCCGATGTGCAGCGCCAGCGCCGAGAGCACCTGCGAGCCGAGCGCATCCAGCGCTTCGTACAGGCCGTAGCCGAACTCGCGGAAACGCGGGACTTCGCGCGGCCACAGGTTCGGCGGCATCGCCGCGCGGTATTTGGAATCGTCCGCAATCTCGCGGCCGATGTGCCAGAACTCCTTGAGGTCCGAATACGTCGCGCCCTTCGCCGTTTCCACCCCGAACGGCGTATAGCCGCGCGCGCCGCCGCTGCCCGGGACGTGGTATTTCAGCTTGACGTCTTCGGGCAGCGCAAAGAAGGCCTTGAACACGTCGTAGGAACCATCGATCAGCGACTGCGCGATGCCGTGGTTGCGGATGCCGGCAAAGCCCCATTCGCGATAGGCCGTGCCGAGTTCGGCGACGAAGGCGTCGCGATCGCCGGGAGAAGACGGATCGGTGAAGCGGCGGATGTCGAGGGTGGGGATTTGCGATGTCATGGTGTCTGCTCTTGATGTTTCCTTCTCCCCGGGAGAAGGTGCCCGCAGGGCGGATGAGGGAATGTCGATTCCGGTCGGATCGGCGCCTTGCTGCGGCCGAAAGTCCGTTCCCTCATCCGGCGCTTCGCGCCACCTTCTCCCGGCGGGAGAAGAAAGAGCGAATGCGATCAAGCCGCCGCCCGCACCGCATCGGCCAGTTTATCCAGCGTGGCCTGCATCAGCGCCGCGTCGTCGGCCTCCACCGTCACCCGTACCACCGGCTCGGTGCCGGACGGGCGCAGGAAGGCGCGGCCCCTGCCCTCCACGGCATCCTGCGCCTCGGCCAGCGCGATCTGCACGCTGGCGGCCTCGGCCGGTTTCGCACCAGTGTCGTAACGCACGTTGACGGTTCGCTGCGGCACTTTCTGCATTCCGTGCAGCGCATCGGCCAGCGTCACGTCGCGACGACGCAGCACTTCCAGCACCTGCAGCGCGCTGATGATGCCGTCGCCCGTGGTCGCGCGATCCAGGCACAGCAGGTGCCCGGACGCCTCGCCTCCCAGGATGCCGCCGTGTTCCAGCAACGCCTGATGCACGTGGCGGTCGCCGACCTTCGTGCGCACGAAGTCGATACCGGCATCGGCCAGCGCACGCTCGAAGCCGTAGTTGCTCATCAGCGTGCCCACCACCGGGCCGCGCAGGCGCCCGCTGGCCTGCCAGTCGGTGGCGAGCAGGTAAAGCAGGTCGTCGCCGTCGCACACCGTGCCGTCGCCGTCGACGAACAGCACGCGGTCGCCGTCGCCGTCGAAGGCGATGCCCAGCTCCGCGCCGGTCTCGCGCACGCGTGCGGCCAACCCGTCGGCATGCATCGAGCCGACGCCGTCGTTGATGTTCAAGCCGTTGGGATCCACGCCGATGGCATCGACCCGCGCGCCCAGTTCGCGCAGCACCAGCGGACCGATCTGGTAGGTCGCACCATGCGCGCAGTCGACCACCATGCGCATGCCGCCGAGATCGAAATTGCGCGATACCGAGTTCTTGCACGCCTCCAGGTAACGTCCGACCGCGTCGCGGGTGCGGATGGCCTTGCCGAGCTGCTCGGAGGCGACGGTGCGGAACGGCTGCCCGAGCGCGGACTCGATCGCCAGCTCGGTGGCATCGTCGAGCTTCTCGCCCTCGGCCGAGAAGAACTTGATGCCGTTGTCGTAGTGCGGGTTGTGCGAGGCGGAGATGACGATGCCGCCGTCGGCGCGCAGCGAGCGGGTGAGATGCGCCACGGCAGGCGTCGGCATCGGCCCCATCAGCTGCACGTCCACGCCAGCCGCGACCAGACCGGCCTCCAGCGCGGCCTCGAACATGTAGTTGGAGATGCGCGTGTCCTTGCCGATGATCACCTGCAGCCGCCGCCACTGCCCGCCGCGTTTTTCGTCGCCCTGTCCGTCCGCCGCGCGCAGCGCGTAGCCATAGGCGTTGCCCAGGCGCAGCACGAAATCGGCCGAAATCGGCGCCTTGCCGACGCGACCACGGATGCCGTCGGTGCCGAAGTATTTCCGTTTCACGGAAATACTTCCGGGAATCGGGAATCGGGACTCGGGAATCGCAGAAGCACCCTGCGTGTCGTCCCGAACGCAGTGGGGGGTCCGCTTTCGGTCCACGAATTGCAGGACAGAGACAGGTTCCTTCCCTGGATCAAGTCCGGGGTCGGAATGACAGAAGACAGCGTGCATCGGCTTTTATCGATTCCCGATTGCCGATTCCCGAATCCCGGCTGCCTCACGACTCCATCTCCACGTCCTCCTCCGGCTGCGCCTGCTTCATCAGCAACGCCAGCAGCTGCGCGATGCGGTCACGCAGCTCGCGGCGGTCACAGATCTGGTCGATGGCGCCGTGTTCGAGCAGGAATTCGGAGCGCTGGAAGCCCTCCGGCAGGGTCTCGCGCACGGTCTGCTCGATCACACGCGGGCCGGCAAAGCCGATCAGAGCCTCGGGCTCGGCGAGGTTGATGTCGCCCAGCATCGCGAACGAGGCCGACACGCCGCCGGTCGTGGGATGCGTCAACACCGAGACGTAGGGCAGCCCGGCGGCGCGCAGGCGCGCGAGCGCCGCCGAGGTCTTGGCCATCTGCAGCAGCGAGAACAGCCCTTCCTGCATGCGCGCGCCGCCGCTGGCGGAAAAGCAGAGATACGGCGAGCCGATCTCCAGCGCCTTCTCGGCGCCCAGCGCGAAGCGCTCGCCCACCACCGACCCCATCGAGCCACCCATGAATTCGAACTCGAAGCAGGCTGCCACCACCGGCACGCTCATCACCGCACCGCCCACCACCACCAGCGCATCGGTTTCGCCGGTGGCTTCGAGCGCCGCTTTCAGGCGCGCCGGGTACTTCTTGCTGTCCTTGAACTTCAGCGCGTCGATGGGCGTGACCTCTTGCCCGATCTCGAAACGGCCCTCGGGGTCCAGAAACGCGTCGAGCCGGGCACGAGCGCCGATGCGGTGGTGGTGGTCGCACTTGGGGCAGACGTTGAGGTTCTTCTCCAGGTCGGTCTTGTAGAGCACCGTTTCGCAGGCCGGGCACTTGATCCACAAACCCTCGGGCACCGCGCGCCGCTCCGAAGGGTCGGTGGGCTGGATCTTCGGGGGCAGCAGTTTTTCTAGCCAACTCATCGGTGCGACCTCTTCCTGTTGTTGTGTTCCGCTGCTTGTCTAGACAAGCGATTCGGACGGTGCCCGGTCGATCGCCGTGCGGATTTCCTGCATGAACGCTCGCGCCACCTCGGGCGCTTCGTTCACGGGGCATGCTTCCATCAGCTGAATCAGCTTCGAGCCGATCACCACCGCATCGGCCACCTGTGCCACCGAGCGCGCAGTGGCCGCGTCGCGAATGCCGAACCCAACCCCCACCGGCACCCCCACATGCTGCTTGATGCGCGGGATCATCTTCGCCACCGCATCGGTGTCCAGATGACCGGCACCGGTCACGCCCTTCAGCGACACATAGTAGACATAACCGCTGGCAATGCGGCCCACCTGCTGCATTCGTGCTTCGGTGGAAGTTGGGGCCAGCAGAAAGATCAAATCGAGCCCGGCTGCAGACAACCGCTCCGCGAAAGCCTCGCATTCCTCGGGCGGGTAGTCCACCACCAGCAGCCCGTCGACGCCGGCCGCAGCCGCATCGGAGATGAAACTGCCAGCTCCATTGCGCTGGTCGTAGCGCTCGATCGGATTGGCATAGCCCATCAGCACCACCGGCGTGGTGGTGTCGTCGCGCCGAAAGTCGCGCACCATCTGCAGGACCTGCGGCGCGCCGACGCCGCGCGCCAAGGCGCGTTCGCTGGCCTTCTGGATCACCGGGCCGTCGGCCATCGGATCGCTGAAGGGCACACCGAGTTCGATGATGTCGGCACCGCCTGCGACCAGCGCATGCATGATCTGCGGGGTCGACTCTGCGCTGGGATCGCCTGCAGTCACATACGGGATCAGCGCCTGACGGCCGTTCTTCTTCAAGGCCGCGAGCACCGCGGCAATGCGGCTCACCTCGAAACTCCGATGGCGGCGACGAGGTCGGCCGCGCCACCTTTGACGCCCTGCCCCTGGCACGAAGGCCGGCAAAAGAACTGCGCCCCACTCAGATCGGCCACGGTGCCGATGTCCTTGTCGCCGCGGCCGGACAGGTTCACGAGCAGGTGCTGGTCGGGCTTCATCGTTGCGGCCAGCGTCATCGCATGCGCAACCGCATGGCTGGACTCCAGCGCAGGGATGATGCCTTCGGTGCGGCACAGGCGGTGAAAAGCCGCCAGGGCCTCGTCGTCGGTGACCGCCACGTACTCGGCGCGGCCGATGTCCTTCAGGTAAGCGTGTTCCGGGCCGACGCCGGGGTAGTCGAGCCCGGCCGAGACCGAATGCGTTTCGGTGATCTGGCCATTGGCATCTTGCAGCAGGTAGGTGCGGTTGCCATGCAATACACCCGGTGTGCCAGCCGACAACGAAGCCGCATGCTTGCCGGTGGCGAGCCCCTGCCCAGCGGCCTCGACCCCGATCAACCGGGTGCCTTCATGCGGGATGTAGGGGTAGAAAATGCCCATCGCGTTGCTGCCGCCACCCACGCAGGCCAGCACCGCATCGGGTTGACGGCCCACCTGCTCCGGCATCTGCTGCAGGCACTCGTCGCCGATCACGCGCTGGAAGTCGCGCACCATGCTCGGATACGGATGCGGACCGGCCACGGTGCCGATGATGTAGAAGGTGTCTTCCACATTCGTGACCCAGTCGCGCAGCGCTTCGTTCAGCGCATCCTTGAGCGTCTTGCTGCCCGATTCCACCGGCACCACCGTGGCGCCCAGCAGGTGCATGCGGTAGACATTGGGGCTCTGGCGCTTGATGTCCTCGCTGCCCATGTAGACCACGCATTCCATGCCGTAGCGCGCACAAATCGTGGCAGTGGCCACCCCATGCTGGCCGGCGCCGGTCTCCGCAATCACGCGGCGCTTGCCCATCCGCCGGGCCAGCAACGCTTGCCCGATGGTGTTGTTGATCTTGTGCGCGCCGGTGTGGTTCAAATCCTCGCGCTTCAGATGGATCTGGGCACCGCCGATCTCGCGGCTGAGCCGGGCAGCGTGGTAAATCGGGCTCGGCCGTCCGACAAAGTGCTTCAGCTCATGATCGAACTCGGCCTTGAAAGCCGGGTCGGCCTGGGCCTCGGCGTAAGCGGCTTCGAGCTCGTGCAGCGCATGGACCAGTGTTTCGGCGACGAACGTGCCGCCGTAAGTGATGCCGTTGACAGGACCGAAATGCCCGCGGGCATCGGGTTGGTGGTAGTTCAGCATGGGAACCTCTCCAGCGCCGCGCGACATCGATGGTGAGCACGCGGCTTGCAGTGCAAGCGTTCAGGATTCCAGGCGGGCATCGGTGTCGCGCACCGCCTGGCAGAACCGGCGCATCAGCTCGGCATCCTTGATGCCTCTGCCGATCTCGACGCCGGAACTCACGTCAACGGCCCAGGGCCGGACGCGCTCGATCCCTTCGCTCACGTTGGCTGGATGTAACCCACCAGACAAAACGAGCGGAAGCGGCACGCTTGTTGGAATCAGTGACCAATCGAAACCCTTTCCAGACCCGCCGTAGGACTCGACATGCGCGTCCAGCAGCAAGGCTTTGGCGCCGTGATAACGGGCTGCAAAGTCTAGCAAATCGATCCCCGGGCGCATGCGCGCGGCCCGAAGCCAGGGATGGCCCGAGGCTGATTCGCTGCACGCCTCTGGGCTTTCATCGCCATGAAACTGCAGCAGCGCTAGCGGCAGGGCGCCTACAGCCTCCGCGACCTCGTCGGGCGAGGGATTCACGAACAGCAGCACCGGCGTGACGAACGGCGGCAACTGTGCAGCAAGCTGCACCGCGCGATCCAGGCTCACATGCCGTGGGCTGCCAGGCCAAAGATTGAAGCCGAGTGCATCGGCACCGACTGCAGCGGCATCGGCGACATCGGCTTCTCTTGTCAAGCCACAGATCTTGATGCGGGTGCGGGACATCGGCTGGGTTTCGGCGATCCTGGGCCGAGCTGCCAGGGTTCTAAGGCAGCCAATCGCTGGCCGGCACTTCCTCGGGCAACCCGAAGCGCAGATCGTAGTACGGCCCCAGAAAATGCAGACCCTGGGGTGGAAACGTCGGCGCCGCCAACCGACGCTGGCCCGCTGCCAACAGATCGGCAAGCCACGAAGCCGGCTGGCGCCCACTGCCCACCTGCACCAGGCAACCGACGATGTTGCGCACCATGTGGTGCAGAAAGCCGTTGGCGTCGAAGTCGAAGCGCCAATACGCACCAGCCCGGTCGATGGCCAGGCGGCGCAGGGTTTTGATGGGCGTCGACGACTGGCAGCCGGCAGCGCGAAAGGCGCTGAAGTCGTGGCGGCCGATCAGCGCTGCCGCCGCAGTGCGCATGGCATCGCCGTCAAGCGGTCTGAACACCCACCCCACCAGCCCGTGTTCGAGCGCAGGGCGCACCGCCGACTGCAGCACCACGAATCGGTACCGCCGGCCCAGCGCGCTGTTGCGGGCGTGGAAATCGGCTGGCATCGGGCGACACCATTGCACAGCGATGTCATCCGGCAGGTAGCGGTTGGTGCCGCGGACCCACGACTGCGATTCGCGCTGCAGCGGGGTGTCCAGGTGCACCACCTGGTTGAGCGCATGCACCCCGGTATCGGTGCGCCCGGCGCACACGACTCGAACGGGAGCCGCTGCGAACGCGGACAGCGCGCGCTCCAACGCATCCTGCACGGTGCAGCCATCGGCTTGCGACTGCCAGCCGTGGTAGCGCGAACCGCGGTAGGCGATCCCCAGCGCCAGGCGCTGGAGACCGCCGGCTGGCGGCTCTGGCGCACGATCGCTTGCCGAGGCGGACAGAGCCTGGCCTGCGTTTTGTCAGGCCAGGCGGTCGAGCATGCCCTGCGCCTTGGCCTTCAATGCGCCATCTGAACGCGCAACGACCTCTTCCAGCAGATCCCGAGCGCCTTCGATGTCGCCGATCTGCCTGAACTCTTCGGCCAGCTCCAGCTTGCGTGCCATCGGCTCACCGGCTGCCGGCGCACCGTCGGCC
Organism: Burkholderiales bacterium; assembly: GCA_038258365.1. Lineage (GTDB taxonomy): Bacteria > Pseudomonadota > Gammaproteobacteria > Burkholderiales > Burkholderiaceae_C > Rubrivivax. The sequence goes on along the minus strand of JBBSPW010000123.1, from coordinate 3,336 downwards.
AGCGTCGGATCGGTCTGCGTGGTGAGATCGCCGAAGTCCAGCAACGGCTCTTCGCCTGGGCCGGTGTCGGCTGCCTCTGATGGCGACAGGGTGTCCAACGATTCCAGATCGAAGTCGAGCCCGCCATGGCTCGACGCAGGTCCCGCGCGGTCGGGTCGCAGCCCGTTCCCGTCTTCGGTCTGCACATCGGTGGCGAAAGCCTGGGTGGTTTCGTGCAGCGGCATCGGCCCCGAGTCGGTCGGGTCCAGTTCCAGGTCGATGTGGCTGTCGCTGGCTTCGGGGCCGTCGAGCGTGGCGTCTGCCGCCGGCTGGAATCCGGGCTCCACCACCGGCGCCGTGAACGGCAGGGTCGACGCACCCAGCGGTTCGCGCACCACCTGGCCGCGGGCATCGCGAACCTCGTCGGGCTGCCCGCCCGGCGCATACAGCGGGTTCTCCGGATCGATGGTCAGACCCATCGCCTGGGCCTGCGCCCACTCGGCACCTTCACCCTGCGTCAGGTTGTGCATCTGCGTGGCGAGCAGTTCGTAGGAAGCCAGGTCGCGCCGTTTGGCATAGACCTCCAGCAGCTTGGAGCGCACCGCCATGCGATCGGGCGATGAGCGCAACGCCTCTTTCAGGATTTCCTCGGCCTGCAGGTCGCGGCCGTAGGCCAGGTAGACATCGGCTTCGGCCACCGGGTCGACATCGCCGATCGCGTCCAGTTGCGACAGCGAATAGCTCATCGACGACGAGCTCTCGCCACCGGTGCTGCTGGCGGCGGCGTCGCGGGTGTCGATGCGCTGGCCACCACTGGCGCCGAAGAACGAGTCGGGCTGCAGGCGAGACTCCAGGAACGAGGTTTCGCCAGCCGGGAAGCGGTTGCGGCTGCGCATGCGCCACAAGGCGAATCCGAGCAACAGCAACACCAGTGCGCCTGCGCCGGGCAGCACCAACGGGTTGCCGAGCAAACTGTCCAGCAGCCCCGAAGACCCGTCCGCATCGCCGACCGGCGGTGTCGCGGTGGGGGTGGGCGCAGCGGCAACGACCGGTGGTGTGGGCGCCGGATTGGCTGCAGCAGGCGCCGAACCCGGCGCGGCCGGTGAAGCGACCGGCGGCGCGACTTCCGGCGTTGGTGCCGGCGGAGCAGGCGGCGCCGCAGCCACCACGGTCGGGCCCAAGCCAGGCGCTGCGGCGGGTGCCGATGCCGTCGCAAGCGAGGGTGCAGCACCCGCAGGCGCGGTGCCGCTCTGCAGTCGCTTCAATTCATCGACATTGCGCGCCAACTCGGCCAGCCGCGCAGCGTTGTCGCGCTTCTCGTTGTCTCGCGACACCGCGGCTTCGGGAGCCGAGGCCTTGCCTTGAGACAGGGTCAATTTGTCGGGCGTGGTGGCTGCGGCTAGGCGGCGGTCGTCGACCTGGGCCTGCACCTTGCCGCTGGCTTGGCGTGCGGGTGTGGGGTCGGTTGCGGGGTTGGGGCTGGTGCGGGTGTTGCCTGCCAGGCGCTGGCGGTAAGCGTCGAAGTCGGCACTCTGGGCGACGATCATGGTGCGCGCGTCGCCGGCCGAGACACCGGCAGCCTGCTCGGCGGTCGGCACTGTCAGCACGGCGCCGGCCTTGAGCCGGTTCATGTTGTCGCCCATGAAGGCCTGCGGATTGCCGCGGAACAGCGACACCAGCATCTGGTCCAGCGAGATGCCCGAAGGCTGGGTGCGGGATGCAATGCCGAACAAGGTATCGCCAGACTTGACGGTGATCTCGTCTTGCCTCTTCGACGCCGCCGCTGGCTGCGCGGCAGCCCGCCGTGCAGCAGCCGCTGGGGCCGGGGCCGGAGCGGGCCGCGGATCCGCTGCGGCCATCGGCGCGGGCGTCGGCGACGAGCGCCCCGAAGTCGGCGCCACAGGAGTCGACACGACCGGGGCAGCAGCCGGTGCCGCAGCTTGTGCCGTGCGAGTTGCCGGCGGATCGAACAGCATCGTGTAGTCGCGCACCAGCCGGCCGCTGGACCAGTTGGCTTCGATGATGACGTCGACAAAGGGCTCGATCACCGCACGGTCGCTGCTCAGGCGCAGGTAGCTGCGCCCGTCTGAGCGGCGCAGCAACTGCACCTTGGCGCTTTGCAGCACGGCGTTGTAGTCGACGCCGGCCGCGCGGTAGGCATCGGGCGGTGCCACCCGAAGCACCAGAGAAGCGGCTTCTTCCGGCGTGATGCTGGTGATGTCGATCTCGGCTTTCAGGGTCTCGCCCAAAGCCGAATTGACCGACAGGCGGCCGAGCCCGAGCGCGCCCGCCTGGCCGGCCCACAAACAAGCTGCGGCAAGGGCAACGCCCCGAAGCGCAAAGCGCGCAGCAACGACATTCGATCGATGTTTCAACTTGGTCTCCCCTCGCCCGTTGCACCCGTCAGGCATCGATGGACGCCGTGTTCAGAGCCGCGGCCCAACGCCCGGTATCAGTCCGCTGCCGGCTCCAGTACAGGATCTGGCAGAAGCCGAAAAGCGCAACGAGAACAAGCATATAGGCTCGCATGCTCATGCAAAGGCTGATGTTTAAGGGGGAAATGCATTGTTTCTGCGCGCTGCAGACGGTGTTGCACAGCGGCAACGTAGCCGGCGCCCCCGCCAGCCGCTATCAGGCGCCGCGAGGCGGCTGCGCCAGCACGATCCGCAGCATGCGCCGCAGCGGCTCTGCCGCTCCCCACAACAACTGGTCGCCGATCGTGAAGGCGCCGATCATCTGCGGACCCAGCGTCAACTGGCGCAGGCGGCCCACTGCGATGTCCATCGTCCCCGTCACCGCCACCGGGGTCAGCCGCCGGACGCTGGCTTCGCGGGTGTTGGGCACCAAACGAACCCAGTCGTTGTCGGTGGCGATCATCTGCTCGATCTCGGCCAGCGGCACATCGCGCTTCAGGCGGATCGTCAACGACTGGCTGTGGCAGCGCATGGCGCCGACCCGCACGCAGATCGAGTCGATCGGGATCGGCGCTGGTGCGTCCTTTCCGAACCCCGGTCCGCGGCCGAGGATCTTGTTGACTTCGGCGCCGCCCTTCCATTCCTCCAGGCTGGTGCCGTCGCCGCGGTCGGCATCGATCCACGGGATCAAACTACCGGCCAGAGGCGCCATGAAGTGCTGCACCGCTTCGGGCGGCAGGCCGCGCTGGCTTGCGGCCACCTGCCGATCGATGTCGAGGATGGCGCTGGCCGGGTCGTCCAGCAGCGGCCGCACCGCTTGGTTCAGGGTGCCGAACTGGGTCAGCAGCTCGCGCATGTGTTGGGCGCCGCCGCCACTGGCGGCTTGGTAGGTGGTGGCGGCCATCCACTCGACCAGGTCGGCCTTGAAGAGCGCACCCACGCC
>JBBSPW010000122.1:0-10562 GCA_038258365.1 Burkholderiales bacterium | reverse complement strand
GGTTGCAACTGCTGGGTGGCGATCAGCTGCGACCGCAGGGTCATCGCCGGCTGCAGGCCCCACGACGCCAGCGTGCCTGCCGGATGATCGGGTGCGCTGCCGTAGCACAGGATGCCGGCGCGGACCCAATCGTTGCGCGGCGCCGGGCGCTGGGGGTCAGGCTTATCTGAGAACCCATGCCGCAGCAGCGCGGCGCTGTTGCTCAGGCAGCGCTCGCCCGGCAGGTCGCCAGCCACCTGCTCGAAGGCCTGCAACTGGTGGCCGATGCCGCGCGGCCCGTCGGCATCCGAGAAGTGCGTCATCAGCGACACCTCGTCGACCTGTGGCAAGGCGTTCAGCCTTGTCCACGCACTGCGGTACGCGCCGGGTGCAAATCCCAGCCTATTCATGCCGCTGTTGAGCTTCAGGAACACCCGCTGCGGCGCTTGCGTCTTGTGCGCTGCCAACCAGTCGATCTGGGCCGCGTGGTGCACCACATGCCAGAGCGACAGGCGAGAACAGACCTCCAGGTCGCGCGGCTCGAAAGCACCCTCCAACAGCAGGATCGGCCCGCGCCAGCCGAGTGCGCGCAGTTGTTCGGCTTCGGCGAGGTCCAGCAGCGCAAAGCCATCGGCGCCGCGCAAACCGTCGTAGGCGCGTTCGATGCCGTGGCCGTAGGCATCGGCCTTGACCACTGCCCAGACCCGCGCGTCGGGTTCGGCTCGGCGGGCGCGCTGCAGGTTGTGGCGCAAGGCACCGCGGTGGATCTGGGCTTCGATCGGACGGGGCATCGGCAGCAGCGGGCGGGGTTCAAGCTCTTGGGGTTTCGAGACAGCGGTCACGGAGCCGTCCGAAAAGCGCGTTCCACGCGGTCCGAGGCCGGGTTGGGCGCATTCTGCCAGTCACTCCCTGCGTGCTATAACCCGCCCGCCGCGACGCAGGGCAGTCTCATCGGATAGGTTTCTCGGGCGGACAGGAAGCGCAACCACAGCCGATGAAAAAAGGTTTTTCGACCATCATGTCGGCGCAGTTCTTCAGCTCGTTGGCTGACAACGCGCTGTTGGTGGCGGCCATCGAACTGCTGCGGTCCAGCAACTCACCGGCTTGGCAGACCCCCGCGCTGGCGCCGATGTTCGCGCTGTTCTATGTGCTGCTGGCGCCGCTGGTGGGCGCCTTCGCCGATGCGCTGCCGAAGGGCCGCGTGATGTTCTACAGCAATGGCATCAAAGTCGTCGGCTGCATGATGATGCTGTTCGGCAGCCACCCGCTGTTGTCATATGCGGTCGTGGGACTGGGCGCTGCAGCCTATTCGCCAGCCAAGTACGGCATCCTGACCGAATTGCTGCCGCCATCGCAACTGGTCAAGGGCAATGGCTGGATCGAAGGGCTGACGGTGGGCTCGATCATTCTCGGCATCCTGCTGGGCGGGCAGTTGATCGGCCCACACATGTCGCCGTGGCTGCTGGGTTTCGATTTCCCCCTCGTGGATACCGGGGTCGACACCCCGCCCGAGGCCGCCATCGCCTTCACCGGTCTTCTGTATGTGGTGGCGGCTGTCTTCAATCTGTACATCCCGCGCACCACCGCGCCGCTGCAGCGCTTCAATGCCAACCTGCCCGAGCTGGTGCGGGACTTTTCGCGCTGCAACGCGCGGCTGTGGTCCGACAAGCTGGGGCAGATCACGCTGGCCACCACCACCCTGCTGTGGGGCATCTTCGGCAACCTGCGGGTGATCGTGTTCGCCTGGGCCGCTGCCGCGCTGGGCTATGGCACCACGCAGGCGTCGAACCTGGCGGGGGTGGTGATCGTCGGATCGGTGGTGGGTGCGGTCACCGCCGCCACCATCACCCGGCTCGACAAGGCCACCAACGTGATCCCGCTCGGCATCGTCATCGGCTTCTTGATGATCGGCCTGAACGTGCTGACCAACGTCTGGGTCGCTGCCCCCTTCCTGCTGGTGCTCGGCGCGCTGTGCGGCTTCCTGATCGTGCCGATGAATGCGCTGCTGCAGCACCGGGGCCACAACCTGATGGGCGCAGGGCGTTCGATCGCGGTGCAGAACTTCAACGAGCAGGCCTGCATCCTCGGCCTGGGCGCTTTCTATGTCGGCATGACGCGTTTCGGCCTGTCGGCTTTTGGCGCCATCGCCATCTTCGGTTTGCTGGTGGCGTCGATCATGGAAGTGATCCGCCGCTGGCACCGCCACAACACCGTGCAGCACCGCGAAGAGGTGGAACGCCTGCTGGTGATCGCGCGCAGCGACCGGCATTGAAGCCGGCTGCGTTGCCCGTACCGGGACAGCGGCTCCCTGCTGCCTGGCAGCCTGCCGCCGCGTTGATGCTCAACGCGCTGATCTGGGGCACCTCGTGGTGGCCGATGCGCCGTTTCGAGTCGGCGGGGCTGCACCCGCTGTGGGCCACCGCCCTGATCTATGCCGTGGTGGTGCTGGCGATCTCCGCGGTACGGCCGTCGGCCTGGCGCGACTTGTGGCGCGCGCCGTCGCTGTGGTGGCTGGTGCTGGCCGCCGGCACCACCAACGCCTGCTTCAACTGGGCCGTGACGATCGGCGATGTGGTGCGGGTGGTGCTGCTGTTCTATTTGATGCCGCTGTGGGCGGTGTTGCTGGCGCGACTGCTGCTGCACGAGGCATTGACCGCTGCCACCGCGCTGCGCGTGGCGCTGGCGCTGGCCGGCGCCGCGATCGTGCTCTGGCCCACCGATGGCGCTGCCGGCTGGCTGCCGTTGCCCGGCACCCTGGCCGAGTGGCTCGGGGTGCTGGGCGGAATCAGCTTTGCGCTCAACAACGTGTTGCTGCGGCGCGAATCGCACCGCCCCGAGGCCGCGCGGGCGCTGGCGATGTTTCTGGGCGGCGCGGTGGTTGCCGCGGTGATCGCCGTGGGATTGACCGGACCGGGCGGCGTGCCGGCACCGCCGCCACCAACGCTGGGCTGGGTCGCCGGCGGCTTGGCGATGGCGCTCGCCTTCCTGGTGGGCAACCTGGCGCTGCAGTACGGTGCCGCGCGGCTGCGGGCGGGCACCACAGCCGTGATCATGATCACCGAGGTGGTGTTTGCTTCAGGCTCGGCGGTGTTGCTGGGTGCCGCGGTGCTGACGCCCAGCGTGCTGGCAGGTGGTGCGCTGATCGTCGGCGCAGCCTTGCTGGCCAGCCGCAGCTGAACGCGCGCCGACCCGGATTCAGGCGGCCCTGAGGCCGTGTCGCGACAGCAGTTGCGACAGCTCGGGCGCCTTCAGCGGCTTGCCCAGATAGGCATCGCAGCCAGCCAGTTGCCCGCGCGCCCGATCGACCTCGCTGTGGTGCGCCGACACCAGCACCACGCGGGTGTCGACCGAGGCCGCCGACTGGCGGATGCGCTGGCACAACGCCAGCCCGTCGAGCGCGCTCGAGGGGCCGAGCTCGACATCCAGGAAGATCAGGTCGAAGGCATGGGCTTCGAACAGCGCGATCGCGTCGCCGCTGTTGTCGGCGCAGGTCACCTGGACCCCGTGGGCTTCCAGGCGCCGCTGCAGAAAGCGCGCTGCGACAGGGCTGTCGTCGACCACCAGCGCCAGCGAAGGGCCGGCAGGCGGCACCGGCGAAGACGGCTGGCGTGGCGACGGACTCAGGGCTTGGAGCGTGGCCCGCCGCAATTGCGGCGGGGCATCCACCCAGGCCTGCATCGGTGCCCGCGATCGCCTGGCCAGCGGGGCTGCGGAAGGATTCTCGGAAGGGACATCGGCGCCGGCAGGTGGTGGCGGTAATGGCGGTAATGGCGGTGGTGGCGGTGGTGGCGGTGGTGGCGACACCGTGGGGGCCAGCAACGGCTCGTCCGCCGGCACGAACACCGGTGAACCATCGCGATTCACGCCGTGCCAGCCCGGTGGCCATTCGGGTTCCCAGCCGGGCTGCGTTTCGGGTTGCCACTCGGCTCGCAGCAGATGCGGCGGCGCCACCTCGACAGCGGGCTGGGACCCTGCATGGGGCGCCACGTTGAAAGCCGCAGGCGTGGTTTCGGCTTCGAGGTCGACCGCAGCCGTGGCCCGCGCCGACGCTGCGAGCGGGCGCAAGTCCAGCGGTGACTCGGCTTCGGCGGGCTTGCCGGCCGACCCCCGCAGCGGTTCGGCTGTGGCCGCGGCGTTGGCGTCGGCATCGAAATGGGCGACGGCTTGGGCCGGGGTCCCGGCTTCAGCCTCGGCTCGGGCACCTGCCCGGGGTGGCGCTGGCTGCACTGCACCGACCGCTGCCCGATCACCCGCCATCGCCACCAGCGCATCCAGCTCCCGCATCACCCGCACGGGGTCGATCGGCCGCTGGATCCAGATCATCGCTCCGTCAGGCGGCCGCGCGCCGATGAAAACGCAGGCTTCCAGGCGCTCGGTGACCCGAACCACCTCGACCGAGGGCGTGTGGTCGGCATCGGCCACCAGGTAGTTGGCGGTGTCGACGCGGCTGGTCAGCACATAGGCGGTCTTGCGTTCGCCCGCCAATCGAAAACAAGACCCGAGGGTGCGGCGCTCGAACTCGCTGAAGCCGAGCAGGGCAACGCGGTGTCGGTGGGTCTTGGGTGGCAGCATCGGGTGTCGGTGGTGCGGCGCGCCGGAAAGCCGGCGTACAACGCACTCTGAAGCGCGCCGGGGCTGATGCTACCGTCGGCTTCCCCGCCATGCCAGGAGCCCGCTGTGATTGATGCCACCGTTGCACCCGCCGTCGATGAACCCATCGCCGAGGCGGGCGGCAAGCGGTCAACGGAAACGGTCTTCGGCCACTTGCCGGCTTATGCCGGCGACCCGATCCTGAGCTTGAACGAAGACTTTCAGCGCGATCCGCGAGCTGACAAAGTCAACCTGTCGATCGGCATCTACTTCGACGAGGCCGGGCGCATCCCGGTGCTGGCTTGCGTTCAGGGCGCCGAACGCCAGATGCTGGAAGCCGGCCGCGCCAAGCCCTACCTGCCGATCGAAGGTGACCCGTCGATGCGCAGCGCCGTGCAGGCGCTGCTGTTCGGTGCCGACCATGAAGCGGTCGCGAGCGGGCGCATCGCCACGCTGCAAACCGTGGGCTCCAGCGGCGGGCTGCGGGTGGGTGCCGACTTCCTGCGCCAGTGGCTGCCCGCAAGCGGCGTCTGGATCAGCAGCCCGACCTGGGACAACCACCGCGCGATGTTCGAAGGCGCCGGCTTGGTGGTGCAGACCTATCCGTACTACGACCCCGCCACCGGCGGACTGGACTTCGATGCGATGCGGGCCACCCTGCAGGCCTTGCCGCCGCGCAGCATCGTGCTGCTGCATGCCTGTTGCCACAACCCCACCGGTGTCGACCTGTCTGCCGAACAGTGGCGCGCCTTGATCCCGGTGCTGAAAGACCGAGAGCTGGTTCCGTATCTGGACCTGGCCTACCAGGGCTATGGCGACGGCATCGAGGCCGACGCTTTTGCGGTGCGAGAGATGGCCAGCGCGGGGCTGCGATTCTTCATCGCCAATTCGTTCTCGAAGAGCATGAGCCTGTATGGCGAACGCGCTGGCGCGCTGAGTGTGGTCTGCGGCAGCGCCGAAGAAGCGGCGCGGGTGCTGGGGCAGTTGAAGTCGACCGTGCGGCGCAACTATTCCAGCCCGGCGATTCATGCCGCGGGCATCGTTGCGCGCGTGCTCGGCGACCCGGCGCTGCGCGCCTCCTGGCAGGCCGATGTGGCCGCCATGCGTGAGCGCATCCTGGCGATGCGCCGCCGCCTGCACGGGCTGCTGGTGCAACAGCTGCCCGACCGCGATTTCGACTACTTCCTGAGCCAGCGCGGCATGTTCAGCTACACCGGTCTCAGCGCCGCGCAAGCCGACCGGCTGCGAACCGAGCACGGGGTCTATGTGTTGCGCTCCGGGCGGATGTGCGTGGCCGGACTCAACAGCGGCAATGTCGAACGCACCGCGCTGGCGATGGCTGCGGTGTTGCGGGCCGGCTGAGACCGGGAACGCGGCGCTTCGGCCCCGAGTCGGTTGTCAGGCCGGCTGCAGCCGCGCGACTTCGGCCGGGCGACGAGCCGGCTCTGCGCAAGCGTCTGCGCCAACTACCGGATGCAGCAGCGAGTACAGGTTCTTCGGATCGGCGGGCTGCGCAATCAGGTCGATCCTGCTGCCGACGCGAGCATCGAGTGCCAGCGCCGCCATCAAGCGCAGCGCCGAGAAGTCCTCGAGCGCAAAGCCCACCGAATCGAACACCGTCACCGCGTCGGCGCTGCTGCGACCTGCGGCGTTTCCGCACAGCACCTGCCACAGCTCGGTGACGGCAAAGTCAGCCGGCATCTGCTGCAGATCGCCCTCGATGCGGGTCTGGGGTTCGTATTCGACGAACACCGAAGCGCCTGCCAGCACGCCGGGATGCAGCTCGGTCTTGCCGGGGCAATCGCCGCCGACCGCATTGATGTGCATGCCGGGCTCGATCATCTCCGGGGTGAGGATGGTGGCGTTGCGCTTGTCGGCGGTCACGGTGGTGACGATGCCGGCGCCGCGCACCGCCTCTACGGTGCTGTCGCAGCGTTGCAGGCGCAAACCGCTCACCGGTCGCAGGTTGCGCATCAGGCGCGTGGTGGCCGCCGGGTCGGTGTCGAACAACCGCAGCGTGTCGATGCCCATGCCGTGGTGAAAAGCGAGCGCCTGAAACTCGCTCTGCGCACCGTTGCCGATCAGCGCCATGGTGCTGCGGCGGGCCCGGGTCTGCGGGTCCGCGCCGGTCGTCGGGGGATTGGCCAGCGTGCGCGCAGCCATCACCGAAGTGGCGGCTGTACGGATGGCGGTGGTCAGCGTCATCTCGCTCAGCAGCGCGGGCTTGCCACTGGCCACATCGGCCAGCACGCCGAAGGCCATCACGGTCGGCAGACCGAGCAGGCCGTTGCGCGGATGGCCGTTGACATACTTGAAGCTGTAGTGCGCACCGTCGGCCACCGGCATCAGCTCGATCACGCCGTCGCGCGAATGACTGGCCAGGCGCGCCACCTTGTCGAAGTCGGGCCAGCGGCGGAAGTCGGCCTCGATCGCTTCGCGCATGCGCTGCAGCACCGACGGCAGGGCGTGGCGGGCGACGATGGCGGCGATGTCGTGGGTTTGCAGCAGGGTGGTCATCGGGAGCCTCCGGGCAATCGTGTCGTGTTGATGGCGATTCTCAAAGCGGGCGCTGCCAGTGAGAAGCGGCAGAAATGACTCGGATTCGCCAGCAATCTGCCATTTCGACAGAACTTGTTGCCAAAATGCGGCATGGACACCACCGACCTTCGGCTTTTGGCCCTGCTGCGCCGCAATGCCCGCACGCCGGTGGCGGCGCTGGCGCAGCAGTTGGGCGTCTCGCGTGGCACCGTCAGCAACCGGGTGCGACGGCTGGAAGACGAAGGCGTCATCACCGGCTACACGGTGCAACTGCGGCCCGATGTTCAAGCCGATCGCATCACCGCCTGGATGAGCATTGCCGTCGAGGGCAACCAGACCCGCAGCGTGATCGCCACGCTGCTCGGCGAACCCGGCGTGGCAGCGCTGCACGACACCAACGGCCGCTGGGATCTGCTGGCGGAACTGCGCGCCGCGCACCTGGCGGAATTGGCCGAGGTGCTGGAGCGGGTGCGGCTGATCCGCGGCATCGGCAACACCGAAACCAGCATCCATTTGCAGACCTACAAGTTGTCCTGAGCGCAGCGGCCCGCGCATGGCGCGCAACGGCGCTGCGAATCGCCGACACCCCCTTGAATAGGGGTGTTGGTTTGACACGCTCGCTGTTAGGTTCGCGCCAGGTCCGCAGTGTGGACTTTCTCGCCGCGAGCGCTGCATCCGGCGCCGAACCCCTCACCGAAAGAACGCGATGTCGAAGAACAACCCCCGGGCCCCAAGACTTGCCACCCTGCTGGCCTGTGCCGGCGCCGCCGCGCTGCTGTTTGCAGGCAGCGCCCAGGCCTTCACGATCAAGCCCTACTTCGAGTTCAAGAAGCCGCGCCAGATCACGCTCGACGGTGACATCTCGCTCGACACCAACGGCATGTCTGCTCCTTATGTCGGGTTACCCGGCGCTACCTATGTGTTCGGCTTCGAAGGCATCAGCCAATACGACGGCGCCACGCTCGGCCGCAACTTCATCCCGCCCGACACCATGGGCGCGGTCGGCCGCACGCAATACCTGGAGTCCAGCAACGGCTCTTTCGCGGTGTTCGACAAATCCAACGGCACGCGGCTGTCGCTGACGGCCGATGTGGCCTTCTGGGCCAACGCCGGCCAGACCGGCGCCAACGGCGACACGCGCGTGCTCTACAACGCAGCCGCGGGCCGCTGGATCGCGGCGGCGTTCGGGGGCAACACCAAGGACATCCAGATTGCGATTTCGGACACCGACAACGCGCTCGGCAGCTGGAAGTCGGTCAAGTACGAGGGCTATGCCGGGCTCGGGTTCGGCGCCACCGCCGACTACCCGACGCTCGCGATGGACACCAACGCGATCTACATCGGCACCAACAACTTCGCGCCGTCGAGCAGCGGGGGCACCAACAGCTTCCGCGGCACCACGCTCAACGTGATTCCCGTCAACAGCCTGTTCAACGCCGGGGCACCCACGGTGGCCGGCTTCCAGCAGTTCAACACCCCGTTCGTCAACGGCGGTCCCGGCGAGATCGACCGTGGCTTCGCGCAGCAAGGCATCAACAGCCGCACGCCCGGGAGTTCGGGCACGGTGCTGGCGGCTTCGCTGTCGGAGTTCGACACGGTCGGCTTCAAGGTCAACGGGTTGACGCCGAACTCTGCCGCAGGTGCCACGCTGACCACGCCGGGCTATCTGGGCGAAGCGGCTTATGGGGCACCCGGGGCCGCACGCCAGCCCGCGGCGGCGGTGGCAGCCAATCGGCGCGTGGTCGATGCAGGTGACGAGCGCATCAGCACGGCTTCCTACGAAGCAAACGGCCGCATCTACACCCTGCACACCGTCGACACCACCGCCGACGGTCTGGACGAGACCCGCCTGCGCTACCTGGTGCTGGACGCTTCGACATTGGCAGTGCTGGACCAGGGCGACATCGGCACGCCGGGCTACGACAGCTTCCAGGGTTCGCTCGCGGTCAACAGCTTCGGCCAGGTGGTAGTGGGCTACAACCGCTCGGGTCTGGACGCCGCCACCGGCAACATCAGCTTCATGGCGCGCACCTTCAACACCGATCTGGGGGGAAGGCTGGTCGCCACCAGCGACGAGATCCTCCTGAAAGCAAGCCTGACCGACGATTACCACAACGGCAGCCTTTTCGGCGCCGCTGCGGTGGGTCGGCAACGTTGGGGCGATTACAGCGCGGTGTCGCTGGATCCGTCTGACGAGCAGTCGTTCTATCTGATCGGCCAGTTCGCCCGCGAGTACAACAACGCTGCGAACGGCCATCCCGGTGGCACCGGGGCTTCACGCTGGGGCACCTGGGTGGCGGTGCTGAATGTGTCCGCTGTGCCCGAGCCTTCGACCTATGCGTTGATGGTCTTCGGCTTTGGTGTGATCGGTGCAGCCGCCCTTCGTCGACGCGGGGCACTGGCCTAGGCGCCGGGTGGCCCCGCGTGCCGGACAGCGTGCAGGCATGGCGGGGCTCGGTGCTGTCTTGTTGATGGCGACCGTTACCGCCTCGGCCCAGCCGCCTTCGGCGGCTGCGGCCCTGACTGGCGTCTGGGGCGGGCAACGCCTGCAACTGGTGCTGGACGCCGATGGCGGACGGCTCGAAGGAGACTGTGCCAGCGGAACCTTCAGCGGGCCGCTGCGACCCGGTGCCGACGGCCGCTTCCTGGCCCATGGCCACTTCGAGGACCATGCACCCGGCCCGCAGGCGGGCGACGCCTTGGTGTCTGTGCAATCGGCCACGCTGGCCGAGCAGACGCGGTTTTCGGGTTCGGTTGACGGCAAGCGGATGTGGCTCGAGATCCTGCCGCCGGGGTCCAGCACGCCGCAACGCTTCGAACTGCTGCAGGGTGTGACTGTCAAGCGCGTGCGCTGCCTGTAACCTGCGCCCGTTGCAAGCGAAGCGGGGGGTGCTCTGTATGAAGATCGATTTCATTTCCGATGTGGCATGCCCCTGGTGTGCCGTAGGCCTGAATGCACTGGAAGAAGCGCTGAAACGCATCGACGGTGAGTTTCCGGTGGAGTTGCATTTCCAGCCTTTCGAGCTGAATCCCGACATGGCGCCCGAAGGCGCCGATGCAGCGGCCTACCTCAAGGCCAAATACGGCATGGGCGATGCACAGCTGGCGCAGAACCGGGCCAACATCCGGCAGCGCGGGGCCGATGTCGGTTTTGCGTTCGGCGAACGCACGCATGTCTGGAACACCTTCGACGCGCACCGGCTGTTGCACTGGGCCGGCGCCACCGGCCCCGAAGGCAGCCAGCGCCGGCTCAAACACGCCTTGCTGCAGGCCTACCACGGTGAAGGCCGCAACCCCGGCGCCATCGATGTGCTGGTGGAGCTGGCCGCCGAGGTCGGGCTGGATGCCGACGAGGCGCGCGCGGTGCTGCAGGGCAACCGCTATGCCGACGAGGTGCGCGCGGCCGAGCAGCAATGGCAGCAGGCGGGGATCCAGTCGGTGCCGTCGGTGGTCAT
>JBBSPW010000121.1:0-10762 GCA_038258365.1 Burkholderiales bacterium | reverse complement strand
GCCGGCGGGGTCTCCCCGCAGCGCGGGTGTCCGCTCCCCGGGGTCGGGTCGGGGGTGGGCCGGCCGCGCAGCCGGCGGGCTGCGCAACACCAGTGTGCCGGCCGACAACGGCGCCACATCCAGGCCCAACTGCATCAGGGTGTCGGCTTCGGCTGCTGCAGTGGCCTGCTCGATCGATGTGGCGCTGACGCTGACGGGGATCAGCAGCGGTTGCGATGGCAGCGCGGCGCGGCTGTCGCTGGCATCGCGGCTGCGTTTCAAGCGTTCGTAGACGATGCGCTCGTGCGCGGCGTGCATGTCGACGACGATCAAGCCCTGCGCGTTTTCGGCCAGCACATAGACCCCGCCGATCTGGGCAACGGCGCGGCCCAGCGGCCAAGCCGGTTCCGGGGCGGCGCCGTCGGCCGAAGCCGCATTCGGTTCCGGGGCAGTCGCCTGCAAGCCCGCCCAGGTCGACAAGCCGCCACTGCCTTGCAGGGTGCGCCAGGCGCCATCGGTCTGCGCATCGACTGTCCATGCAGCCCGCGGCTCCTGCACCGACAGTGCAGCTTCCGGCAGGGCCAGCATGCCCTGCCATGCGGTTGCAGGCGTCGGAGCCGACGCGGTGGCCGGCTGTCGCAGCCCGGCCGCATCCGTTCCCGCACCCGCATCAACGCCGACCGCGCGCGATGGCGCCAAGCTTCGCGTCACCGCCTGGCGCAGGCTGCCGTGCACCGCACCCCCATCGCGAAAGCGCACCTCGATCTTGGTCGGGTGCACATTCACATCGACCAACTCGGGTGCGATCGTCAGGAACACCGCATAGGCCGGCTGCCGACTGCCATGCAGCTGGTCCTCATAAGCCGAGCGCACGGCATGCGCCAGCAGGCGGTCGCGCACATGGCGACCGTTGACGAACAGGTACTGCAGGTCGGCGCGCGCGCGGGCCGCTTCCGGCTGGCCGATGCGGCCTGACAGCGCCAGCGGGCCAGCCTGGTGCTGCAGCTCTCGGCTGTGCGCTTGAAAGTCGGCACCCAGCACATCGGCCCAGCGCTGCGCCGCACTGCCCGCCCGCCACTGGTGCGACAGGCGCCCGTCGTGCCACACCGCAAAGGCGACATCGGGGCGGGCCAACGCATGGCGCCTGACCGCCTCGGCTGCATGCGAAAACTCGGTGGCGTCGGACTTCATGAACTTGCGCCGCGCCGGGGTGCTGAAGAACAGCTGCTGCACCTCGACCGTGGTGCCGGTGGACCTTGCAGCCGGCGCGATCTCCCCGCTGGCAGCTTGCAGGCACCAGGCATGCGCAGCGCCAGCGGTGCGCGAGGTGATCGAAAGATCCGACACCGAAGCCATCGCCGCCAGCGCTTCGCCGCGAAAACCCATCGTGGCCACCGACTCCAGGTCCGACAGGGTGGTGATCTTGCTGGTGGCATGGCGCTGCAGCGCCAGTGGCAGTTCGTCGGCAGCGATGCCCGAGCCGTTGTCCTCGACACTGATGGCGCGCACGCCACCGCCAGACAAGCGCACGGTGATCTGGGTGGCGCCGGCATCCAGCGCGTTGTCCACCAGCTCCCGCACCACCGAGGCCGGCCGCTCGACGACTTCGCCGGCGGCGATCTGGCTCACCAGCAGGTCGGGCAGCGGGCGGATGCGCCGTGAGGCGGGCGCGGTCTCAGGCGTCGGGCTGGCCGCAGCCGCATCGGGTGGCTGGATCTGCGAGGCTGGCAGGCGTGAAGTGGGCTGTTTCACACCTGCAGTCATCTGCGCATTGTAAAAGCGCCACGGTCTGTCGCCGACCATGCAAAAGTACCGCTTTCGGCCGCAGAATGAACCTCAGTGTCGGACGGCAATTGACCTGTTCGCAAGCCTTGGGATGTAAGCAATGCCGTCTTTCTTTTCCGAGTTGATCAGCGCCAGCGACGAAGACCGGCGCGGCTTCGAAACCCACCCCACCGTGCTCGACGCGGTCGCCCATGGCATGTCGGTCGAGCGCTACCGCAGGCTGTTGCTGGAGCTCTATCACGTGGTCTGGCACTTCAATCCGGTGTGCGCCACCGCGGCCAGCCGCATGGGCGACCCGGCACACGAAGACCTGCAGCCGATCCGCCATTTCCTGTATGCGCACATGCACGAGGAGATGGGCCACGAAACCTGGGTGCTGAATGACCTGGAAGCGGTGGGCGTGAGCCCCGAGTCGGTTCGCGAACACGCGCCTTCGGTCTACACGCTGGCACTGAACGGCTACAACCACTGGGCCGCGTCGCGCCACCACCCCTGCTCGGTGCTCGGCATGTTGTACGCGCTGGAGGTGATCGCCTCGGTGTACGGCGGTCCGTTTGCATCGGCGATCCGCGAAGCCTTGCTGCTGGACGGCGACAGCGGGGTGTCCTTCATCTCTGCCCATGCCACGCTGGACGCCCACCACATGGCCGACCTGCGCCTGATCCTGAACCAGGTCACCCGCGAACGCGAACAGGCAGCGATCCTGCAGTCGGTGCGCGTCAACTTCCATCACTTCACGCGGATCATCGAAGCGATCTAGCTTCGACCCGACCTCGTCGCCACCGACCACGGCAGCTTCCCATGCCTCTCGCCATTGCCCCACCCGCCGTCGGCGTCTCAGGCCTGCTCGGCAGGCCCTACAAGACGATCCGCCTCGAATGGAGTTCCGACCTGCGCATGTTGCGCGTGCGCACCTGCGTGCGGCCGATCCAGTGCTACAGCCTGGCGGCGATGGGCGAGTTGCAACAGATGCTGGCCGACATCAGCGCCAACCCCGGCTTGGTGCGGCATTTCGTGATGACCTCCGATGTCCCCCGCGTTTTCAACTTCGGCGGTGACCTGGCGCTGTTCGTGCTGCTGGCCCGCGCCGGTGATGTCGAGTCGCTGAAGTTGTATGGGCAGCGTTGCGTCGATCTGGTCTGGTGGATGGAAAACGCCGCCAACCTGGGGGTGCACACCACCGTGCTGTCGCAAGGCGACACGCTGGGCGGCGGACTGGAATCGGTGCTGCCCTTCCACAAGGTGATCTTCGAGCGCAGCGCGCAGGGCGGCTTTCCGGAGGTGCTGTTCAACCTGTTCCCGGGCATGGGCGCCTGGGACTTCACGATTCGCAAGGCCGGCTTCGCAGTGGCCAACGAGATGATCCTGTCGGGCCGGCTCTACAACGCCGAAGAGTTGTTCGCGCGCCGGGTGATCGACGTGGTGGCCGACGACGGTGACGGCGAGGCCGCGATCGAACGTGTGATCCTCGATGTCGACCCGCGCCACCGCGGCACCTTGTCTGCGCTGCAAGCCCGCAGAATGGCCGCGCCGATCCACTACGCCACGCTGATGTCGATCGTCGACCATTGGGCCGAGAGCGCGCTCGGCCTGTCCGACCGCGACCTGCGGTTGATGGAACGATTGGCACGGGCGCAGGCCCGCAAGGCCGGCGGCGCCGCGGAAGGCGCGGTCGAAGAGATCAAGCGCATGGAACTCGAAGCCGCTTGGGGCGAGCGCCGCACCGGCCTGGAGCGGCGCACCACCGAAGACGACCGCCGCACGATCGGCTGAATCCCGCTCGTACAGGTCATGTTGGCGCCGCAGTCCGAAGAGGGCGAGCTGGCAGCACGGCTACGAATCGATCGTCGGTGTCTGATGCGCAGGCCACCGCGGAGGGTCTGCACCGGGACGGCTGGAGGATCGCCACGTGCGGGCTGCGGTGCGCTCCAGTCGGAACGCCGGCCGGACCGCCCGCAACATGCCGAAGCCGCTGGTTTCGAGTTCGAGCCACGATTCGAGGCCGGGTGCACCCGTTGCGAAGCCGCTGTCGATGCGGCCGAGGCCGCGCAACCGCTGGCCGGTCTGCGCCAGCGAGACCTGCACCAGCCAGCTGCCGCCTTCCTGCTGCTGGCGCCACAGGGCTGCAGCTGCGCCGAAGGCCATCAGCCAGCCACTGGCGAAGTCGAGAATCTGCATTGGCAGCGCGCGCGGCTCCCCCGTTCCGATCCCATGATCTGCGTCTGCAGCCAGCGCCTCGCCTTCGGCATCGTTGAAGCCCATTGCCGTTTGCACCAAGGAATCGAAGCCGCGCCGGCCGGCCCACGGTCCGTGCGTGCCATAGGCCGACAACGACACGACCACGATGCCCGGCCGGTGTGCCGCCAGAGCCGTCGGTGAGAAGCCCATCGCCGCCAGGGCGCCGGGCCGGTAGCTCTGCGAGAAAACCTGCGCACCGGCCACCAGGTCCCACATGGCGTTTTGCCCGCCAGCCGTTTGCAGGTCCAGGTGCGCCGACAGCTTGCCGCGGCTGGTGTCTGCAATGGCCTCGATGTTGGGCAGGTGCGGTGCGTTCAACAGCATCACATCGGCTCCGAGACAGGCCAGTGTGCGGCCACACACCGGCCCGGCCAAGATGCGCGTCAGGTCCAGCACACGCACGCCTTCGAGCGGAAGGCTCTGGTTGCCGAAAGGCGGCAGCGAGAGCGGCGCCGCATCGCCGATGCGCTGCAGCGACACTGGCGGCTGCTCGGCAACGGCCCGCCCCTGCGGCGTGGCATCCCACTGCGCAAAGCTGCGCAGTGCAGCCACCACCAAGCCGGCATCGGCTGCGGCCTGCTCGAAGTCCAGCGCCTTGCACCCCAGCAGCGCATGCTCGACATCGGCTCGCGTGGCTGCAGCCGGATCGAGCCCCAGCAACCGCAAGGCACCGACGCGATGGTGGCGAAAATTGGTGTGCAAGCGCACGGCGCCGTCGGCGCAGCGGTAGAGGCCGGCGAATGCATCCCACAGATCGGGCTGCCGCCCGTCGATGCTGAACCAGCCGGTGGCCTCGGCTGCGGCGTGGTCCAGCGCAACCGACACGCGTTGCCGCGCGGAACCACGCACATGCGCGAATTCGCAAGCAGCCAACGCAGCAGCCGCCTGCGTGGTCTGGGCGGCCGTACCGACCGCGAACGACGACGGGAACACCGGGTCTTGCCCGGACAGCGTGACGAAGTCCAAAGCTTCTGGCGGCAAG
Organism: Burkholderiales bacterium; assembly: GCA_038258365.1. GTDB lineage: Bacteria > Pseudomonadota > Gammaproteobacteria > Burkholderiales > Burkholderiaceae_C > Rubrivivax. Next base: position 5,778 of record JBBSPW010000121.1, on the reverse strand, counting down.
CAGAGGGTTGCCCAGAGGTCGGCGATGGCAGTCCAAGGCTGGACCGGTGGCGGGCATCGGCTGGAACGGGTGCCCATGGCCTCGGCAACCATTTTCGGCAGGCTCAGAAGCGCATCGCCGCTTGTTGCACTTGCAAGCTCACATGCTGCGCCGGTACTGTCCGCCGACCTCGAACAGCGCGTTCGTGATCTGCCCCAGGCTGCAAACTCGCACGGCGTCCATCAGCACCTCGAACACATTGGCATTGGCAATCACCGCTTGCTGCAGGCGCTGCAGCATCGCCGGTGCGGCATCGGCATGGCGGCTGTGGAAGTCTTGCAGCCGCTGCAGTTGGGACTGCTTCTCGGCTTCGGTCGACCGCGCCAGCTCGATCGTGTCCGGCCCGCCAGGGCCCTTCGGATTGCGAAAGGTGTTGACCCCGATCAACGGCAACTCGCCGGTGTGCTTGAGCATCTCGTAGTGCATGCTTTCTTCCTGGATCTTGCCGCGCTGGTAGCCGGTTTCCATCGCGCCCAGCACACCGCCGCGTTCGGCGATCCGTTCAAACTCCGCAAGCACCGCTTCCTCGACCAGATCCGTCAATTGCTCGATCACGAACGAGCCCTGGTTCGGGTTCTCGTTCTTGGCCAGGCCCCATTCGCGGTTGATGATCATCTGGATCGCCATCGCGCGGCGCACGCTTTCTTCGGTCGGCGTGGTGATCGCTTCGTCGTACGCATTGGTGTGCAGCGAATTGCAGTTGTCGTAGATCGCGATCAACGCCTGCAAGGTGGTGCGGATGTCGTTGAAGTCGATTTCCTGTGCATGCAGCGAACGGCCGCTGGTTTGCACGTGGTACTTCAGCTTCTGGCTGCGCGCGCTCGCCCCATAACGCTCGCGCATCGCAACGGCCCAGATCCTTCGGGCCACCCGACCCAGCACGGTGTATTCCGGGTCCATGCCGTTGCTGAAGAAGAAACTCAGGTTGGGTGCGAAGTCATCGACCTGCATGCCGCGCGCCAGATAGGCTTCGACAAAGGTGAACCCGTTCGACAAGGTGAACGCCAATTGGCTGATCGGGTTGGCCCCCGCTTCGGCGATGTGATAGCCGCTGATGCTGACGCTGTAGAAGTTGCGCACATCGTGCTGCACGAAGTACTGGGCGATGTCGCCCATTACCTTCAGTGAGAACTCGGTCGAGAAGATGCAGGTGTTCTGGCCCTGGTCTTCTTTCAGGATGTCGGCCTGCACGGTGCCGCGCACATTGGCCAATGTCCACTCGCGCACTTTCGCGGTTTCGTCGGCTGTCGGTTGGCGTTGGTTGTCGGTCTCGAACTTCTCGAGGTTCTGGTCAATGGCGGTGTTCATGAACATCGCCAGAATGGTCGGCGCCGGGCCGTTGATCGTCATGCTGACGCTGGTGCTCGGGCTCGTCAGCTCGAAGCCGCTGTAGAGCACCTTCAGGTCGTCCAGCGTGGCGATCGAAACCCCGCTGTTGCCGACCTTGCCGTAGATGTCGGGCCGCAGGTCGGGGTCGTTGCCATAGAGCGTCACGCTGTCGAATGCGGTGCTGAGGCGCTTCGCAGGCAGTCCCTCGCTGACCACCTTGAAGCGGCGGTTGGTGCGAAAGGCATCGCCTTCGCCAGCGAACATGCGGGTCGGGTCTTCGCCTTCTCGTTTGAACGCAAACGTGCCCGCGGTGTACGGAAAGCTGCCCGGCACGTTGTCCAGCATCAGCCACTTCAAGACCTCGCCTTCGCATTCCCAGGCCGGCAGTGCCACCTTGCGAATCTTGCTGCCCGACAAGGTGGTGTGGGTCAGCGCGGTGCGGATTTCCTTGTCGCGAATCTTCACCACGTACTCGTTACCGCCATAGGCGCGCTGCATGTCGGGCCACATCGCCAGCAGTTGCCTGGCGCCGGGCTGCAGCGCTTGCTCGCGCTGCGCCGCCAGGTCCTCGACCGCTTCGACCGCCTTGTGGCGGCCCGGCTTGTCGATGCAGAGCATCTTCGCTGTCGCACGCAGTTGCTGGCGCTCCCGCGCGATCCGCGACTGTGCAATTGCCAGCTGTTTGTAGCCGCGCACGGTGTCGGCGATGTCGGCCAGATAGCGCACCCGCGCGCCTGGCACGATCGGCTGCTGCAAAGTGCTGTGGCGCGTGTCGACTGCAGGAAGACGGCCCTCGGTCAACGGCAGGCCGAGTCCAGCCAGGCGGCTGCGCAGCGCCTGGTACAGCGCGGTCACACCGTCGTCATTGAAGCGGCTGGCCATGGTGCCGAACACCGGCATCTGCTCGGGCGGTGTCTTCCAGGCGTCCTGGTTGCGCTGCACCTGCTTGGCGACATCGCGCAGCGCATCGGCTGCGCCCTTGCGGTCGAACTTGTTGATGGCGACGAACTCGGCGAAGTCGAGCATGTCGATCTTCTCCAGCTGGCTGGCGGCGCCGAACTCCGGTGTCATCACATACATCGGCACATCCACCAATGGCACGATGGCGGCATCGCCCTGGCCGATGCCGCTGGTCTCGACCACGATCAGATCGAAACCGGCCGCCTTGCAAGCCGCCAGCACATCGGGCAGCGCCTGGCTCAGTTCGCTGCCGAAGTCCCGGGTGGCCAGCGACCTCATGTAGACCTTCTGGCCATCGTTCCACGGCGATATCGCATTCATGCGGATTCGGTCGCCGAGTAGCGCACCACCGCTCTTGCGCCGGCTGGGGTCGATCGAGATCACCGCGATGCGCAGCGCGTCGGCCTGGTCGAGGCGAAGGCGGCGGATCAACTCATCGGTCAGGCTGCTCTTGCCCGCGCCGCCGGTGCCGGTGATGCCGAGCACCGGCACCTTCGACGCCTTCGCGGCATCGGCCAGTGCCGTCTTCAGCGAAGCCGAGGCGGCACCGTTCTCGAGCGCAGTGATGGTCTGCGCCAACGCACGCCAGGCTTTGTCGTCATGGCCCTGCAGCGCAACGACCGATGCAGGCGCATGCTGCGACAGATCGACATCGCAGCGCATCACCATCTCGCCGATCATTCCCTGCAGACCCATGCGCTGCCCGTCTTCGGGGCTGTAGATGCGGGTCACACCGTAGTCCTGCAGCTCGGAAATTTCCGAGGGCACGATCACCCCGCCGCCGCCACCAAACACCTGGATGTGCCCGCCGCCGCGCTGCTTCAGCAGGTCGACCATGTACTTGAAGTACTCGACATGGCCGCCCTGGTAGCTGCTGATGGCGATGCCTTGCACGTCTTCCTGCAGCGCGGCGGTGACCACTTCGTCGACCGATCGGTTGTGACCCAGGTGGATGACCTCGCAACCCATGCCTTGCAAGATGCGCCGCATGATGTTGATGGCCGCGTCGTGCCCGTCGAACAACGAAGCCGCGGTCACGAAGCGCACCTTGTGCGTGGGTCGGTAATCGGCCAGGGCCTTGAGTTCGGCTGAAAGATCGGTCATGGCGCTCGCCCTCTTCCTTGTCTGCAAACGGGTCTGAAAACCCATCATGCCACTGCCGTCTCCCTATGGTTAACCCCGTGGCGCCAAGCGATGGAGTCGACCGGAAGGCGGGTTCGGCGCTGATAGGCTCGCCACCCTGACTTCGGTCGCGACACCACCGCCGACAGCGCACCCTTCATGAGCACCTTTCTGGCGATCGACATCGGCAACAGCCGCCTGAAGTGGGCGCTGTACGACGCACCGCGTCCCGGCGCGGTCTTGTTGCAGCAGGATGCGGTGTTTGTCGAGACCATCGACGATCTGGCAGAGAAGTCGTGGGCCAAGCTGCCCGAACCCGCCAGCATGCTGGGCTGCCAGGTGGCCGGTGAAGCGGTGCGCCGCCGCGTCGAGGAACAGCTGGAGTTGTGGGACATCGCCGCCAACTGGGTGGTGCCTTCGGCCCACGATGCGGGTCTGGTCAATGGCTACGACCACCCCAACCGCCTGGGTGCCGACCGCTGGGTGGCGCTGGCCGGCGCGCGCTCGCGCGTCGAAGCCGCGGTCGACAACGGCGCCGAACCACGCCCGGCACTGGTGGTGATGGTGGGCACCGCGGTCACAGTGGACGCGCTGGACGCCGACGGCCGCTTTCTGGGCGGGTTGATCATCCCCGGCTTCGGCCTGATGCAGCGCGCACTCGAGTTGGGAACCGCCGGCTTGAAGGTGCCCACCGGCGAAGTCGACGACTTCCCCACCAACACCAGCGACGCCCTGATGAGCGGTGGTGTCAACGCCATCGCCGGCGCCATCGAACGCCAGGCCCGGCGCCTGCAGCAACGCACGGGTCAGGTGCCGATGCTGCTGATGACCGGCGGCGCCGCAGCCAAACTCGCCCCGGTCACCGACCTGCCCTTCGAAACCGTCGATTCGTTGATCTTCGAAGGCTTGCTGTTGATGCAGTCACGCCGCCTGGCGTTGTAGGCAGAGAAGTCGCAAAGCGGAAGACCGCAGTTGAAATGGCAAGCGGACTGCTGCTGTCGGCGGACCGAAGCAACGCGCAGGTCCGCGCAGGGGCCCGGGCCGACGCCGGGCCGGCGGCCCAACTCTCCCTCGGGGGGACGACCGACCGTACCCGGTCGGTCTTGGGGGCCTCACAACCAGCGTTGCAACAACTCACTCAGTTGCAGCCGCGAATAGGGCTTGGCCAGATGCCCGTCCATGCCGGCCGCAATCGACTGCGCCGCGTCTTCGTCGAAGGCATTCGCTGTCAACGCCACCACCGGCACCCGGGGCAGCCGCAAGTTCGCCTCACGATCGCGGATCTGGCGCGTGGCGCTGTAGCCGTCCAGCACCGGCATCTGGATGTCCATCAGCACCAGATCGACCCGCTGGCTGACGAGCATCTGCAGCGCCTGCGCGCCGTCTTCGGCTTCCACCACCTGCACGCCGAAAGACATCAGCATCTCGGCACCGATCATGCGGTTGACGATGTTGTCTTCCACCAGCAGCACCGTGCCTTCCATCTTCGCCCCGCTGTCGAGCGCGCTGAAGCCGGAGTCGAAGCTCGGCACAGCCAGATGCGGTGCCAGCGGCAGGATCAGTGAAAAGCCGAACACCGACCCCACACCCAGCTCGCTTGCCACCTCGATGCGCCCGCCCATCGCCTGCACCAGACGCTGGCTGATCGCCAGTCCCAGACCGGTGCCGCCGCGCAACCGGGAGCGCGTGCTGTCAACCTGGTGAAAGGTCTGGAACACCTGCTGCAGTGCTTGCGCCGGGATGCCGATGCCGGTGTCCTCGACCGTGAAGCGAACGCGGCAAGTTTCAACACGGCAGGGCTCCGGATCGATTGCAATCGCCAGCACCACCCCGCCCTTCTCGGTGAACTTCACCCCGTTGCCGAGCAGGTTCAGCAACACCTGCTTCAAGCGCGGAGCGTCGCCGATGACGCTGTCGGGCACCTGCGGCTCCATTTGCAGCCGGATCGTCAGCCCGCGGGTTTCGGCGGTCGCCCTGAACAGTGCCGTGGCCGATGCCGCCACCGAATGGGGCGACATCGGCGTGGCCGCCAGCACCAGTTTGCCGGCTTCGATCTTCGAGTGGTCGAGCACGTCGTTCAGGATGTCCATCAGTGACTCGCCCGACGCGGCGGCGGTCTTGATGAGGCGCCGCTGGCGCGGGTCCATCGTGGTCTGGCGCATCAGCTCCAGCGCACCCAGCACGCCGTTCATCGGCGTGCGGATCTCGTGACTCATCGTGGCCAGAAACTGAGATTTGGCGATGTTGGCCGCTTCGGCAGCTTCCTTGGCCCGCACCAGCGATGCATTGACATGGTCGGCTTCCAGACTCTGGCGCATCGCCTGCGTG
>JBBSPW010000120.1:0-10901 GCA_038258365.1 Burkholderiales bacterium | reverse complement strand
TGATGGCGCTGCTGGACAACCCGTCGGCCGCCGAAGTGCTGCGCGCGTGCGCAGCCAACATCGTCGACCTGCGCAAAAGCCTGGCGACCTTCATCAAGGAAAACACGCCCACGGTCGGCGGCAGCGAAGAGGTCGACACGCAACCGACGCTCGGCTTCCAGCGCGTGATCCAGCGCGCCATCATGCACGTGCAAAGCACCGGCAGCGGCAAGAAGGAGGTCACGGGCGCGAACGTGCTGGTGGCCATCTTTGGCGAAAAGGACTCGCACGCGGTCTACTACCTGCACCAGCAGGGCGTGACCCGGCTCGACGTCGTCAACTTCATCGCCCACGGCATCAAGAAGTCCGACCCGCCTGAGCCGGTCAAGGGCAATGAGAGCCAGGGTGGCGCCGAGTCCGACAAGGACGAGGCCGGCGGCGACGCCAAGGGCTCGCCGCTGGAGCAGTTCACGCAGAACCTGAACCAGTTGGCACTGGCCGGCAAGATCGATCCGCTGATCGGCCGCGAGCACGAGGTCGAGCGGGTGATCCAGATTCTGTGCCGTAGGCGCAAGAACAACCCGCTGTTGGTCGGCGAGGCCGGCGTGGGCAAGACCGCCATCGCCGAGGGGCTGGCCTGGCGCATCACCGAGAAGGAGGTGCCCGAGGTGCTGGCCGATGCGATCGTCTACTCGCTCGACATGGGCGCGCTGCTCGCCGGCACCAAGTACCGCGGGGATTTCGAGCAACGTTTGAAGGGTGTGCTGAAGCAGCTCAAGGACCAGCCGAACGCGGTGCTGTTCATCGACGAGATCCACACCCTGATCGGCGCCGGCGCGGCCAGCGGCGGCACGCTGGATGCATCGAACCTGCTGAAGCCGGCGCTGTCCAGCGGTGCGATGAAGTGCATCGGTGCCACCACCTTCACCGAGTACCGCGGCATCTTCGAGAAAGACGCGGCCCTGTCGCGGCGTTTCCAGAAGGTCGATGTGGTCGAGCCTTCGGTCGAGCAGACCATCGAGATCCTGAAGGGTCTGAAGTCGCGCTTCGAGGAGCACCACAGCGTCAAGTACGCGGTGACGGCGTTGCAGGCCGCGGCCGAGTTGTCGGCCAAGTTCATCAACGACCGCCACCTGCCGGACAAGGCAATCGACGTGATCGACGAAGCCGGCGCGGCGCAACGCATCCTGCCCGCCAACAAGCGCAAGAAAACGATCACACGCGCCGAAGTGGAAGAGATCGTGGCCAAGATCGCGCGCATTCCGCCGGCCTCGGTGTCCAGCGACGACCGCGGCAAGCTGCGCACGCTGGACCGCGACCTGAAGAGCGTGGTGTTCGGGCAAGACCCGGCCATCGATGCGCTGGCGGCGTCGATCAAGATGGCGCGCTCGGGGCTCGGCAAGGGCGACAAGCCGATCGGCAGCTTTCTGTTCAGCGGCCCCACCGGCGTCGGCAAAACCGAGGTCGCCAAGCAGCTGGCCTATGTGCTGGGCATCGACCTGATCCGCTTCGACATGTCGGAATACATGGAGCGCCATGCGGTCAGCCGCCTGATCGGTGCGCCGCCGGGCTATGTCGGCTTCGACCAGGGCGGGTTGCTGACCGAAGCCATCAGCAAGAAGCCGCATTCGGTGCTGTTGCTGGACGAGATCGAAAAAGCGCACCCGGATGTCTTCAATGTGCTGCTGCAGGTCATGGACCACGGCACCTTGACCGACAACAACGGGCGCAAGGCCGACTTCCGCAACGTGATCATCATCATGACCACCAATGCGGGCGCCGAGACCATGAACCGGGCCACCATCGGCTTCCTCAACAAGCGCGAGCAGGGCGACGAGATGGCCGACATCAAGCGGCTGTTCACACCGGAGTTCCGCAACCGGCTGGATGCAATCGTGAACTTCGGGGCGCTCAACGAAGACGTCATCCTGAGGGTCGTCGACAAGTTCCTGCTGCAGCTTGAAAGTCAGTTGACCGAGAAGAAGGTCGAGGTGACCTTCAGCGACGCGTTGCGCAAGCATCTGGCCAAGAAGGGCTTCGACCCGCTGATGGGTGCACGGCCGATGCAGCGCTTGATCCAGGACACGATCCGTCGCGCGCTGGCCGACGAGTTGCTGTTCGGGCGCTTGGTCGACGGGGGTCGTCTGAGCGTGGACATCGACGACAAGGACGAGGTTCAGCTGGACATTCAGCCGCCGCGCAAGAGCGACAAGCCCAAGGCCGAGGCGACGTCGGTCTGACCCGGCCGGGTCCGTCCCGCCTCCTGCTCGCCTTGCGCTGGCGGGCTCAGCGGCGGCGTGCTGGCGGGGTGTCTTCGCCGGGGTCCTGGCGGTAGAAGCGTTTGAGCAGGCCGTGCAGTTGCAAGTGCTCGGCTTTGAAGCCGCTCGGGTTCACGAAGAAGGACTCGCTCGCGACCGCAAAGAACTCGCCCGGGGCGGTGGCGCCATACGGATCGAGAACCGTGTGCGGGTCGGTTTCGGCATTGCCATTTCCAGGGCCGGTGCCAGTGCCAGTGCCGACAGTCGGGTCTCCGACCCGGGCGACAAATCGCTCGAACTCATCGCCCCACACCGCCTGCCATTCGCCAGGGGGTATGTCTTGCGGCAAAGCAGGCATTCCGTTGGCGTCCCCGGTGGCCAGGTCGAGCACATGGGCGAACTCATGGATCACGACGTTGTAGCCGGTGGCAGCGGTTTGGCTGGCACCCCGCACGTCTTGCCATGACAGCATGACCGGGCCTCCGTCCATCGCCTCGCCGCTCAGGGTTTCCTCATAGGCGTGCACCACGCCGGCTTCGTCGACCGTCTCGCGGTGTGCGACCACCGCGCCGGAGTGCATGACGATGCCCACGAAGCCGTCGTACAGCGACAAGTCGAGCCGCAGCACCGGCAGCACCGCTTGCGCAGCCACCGCCACCACCATTGCATCGGTCAGGTGCAACCCGCCGACGGCTGTGAACTCTTTGCGGTCCAGGAACAGGCTCGTCAACCGGCGCAACCTGGCCTGATCGTCCGGGTCGCGGCGTAGCAAAAAGGGATAGCGCACCAACGTGCGCTTCCACAGGTCGTCGGGAATCGCCCGCCGCTGCACGGCGCGTTGCTCGCGGCCGGCGTTCAGTCGGGCGCCGATGCGGCGCAGCCAAGAGGCCACGACAACCGCTCAGGCGCGGGGCTGCAAAGCCGCTGACCCACGGTCCACGAATCGTCTCAGACCGCCACCGGCGCAGCCACCGGTGAGGCGCGCTCGAAGCCCGCGCGGGTCAGGCGCAGCACCTGCGCGCGGTCGCCGTGGTCCAGGTTCCAGTCGCTCAGTACATGGCGCTTGTAGCCAGGCGCCAGGGTGCTGCTGCCCGGGCGGTGGGTGTGGCCGTGAACCATTTCTGCAGCACCCATGGCATGCATCCAGCGCACCGTTTCGCCGGGGTCGAGGTCGATTTCGGGGTTGCCGTCGAGTTGCTGGTGCGCCGCGCTTTGCTGGCGCATGCCGGCGGCGACCTGCAGTCGTTCGGCCAGTGGCCGCGCCATGAATGCGGCCTGCCAAGCGTCGGCACGCACTTCACTGCGAAAGCGTTGATAGGGCAGGTCGTCCAGGCACAGGGCGTCGCCGTGGGCGAGCAAAATCCGCTGACCCCAGGCGTCCAGCACCGTCGGATCCGGCAGCGCCATCAGACCGCAGTCGCGCAACATCGCCGAGCCGACCAGAAAGTCGCGGTTGCCGGGCATGAACGCCATTCGGCGCCGGCTGGCCGCATCGGCCAGTACCTCGACGCAATGCTGCTCGAAGGGCAGGGTGCGCATGTCGTCCCCGACCCAGGCTTCGAACAGGTCTCCGAGGATCAGGATGGCATCGGCCGTCGAATGCCGAAGGTGCGCCGAGAATGCGTCGAAGGTGCGCGGCAGCGCAGCGCTCAGGTGCAGGTCGGAGATGAACTCCACCACCCGCCATCCGGGGTCGGCACGCCACTCGTAGAAGGCGGGCAGGTCGGTGGCGGTGGCCATGGCAATTGCTTGCCGGATCAGGCGGCCTCTGGAACTTCGGTGATGCGCTCGATGCGCAGGTCTTCCAGCGGCACATCGTCGTGCCCGCCTTTGCGTCCGGTGGCCACTTTCTCCATCTTGTCGACCACCTCGGTGCCGTCGACGATGCGGCCGAACACCGCATATCCCCAACCCTGCGTGTTCTGCGCGGTGTGGTCCAGAAAGCCGTTGTCGGCGCCGTTGATGAAAAACTGCGCGCTGGCCGAATGCGGGTCGCTGGTGCGTGCCATCGCCAGCGTGTAGCGCTTGTTCTTCAAGCCGTTGTCGGCTTCGTTGCGCACCGTGGCTGCAGCGGGCTTCTGTTTCATGCCGGGCTCGAAGCCGCCTCCCTGCACCATGAAGCCCTTGATGACGCGGTGGAACACGGTGCCGTCGAAATGGCCCTTGCGGGCGTAGTCCAGAAAGTTGGCCACGGTCAGAGGCGCCTTGTCGTCGTCGAGTTCGGCGCGCATGCTGCCTGCGCTGGTTTCGATCTGAATCGTCTTGGTCATGTCATTTCTCCAAAGTCGCCTTGCGGATGGTGATGGGTTTGGCTGGCAGGTTCTGGTGTGGGCCGCTGGCCACCGTGGCCACCTCGCGAATCTTGTCGACCACATCCATGCCTTCTATCACCTTGCCGAACACGGCATAGCCGTTGCCGTCGCGCGCATTGGCTTGGTCGAGCATGGCGTTGTCGGCCACATTGATGAAGAACTGCGAGGTGGCGGAATCGGGCACTGCGGTGCGGGCCATCGCGATCGTGCCACGCTGGTTGCTGAGACCGCTGCGGCTTTCCAGCGCGATCGGTGCGCGGGTGGGCTTTTCCCCGAGATCGGCCTTGAAGCCGCCGCCCTGGATCATGAAGCCGCTGATGACGCGGTGGAAGATGGTGCCGTCGTAGTGCCCGGATTTGACGTATTGCAGAAAGTTGTCGACGGTCTTCGGCGCTTTCTCGCGGTCGAGTTCGACGACGATGTCGCCGGCGCTCGTCGCCAGGCGCACCTTCGGCCCCATGCTGGACGGCGCGGCAGCCGTTGCCGCGGTCTGTGCTGCTGCGGGCGCTGCGTGGACCAGCAGCACGGTCAGCAGCATCAGCGACAGGCCGGCGGCAAACCATCTCCGACACTGAGCCAGGAGTCGAAGCATCGAAGGGGTCGTGATTTGAGAAGGCGGAAGGTGGTGCAGAGGCTTCAAGTTCATGGCGGTGGGTTTGGGTGACATGGGTGTGCAATTGCGTCGGCCGCGGATCGCGGGTCGCAAACTCGAGTCGGCAGTCTATCGGCCTGCCAACGCCCGTTCGGTCACGGGTTCGAGATCAGGGGCTTGAGATCAAGGGCTTGGGGCCAACAGCGCGCGCGCTGTGGCCAACTGGCGTGCCACCGCCTCATCGGAAGGGTCGGCCTGCGCAGCGCTTGTCCACTCCTGCACCGCCAACATCAGGTACACCTGGGCCAGGTTGGTTCGCGCTGCGCGGTGCCCCGGGTCGTTGCGCAATGCCTGCAGCAGCGCTTCTCGCGCCAGTTCGAGCCGTCCGGCGCGGGCCTGCAGCAATGCGATGTTGTTGTAGGTGTCCGGCAGCTCCGGAAACTCCTGGGTCAGCTTCGTGAACAAGGCCAGCGCGGCATCGTCCTGGGCCGATTGCATCAGCACCACCGCCTTCAGAAAGCGCGGTTCCGGCTCGCCCGGTGCAACGGCTTCGGCTTGTTCGGCACGAGCCAGCGCGGCTGTCGTGTCGCCGCGCACCAGCAGGGCCCGGATCTCGTCTGCCAGCGCAGCCGCGGCAGCGGGGCCGCACGCAAGTCCCGATGCCAGCAATGCCAGCAACGCACAAGCGAAGCGCAATCGGGGTCGAAGCATCAGGAAGGGGTTGTGCAGCAGGAATGAGGCGTTGTCGGAAGCGCGATGGCGGATGACTATCGCATCCCGCAGAACGAGCGGCAGTACCCGCTGCAGAACGAGCCCAGTGACGAGCCGCCTGGGGCCGCCGCTATACTGAATTCGATTCTATCGAGGCCTTGTCGATGCGCTGTCGCCGCTTGTCCGAAGTCGATTCCATCGACACCCGTTGATGTTCCGCAGCCGGTGCACGGCAAAGCAAAACATCGCGCCCGACATGCTTCCGACCGCAGCACAAGCTTGATGACGCTCCGCATTTACAACACCCTCAGTCGCCGCCTGGAAGACTTCGTGCCGATCAAGGCCGGGCACGTGGGCATGTATGTTTGCGGCATCACCGTCTACGACCTGTGCCACCTGGGTCACGCACGAATGATGCTCGCCTTCGATACGGTCTACCGCTGGCTGAAGGTCAGTGGCTACCAGGTCACCTATGTCCGCAACATCACCGACATCGAGGACAAGATCATCCGCCGTGCGGTCGAGCGCGGCATCGGCATTCGCGCCATGACCGACCAGTTGATCGCGGCCATGCACCGCGACCTGGCGGCGCTGGGCGTATCGACTCCCACGCACGAACCTCGCGCAACCGATTTCGTGCCGCAGATGCTGGACCTGATCCAGCAGTTGCAGGATCGCGGGCTGGCCTATCAAGCCGTGAGCGGCGATGTGAACTTTGCCGTGCGGCGCTTCGAGGGCTACGGTCGCTTGTCGGGCAAATCGATCGACGAGTTGCGGGCCGGCGAACGTGTCGATGTGACGGACGACAAGCGCGACCCACTCGACTTCGTGCTCTGGAAATCCGCCAAGGCCGACGAGCCCGCCGATGCGCAATGGGCAAGTCCCTGGGGCGAGGGGAGGCCGGGTTGGCACATCGAGTGCTCGGCGATGAGCGCAGCATTGTTGGGCCTGCCCTTCGACATCCACGGGGGCGGGCAGGACCTGCAGTTTCCGCACCACGAAAACGAGATCGCGCAAAGCGAAGGCGCTGCGGGCACGCCGGGCCGTGGCTTCGTCGGCACCTGGATGCACAACGGCTTCCTGAATGTCGACGACACCAAGATGTCCAAGTCACTCGGCAACTTCTTCACCATCGAAGACGTGCTGAAGCGCTTCGACGGCGAGACCCTGCGCTTCTTCATGCTGCGCACGCACTACCGCAGCCCCTTCAACTTCAGCGATGCGGTGCTGGAAGAAACCCGAACGTCGCTCAAGCGGCTGTACACCGCGCTGGCGGCTGCTGGCGAGCCTGCATCGGCCGCAGCTGAAGCGCCCGCGATCGACTGGGCCGACCCGCGCGCCGCCGCGTTCAAGACAGCGATGGACGACGACTTCAACACGCCCGGCGCCGTGGCTGTGTTGTTCGACCTGGCGAGCTCCATCAACCGCGGCGCTGTTGCCGACGCGCCGCTGTTGCGCGCGCTCGGTGGCACGCTCGGTCTGCTGCAGAGCGCGCCGCAGCGGTTCCTGCAAGGCAGTACCGCGGTGGACGAGCGCCACATCCTTCAGCAGATCGACGAGCGTTCGACTGCCAAGCAGGCACGCGACTTCGGGCGCGCCGACCGGATCCGAGACGAGCTGGCGGCGATGGGCATCGAGCTCAAGGACTCGGCCCTGGGCACGACCTGGGTGCGTGCCTGATGACACCCCCGCTGGCCGACGCTGCAGTGGCTCCACGGGTGCCCGCCACCCCCACCGCTGCCGCTGTCGACCTCCAACCGGAACTGGCGGCGATCGAAGCAGCGGGGACCGACGGCAATGATGAGTCGGAGCCGCAGAGCCCCGACTACTGGGACGAAGCCTGTCGCCATCTCGCGCGCCGCGACAGGGTTATGAAGAAGCTGATTCCTCGCTTCGGCCAGGCGCGGCTTCGAAGCCGTGGCGATGCCTTCACCACGCTGGCGCGCTCGATCGTCGGCCAGCAGATCTCGGTCAAGGCAGCTCAAGCGGTATGGGACCGTTTTGCCCGCGTGGCGGGCGGTGCAAGCACGCGGATCGAAACCGCCGGGGTTTGCGGCCTGCAGGTACCGCAGATGCGCGAAGCAGGTTTGTCGGCGCGCAAGTCCGAGTACCTGCTGGACCTGGCACGCCATTTCGCCGATGGCAGGGTGCATGTGAATGAGTGGCAAGCGATGGACGACGAAGCCATCATTTCCGAATTGATCGCCATCCGCGGCATCGGCCGCTGGACCGCCGAGATGTTTTTGATCTTCCACCTGATGCGCCCCGATGTGCTGCCCCTGGACGATCTGGGGCTCATCAAAGGCATCAGCCTGAATCATTTCAGCGGCGAGTCGGTGTCGCGTGCCGAAGCGCGCGAGGTCGGCGATGCCTGGGCTCCGTACCGCTCGGTGGCCACCTGGTACATCTGGCGCAGTCTGGATCCGGTACCCGTCGAGTATTGACCGCACAACGGAGCCCCGATGCCCAAGCGCCATTTCCTCGAGTTCGAGCAGCCGATCGCCGAACTCGAATCGAAGATCGACGAGTTGCGGTATGTGCAGACCGAGTCGGCAGTCGACATCAGCGACGAGATCCAGCGGCTGTCGAACAAGAGCCAGCAGCTGACCCGCGATGTCTATGCCAACCTGAGCCCCTGGCAGGTCACGCAGATCGCGCGCCACCCGCAGCGTCCCTACACCCTCGACTATGTGGGGCAGGTGTTCACCGAGTTCCAGGAACTGCATGGTGACCGTCACTATGCAGATGACCAGTCGATCGTCGGCGGGCTGGCGCGCTTCAATGGCCAAGCCTGCATGGTGGTGGGGCACCAGAAAGGGCGCGACACAAAAGAACGAACGCTGCGCAACTTCGGCATGTCGCGGCCCGAGGGCTATCGCAAAGCGCTGCGTTTGATGAAGCTGGCTGAGAAGTTCGGTTTGCCGGTCTTCAGCTTCGTCGACACCCCCGGTGCCTATCCCGGCATCGGTGCCGAAGAGCGCGGCCAGTCCGAAGCCATCGGCCGCAACATCTACGAGATGGCGCAGCTGGAGGTGCCCATCATCAGCACCATCATCGGCGAGGGGGGCTCGGGCGGCGCGCTGGCCATCAGCGTGGCCGACCAGGTGCTGATGCTGCAGTTCAGCGTCTACTCGGTGATCTCGCCCGAAGGCTGTGCGTCGATTTTGTGGAAGACATCCGAGCGCGCGGCCGATGCCGCCGAGGCCCTCGGCATCACCGCGCATCGGCTGAAAGCGCTGGGTGTGATCGACAAGGTGGTCAGCGAACCGGTGGGCGGCGCGCATCGCGATGTGCCGTGGATGGCGGCACAACTCAAACGCGGGCTGGTGGATGCGCTGCGCCAGATCAGCGACCTGAAGACCAAGGACTTGCTGGAGCGTCGCTATGAGCGGCTGCGCGGCTACGGCCGCTTCAACGACATCACCGATCGCTGAGCGGGTCGCTGGCCCGATCAAGAGCGCCGCGGTTCAGCGTGTGGCGGTGGCGGCCAGCGGTGGACGAGATTCCACGGCCCTGCTGCATGCCACCGTTCGTGCGGCCCGCGGCACCGCGCTGCAGGTGCATGCGCTGCATGTGCACCACGGCCTGAGCGCAGCGGCTGACGACTGGCTGGAAGCGCTTCGTCGCCAATGCAAGCGGTGGGGCGTGGTGTTGCAGTCGCGCCACCTGCAAGGCCGCCCAACGCCCGGTCAGAGTGTCGAAGCCTGGGCGCGGCGCGAGCGCTATGCGGCCCTTACTGAAATGGCCACTGAGTCTGGCTGCACCCTGGTGCTGCTGGCACACCACCGTCGGGATCAGGCCGAGACCTTCGTGCTGCAGTCGCTGCGCGGGGGCGGCGCTGCAGGTTTGTCTGCAATGCCGTTGCACCGCCTGCGCAGCGGCATCGCCTGGGTGCGGCCCTGGCTCGCGATGCCGCGCGAAGCAATCGATGCCTATGTCCGTCACCATCGGCTGTCGCATGTCGAGGACGGCAGCAACGCCGACCTGCGTTTCGATCGCAACCGCCTGCGCTTACAAGTCTGGCCCGCGCTGTGTGATGCGTTCGGCGATGCCGAGGTCGGTCTGGCTGCAGCGGCCGCGCAGGCGCAACAAGCAGCGGCGCTGGCGGCTGAGGTGGCGGCTTTGGACCTCGCCGTGCTTGTGATGGACGACGGCGGTTTGCGAAAGGCGTTGCTGCAGGCGCTTTCCCCCGCGCGGCGCCGAAACGCGCTGACCGCCTGGCTTGCACAGGCGGCTGGACGGGGTGTGCCAATGCGTCTGCTGGACCGGTTGATGGCGGAGCTGCCCCGGTCCACCCACGCATGCTGGCCCTTGCCGGGCGGCGAGTTGCGCCTCTACCGCGGGCTTTTGAAGGTGCAAGGCCTGGAACGCCGAGCGGGCTCTCAAGCCCCGCGACCAGACAATGTGGCCGTGAACCTGGGCCGTAGCCTGGAAACTCCGATGCCTGACTGGAACGGACGTTTTCGCATCGAGCCCTGCACCCAGGGTGGCGTGCCGATGGCGCAACTGGAAGCGTTGTTCGCCAGACCCCGCAGCGGGGGCGAACGGTTCAGGTTCGCAGCCAAGGCTTCGGCACGCAGCTTGAAGCTGCAGTATCAGGCGATGGGCGTGCCGAGTTGGGAGCGTCAGGGCCCGCTGCTGTACACCGCAGACAACCGGCTGCTGTTCGTGCCCGGGCTGGGCATCGATGGCGGATTGCAAGACGACATCGTGCAGCCGCAGTGGCAGATTCTGTGGCTCGCGGACTCCGGGGAGAACTGCGCCTCCGGCCCGACATCCGTCGGTTCTGCCGGATCGCGCCGCTAAACTCCGCGGCTTCGCGCTGGCGCCGCTCGGCTGCCGGCCTCGGCTCTCTGAACGCGCCCATGGCCCTCTTCATTCACAAGTACGGCGGCACCTCGATGGGGTCGACCGAACGCATCCGCAGCGTGGCGCAGCGGGTGGCCAAATGGGCTCGCGCAGGTCACCAACTGGTGGTGGTGCCCTCGGCGATGTCGGGTGAGACCAACCGGCTGCTGGCCCTGGCGCGCGAGCTGGCGCCCGACGCGA
>JBBSPW010000119.1:0-11005 GCA_038258365.1 Burkholderiales bacterium | reverse complement strand
GTTGGCATCGCCATCGCTGGCCGGCACCGCGAAGCTCCAGCGCGCGGGGTCGGCACCGAGGCCGCGCGCCAGCTGGCCCAGCTCGGCGCGGCCATCGTGCGCCAGGTCAAAGGAGATCGATGCCAGCTGCACCTGCGCCAGCGTCGGGTCGTGCTGAAGCTGCTGCTGCATCTGCTGGTACTGGCTGCCCAGCGTGCGGCACACGGTGGGGCATCGGGTGTAGATGAAATCGACCAGATGGGCGGTGGGCGCCGCAGGAACGGCCGGCCACACCAGCGTGCGCTCACCGAAGGCGTGATGCATCGCCACGGTGGGGGCGCGCAGTTCACCCGCAGCGATCTGCAACTGGCGGCGGCCTTCGAAGGTCCAGACCTCGAAACCGGCGGTCTGGCGCCACGCACCCCAGGCAAACACCGTCACCAAAGCCAGACACAGCGACACGCTCAGCCAGCGTGCCAGCGTGTTGCGCAAAACCTGTTTCCGCACGCTGCCGACCTACTTCTGCACCGCCACCAGATCGGCATCGCCCTTGTACGGTGCGGCCTGGCCTTCGGTGTCCTTGCGCACCGTGGAGACGACCTCGGCGTCGATGGCGCCAGACTGGTTGCCCCAGGTGCTGCGGATGTGGGTCAGCACCGCGGCGATCTCGGCGTCGTTGAGTTGATCCTTGAACGCCGGCATCGCGCCGTTGTACTTGTTGCCCTTGACAGTCAGCGGCCCGTCGATGCCGTGCAGCAAGATGGCCGCCAGGGTCTGGGGCTTGCCCGTAACCCATTCCGAGCCGGCCAGCGGCGGGAACACCCCGGCCAGCCCGACGCCGGTGGCTTGGTGGCACGCCGCGCAGCGCGAGGTGTACACCGCCTTGCCATCGACCGCAGCCCCTGCCGCAGCCGGCGCCGGGCCTCGCAGTTCGACCACGCTGCGGTGGTCACCCCAGGTCGGCGGGTTGTCCAGCGGCGTGCGCGCGATGTAGACGATGCCGAAGCCGAACAGCACGACCGTGAGCAGAATCACGAACCACGGCATCGGGTTCGAGCCCTCCTCGGGTTCGGGGTGCTCGCGCTGTTGTTGCGCGTGGATTTCGGGGTCGTCGCTCATCTCGTGGCTCCGGACGCGGCGGGCGCGGCGGACGCGGCGGGGGTGGCCACCACCGGAAAGCTGCGGTCAAGCGACTGCAGATACTTGACCAAGTCGAGCGCGTTCGGGCGCGCGACAACGACCTGGCCCACCGGCTGCGCACTCGGCGGCAGATTGACCACGCGGTCGTCCTTGTCGGCCTTCGCCTTCAGTTCGAACAGGAACGGGTAGGACGGCATGTTGCTGCCGGGCATGTAGGCGCGCGGCTGGTACAGGTGGCCCAGGTGCCAGTCTTCGCTGGGCTGGCGCACGCCGATGTTCATCAGGTCGGGGCCGGTGCGCATCGTGCCCTGCAAATGCGGTTTGTCGTAGACGTAGTCGCCGGCCACCGTGGCGCGGCCCCAGCCACGCTCGAAGTCGGGCGCGAATGCCCTCGCGCGCGGCTGCTGCGAATGGCAATAGACACAGCCGTTGGCGATGTAGACGCCGCGGCCGCGCTGCTGTGCGCTGGTGTAGGGTTTGAGCCCCGGCGTGGGCTTGACGTGGCTCACTTGCAAGTACGGCAGCACCACCAGCGCACTGGTCGACAGCGCCAGCATCACCATGGCTCCGGAGATCAGCTTGACCTCGCTCTTCATGACGTGGCCTCGCGGCGGAAGAAGTGGCGGAACAGCGCCGGCTTGTCGCGCTGCGGCCCGCGGTTCAGCACCAGCAGCACGAAGTGCGCGGCGAAGGCCAGGTGGCCCAGCACCATCATGGCGCCGCCGATGCTGCGCCCTTTCAGGTAAGGCAGGGTCACGGCCACCGAATCCATGAACGGTTTTGTTGCATCCAGCATCGCCGTGCCCTGCAGCCAACCGCCGATGCTCAGACTGACGAAATAGATCGTGATGCCCACGCTGACGAGCCAGAAGTGCGCGCTGATCAGCCACGGGAACGGCCACTCGCGCGCCGTGATGCGCGGCATCACGAAGTACATCGCGCCGAAGAACACCAGGCTGACGAAGCCGTACAGCCCCAGGTGCGCATGGGCCACCGTGTAGTGCGTGAAGTGGGTGACGACGTTGACGCTGCGCAGCGCCTCGAACGAGCCCTGCACCGAACTGGCGGTGTACATCAGGCCGCCGACGCCGATGAAGCGCAGCGTCGGCGAATAACGAAACGCCGACAGGTGCCCTTGCAAGGTCTGGAACTGGTTGACCGTGAAGGCGGCCACCGGAATGATCATCATCATGCTCTGCACGATCGACAGCGCGATCATCCAGCCCGGGACCGGCCCGCCGATCAGGTGGTGCCCGCCGACCTGGCCGTAGAAGAAGGCCAGCCCCCAGAAGCCGAGCAGCGACAGGTTGTACGACTGGATCGGCCGGCCGATGACCTTGGGCAGGAAGTAGTACACCGAAGCCAGCGCCAACGGCGTGTAGAACAGCCCGAGCACGTTGTGGCCGAACCACCAGTTCATCGTCGCTTGCTCGACGCCGACATGCACACCGGGAAACTTGGCGACGATGAACAGCACCGGCAGCCAGAACAACGCGCAGGCCATGTACCAGACCGACACATACAAGTGGCTGACCTTGCGGTTGACCAGCGTGAACACCAGCGGCAACGCGATCAGCGCACCGCCCGCGGCGAACAGCGTGCCGATCTGCCACGGAATCTCGAGCCATTCGAGGCCATCGCTGATGCCCGCCGCGACACTGCCCAGCCCGGCTATCAGCGCGGCATTCCACAGCACCGCGCCAAAGAAGGCATAGCGCGCACCCATCAGCGGCGTCTTCAGCAGCCGCGGGATGATGAACAGCGCCACGCCCAAGCCGGCCATAGGCGCCCAGCCGTAGGCCACTGCGTTCAAGTGGATGGTGCGGATCCGTCCGAAACTCAGCCATGCCTGCTGCACCAGCCAGTCGGGTTCGTGCAGCTTGATCGATGCCGTCAGCCCGGCGGCGGAAGCGACCAGCAGCCACACCATGGCGCAGCAGAAGAAGAAGAACACCAGCGGGGCGGTGGAGGCGTCGGCACGCGCGCGCTCGCGGATTTCGTCGCTGTCGTGGTGGCCGGTGGCACCGCCTTGCGCGGCGTCGGTGCTGCGCTGCAGCGAGCTGCGCGCAGCGCCGGTGGCCGCGGGTTCCTCGATGCGGCCGATCTCATCCGGCGCGAAGATGACTTCCGCGCCGCGGCTGCTGCGATCGAACAAGCCCTTGCGCTGCGACCAGACGAATACCAGCAACGCCACGAAGGACAGGATGAAAGCGGAAAGCAGGATGGCGACGGTATTCAAGGCAGTGCATTCCTCTTGTCGGCGCTGTTGAACAGAGCGCTATCAGCGTACTCGAACCCGTCCCCGACCCCGTCACTTGACGCGGATGACCTGGGAAAGTCCGGCGGCACGTACGGCCTCAACCGTCCTTGCCGTCGAGTCGGGTGCGCATCAACCACGGTGTGTAGATGAACAGGTAGATCACGAAGGCCGCGCTCCAGGCCAGCGCGGCGGCCCACAGCCAGACCACCAACCCTTGAGGCACGATCAGCGGCAGTGCCACGCGCAACAGCGCAGCCGACAGGATCAACGCATAGGCCAGCACTTCGGCCTTCGAAACCTGCAGCGGCCGCGCGGTGTGTCCCCGTGCGGTGCGGGTGACCATGCCGATGATCAAACCGCCGGTTGCGCCCACCGCCAGCGCATGCACGCCCGCGGACGCGCCGACCCAGCCGAATTGAGCCAGCGCGAGCAATGCGAAGCCGATGGCCAGCCAGACATAGGCGGTATGCAGGATCCACAGGATCGGGCGCGATCGGGTGACCCAGGGCTGCCAGTGCCATTGCCGCTGCAGGTTCGCCAGCGCCGCCAGCGCGAGGCCGCCGCCGCTCAACCAGGCCGGGCCGCCGAAGACCCACGACAGCAGCGCCAGCGCGGTCACGGCGAGCGTTGTGCGGTCGAAGGGCGTCGGTGTCTTCAGACTCAACCCCGGTGTGGCGCTCTGGGTGAACGCCGGTATCACGCGGCCCGCCATCACACACTCGATCATCACGATCAGTGCCAGCGCAGCGTGCAGCGCGCGCATCGGCGACGCATCGATGGTGCCGAGCACAGCCAGATGGAACACCCCGTTGGCCAGCGACAGCGCCAGCAACAAGCCCACCAGCGGCAGGTTGCGTCGATTGCCGGCGCGCACCAGCACGTGCATCAGCACACCCGCCACCACTGGCAGCAGCAGCAGGTCGAGCAGCGCATACAGCGCGTACGGTGCCCCGAGCGCGGCCAGCCGTGCGGCCAGCCACAGCGCGAACAGCGCGCCGAGAAAAGCGCCGCGCGGCGTCTGTGCACCGGTCCAGGCTTTGCCCGCTGTCAACAGAAAGCCGACGATCACAGCCGCCGCGAAACCGAACAACAGTTCGTGGGCATGCCAGAGCAACGGGGGCAGCGCCAAGGGCAAAGCCAGGCGGCCGAAGAACAGCGCCAGCCACAACGGCACTGCCAACGCGGCGAACAGCGTGGCGCCGAGGTAGAAGGGGCGAAAGCCCAGCCGCAGCACGGGCCAACCACGCGTGGCGTTCGCGCTGCCGGCAGCGGCGGCCGGTGAAACGGCAGGCATGATGAGCTTCGACAACGGGCGTTTTTTAGGGCAATGATTTAAGATGCATTGTATTTACATCTTACGGGCGGCGTCCAGCGCAATCGAATAGACACTCCCCGCCCGAGGAACGAACATGCGACTTGCCGAGTACACCGACTACACCTTGCGCGTGCTGATGTATTGCGCGGCGCGCCCGGACCGCTTGGTGACCATCGCCGAACTGGCCGAGCAGCACGGGGTGTCGAAGAACCACCTGATGAAGATCGTCAACGATCTGGCGCGTCAGGGCGTGTTGCAGACCACGCGGGGGCGCGGCGGCGGCTTGCGGCTGTTGAAGCGACCGGTCGACATCCGCATCGGTGACGTGGTGCGAAGTTCGGAGACCGACTTCCGTCTCGTCGAATGTTTCGACCCGCTGACCAACACCTGTACGCTGACACCGTCATGCCGATTGAAGGGTGTGTTCGACCGCGCTTTGAGCGCCTACTTCAAGGAACTCGACAGCGTGACGTTGGCCGACATCAGCACGCCGGCCACTCCCGCTGTGACCACCCACAAGCCGATGCGCGCACCGCAGACCCGACGCGCAGCTTAAGCACCAAGCAGGTTGCTCGCGCGTGGTGCGCCCGCCGGTGGTGATCATGGCGCTCTCGAGTTCGGCTTCGGCCTGTTGCAGCTGCGAGTCGGCGGTGCCCAACGCCGCTCGGGCATCGTCGGCCTCGACATCGGACAGAAAACCGCGTTTGACCAGCTCCGGTGACCGCGCGGTGTGGGCCTGGATGTTCTCGCGCTGCGAACCAACGGCAGTGACACCAGCCTTCGGCCACAGCGCGCGGCGCGGCAGGTTCATTCATCGGGGTGTCGCCCATTCGTTCAAAGCAACCAGTCGATCGGCAACCACGACAGCACCCGCACCATCGCTCGCTTCCAGATCGAGGTGCGCGGTTCCTGGTGCAGCACGGGTGGCGAGCCCGGCGGGGCGCCTTTGTCCTGCCATTCAATGGCGCCTTGGCCGTCCAGCCGCAGCGCATAGGTCTGCTTCGGCAGCTTGTCGGCAAAGGCGGTGGTCATCTTGGTGGCCATCCGCGGGCTGTCGACGATGAGACCCATTTCGGTGTTGAGCGCAGCAGAGCGGGGGTCGAGGTTGAACGAGCCGACGAAGACACGCTGGCGGTCGACCGCAAAGGTCTTGGCATGCAGGCTGGCACCCGAACTGCCCGTGAAGCCGCGGTCGGCTGGTGCTGACCGGGCTGCTCCGCTGTCGGCTTTCAGCTCGAACAACTTGACGCCGCCACGCAGCAACGCCAGCCGGCGCTTGGCATAGCCGGCATGCACAGCCGGCACATCGGTGGCTTCCAGCGAATTGGTCAACACGCCCACCGCCACCCCGCGTTGGGCCATCGCGACCAGTGTCGCGGTGCCACTGGCCGTGGGCACGAAGTAGGGCGAGACCAGCAACAGTTCATGTTGCGGCCTGCCCAGCACCTCGTGCAGCCGTTGCGGCACCAGCACACCTTCTGGCGCCAGGCCCAGGCCCTTGGCCGGGTCGTCGCTGACCAAGCGCACACCGGTCCATTCCATGGCCGACTGACCGTCGACCAGTTGCTGGATGAAGCCGGAGCGGGCCAGCGCGTCGAGGTAAGGCGCTGCATCCGGGCTGCGTGCGCGGTCTGCGGCAGTAGCCGACAGCCGATCGAGTGCACCGGGGTCGGCCGCAGGCAGCAACAACGCCACCGGGTACGCCGACGCACTGGCCCAGTATCGGTCGAAGTCGGCCGACACCTTCGGCACCACATCGCCCACCGCCAGCACATCCAGGTCGATGAACGCCACGGCCTGGCCGGCATCGAAGTACTCGTCGCCGATGTTGCGCCCGCCGACGATGGTGGCTTGGTTGTCGGCGGTGAACGACTTGTTGTGCATCCGCCGGTTGAGGCGGCCGAAGTCGGTCAGGTAGCCGAGCCAGCGCCAATCGCGCTGCATGAACGGGTTGAAGAGCCGCACCTCCAGATTGGGGTGGCTGTCCAGCGCTGCCAGCCCGGAGTCCAGCCCGCCGGTGTTGTTGTCGTCCAGCAGCAAGCGCACGCGCACGCCGCGGTCGGCCGCCTGCCGCAGCGCCTGCATCAACAGGGTGCCGGTGAGGTCGGCATGCCAGATGTAGACCTGCACATCCAGGCTGCGCTCGGCGGACCCGGCCAGCAGCATGCGCGACGCAAAGGCTTCGCGGCCGTCGGCCAGTGCCAGCACACCGGACAGGCCTGGGTGGGCTTGCGCCTGGGGTGCGACGGCTCGCGCGATCGAAGTGCCTGCGGTGTCTGCGGCACCCAGAGCAAGGCTTTGGCTGCGGCCGTCCAACGAGGGCACCGCCTTGCAGCCACAAAGCAGCGTCAGAAGTGCCATTGCTGTCCCTGCCAGCTTCACTGCCCGCCTGCCAGCTGGTGAGGATCGACGCGTCGCCGCATGGCGGCCGCAACGCCATGATCCTGAAGAGGCAAGGCTTTGCTGCGGCATGGCCGTGGGCAAGGAAACCCGCATGACGTAGAGCGGAATCTCAAGCAGCCGCCTTGCGACGACGCAGGAAGCCGAAAGTCTGCACCACCGTCGCGTGTCCGCCGACCAACACAACGCCGAGCAGCAACGGCCCGACACCGAGCAGGAAACTGGGATCCAGATGCTCATTCAGCAGCCAGGCCCCCAGCACCACGCCGAACAGTGGGGTCAAGAAAGAGAACACCCCAAGCCGCGACGCCAGGTAGTTGCGAAGGAGCCAGAACCACAGCAGGAAGCTGCCGAAGGCCACCACCACGGTCTGGAAAGCCAGACTCGACAGCACAGCCGGTGTCAGCACGAATGTGGTCTGGCCACTGGCGAGCACTGCCAACGAAATCACCACCGCGCCCCCCACCAGTTGGTAGAGCAGTGTCAGCGCAGCAGGCGCCGCGGCCAGCCGCGAGCATCGCACCACCACCGTGGTCGCACCCCACAGCGCGCCAGCCATCAAACCCAGCAGGTCGCCGTACAACATCTGCGCTGACAGATCAGCGGCGCTGCCTTCGCGGCCGAAGAACGCGAGGCACAAGCCCGAGAACGCCAGCGCAATGCCCAGCCACTGCAGCGGCGCCAAGCGCTCTGCCGGCAAGCGCCAATGCAGCCCCAATGCCGCAAACACCGGTGCGGTGTACAGGAACACCACCATGTGCGAAGCGGTGGTGTGGCGCAGACCTTCACCAACCAGCAAGAACTCGGTGCCGAACAGCAGGCCAACGACGATGCCCGGCTGCCAAGACCCGGCTTCGGCACGGCGATGGTCACTGCGTGCCCACACCAGCAGGCCGACCAGCAGCGCTGCAGCACCAGATCGCAGCGCCAATTGCAGCAAGGGCGGCATGTCGTCGGCCGTGCGCTTCAGCACCACCGCTTGCAGGCCCCAGATAAGGCAAAGCAGCACCATCAGACCCACTGCCGTGCGGTCGAGTGCTTTGTGGATGGCCATGTCGTCTGTCCCTCTCGCCGATGTCGAGCACGCGCCGACAGGCGGCCCGCGTGGCGGCATTCTCAGGTTGCCGAATGCGATCGCCGTAGTTTGAAACCGACAGTCGACACGCCTTGCGCGCCATCCCATGCGGGTGCTTTCCCACAAGCTGTCGGTCAAGGCCGCTGCCGACGCTCTTGCGTGGACGTTGAAGTTCCGCAGTGCGCATGTGCCGGCGAAAGCTCTCTGTCCGCAGCACCGCCATGCCTGGGGCAAATTGGTTTGTTCGTTCAGTGGCGTGGTGGAGCTGCGCGATGCGGGGCGGCAGTTGCTGGCGCCACCGCAATACGGCGTGTGGTGGCCACCCGATGTCGAACATGAGGCGTTCAACCGGCGCAGGCATCCAAGGCCAACTGCTACCTGCCGAACTCCGATGACGCTGTGCTGGCGCCCGTGATGCGTGCGCTGACCGCGGACTCGGCCGATGTGCACGCAACATCGCAATGGACGAGCCTGGCGCATACCACCGAGCGCATCCTGTTGCGCCGCTTCCGCAGTGAACCGGGCCGCGGCAAGTCAGCGCGCCGTGGGCGCTTCAGAGCACGTAGTCGCCGCTGGCTTCAGGCTGAAAGTAGATCGACATCACCTCGGCCGTTTTGTCGGCGCCGCCCGGAGTTTTCCATCGCGCCACCGACCCCACCCGTCGGCCAAGCAAACCGGACCCCGCCGGCGACAAGACCGAGATGAAGCCGGCCCGGAAATCGGCGCGCGAGGGGTAGCACAGCGTCCACTGGTAGCGTTCGCCGGTGTCCAGATCTCTCAGCGAAAATCTTGAGTTCATCGTCACGAGGTCGGGTGTCACGGCATCCGAGGACACCAAATCGGACTTTTCCAGAACGTCTTCGATGCCGTCGCCACTGCGCACGCGCGGTACGCCGCAACCCACGCGCAGCAGCTTGGCGACGCGCGCGTGATCGAGTTCGGTGAGCGTGCGCTCGGTGGTGGTCATGTGTTCCATGTCAGGCTCTTCTTCCAGTGGTGATTTGCGGGCGTCGTCGACGGGCGGCGGGGTCGGCAGCCTGGCGCAGTGAGAAAGCCCAGCGCCTGCAGGTTCGACAGCTGCTCGCGTTCGATCCAAAGCAGCATGAACCAAGCGGTACTCATCCATTGCGTGTAGAGGTCCGGCCTGTGCGGTGAGGTCGACTTGCGGCGCGCGGTCATGGCTGCTCCTGTGTTGTCTGGGTTGCGTGCGAGATCGTCCCAGTGCAAGTTGGGGCCGCAACAAAGCGACAGAAGGCCGTCGAGCCGAACCCCAGTGTTTCGCTGTGAGAAACACTGGTCGTGCTCAAGAGCCGCCGCCGCAAGAACTTGCCCCCGGACAATGTTAGGCAAGGCAATCGAATCGGATAAGCCCGTCACACTGCAATCCACTGTTTCCGTTTTTGAAACGGTGGAGGATTTGCTCGTTTCGAGCGCAGCCATCGCGTCAGGACAACGACACAGCGGGCGACGCATCCGGTTCAGACTTCAGGTCCCAGTAAGGCACCGGTCCGATTCGGGCTTGCAGGAAGTCGATGAAGCCGTGGACCTTTCTGGGCATGCGCACGTTCGGCAGGTGGACCGCATAGATTCGCCGCTCGATCGGCACGAAGTCCGAGAGAACGGAATGCAACCGGCCCGTGCGCAAGTCGTCGCCGACGATGAAGGTCGGCAGCAGCGCGAGACCGAGGCCATCGTTCACGGCCCGCGACAGCACGTCGTCGTCGTTGACGCGCAACGAGCCACTGACCCGAACCATGATCTGTCCCTCGGCGCCCTGCAAACGCCACTCACCATGGGAGCCGAAATGGGTGTAGTGCAGGCAGTTGTGATGAGCCAGTTCTTGCGCAGTCTTGGGAACACCATACCGATCGAGGTACCCCTGGGTTGCGCAAATCACGCGCGTCGCGGGGGCAAGTTCGCGCGCGACATGCTGTGGACTCGGTTCTTGGGCAATTCGAATCGCGACATCGAGTCCTTCGCTCACCAGATCGACCACACGGTCCGTTGTCGTCAGATGAATTTGCATCCGCGGGTGCTGGCTCAGGTATGCGGCCACGGCGGGTGCGACATGAAGCCTGCCAAAGGCCACCGGGCAGGTCACCTTGAGCACGCCCCGGGGTTCCGATTGCAGTTCGCTGACCAGCTCCGCGGCCTGTGCCACCTCGTCGGCTATGCGCACGCAATGGTCGTAGTACGCGAAGCCAATCTCGGTCATGCTCAGCCCGCGCGTACTGCGGTTGAGCAGCCGCACCCCCAGAGAACGCTCAAGCTTGGCGACGCTTTTGCTGACGCTGGACTTCGAAGTGCCGAGGCGCCGAGCGGCCTCCGTAAAACCGCCCGCATCGGCAACGCTCGCGAAGGTCATCATGTCGTTGAGGTTTTGCATGGCGTGCATTCTTGCGGCGATGGCTTTACATAGGCAGGATGAAACTGCCGTTCGTCAAACGCCCGGCCAAGGCGGCGTCGACGTCGCGCATGAAGGCCCTCACCCGAGCCGTCTGGCGGGACGGTTCGCCGTTGCGCCGAGAAGGACCGAAACGCCCCGGTCGACCTGCCCGGCAAGCGTCTGGCTGGCGCTTTCATTGCCACGCTGGGACTGCCGCTTGTGTACCTGCGCAGGAGCAGATGAAGGCCCTGCGCTCGCCGGGCTACCTTGGAACATGAGTGCAGTGGCGTGCCGCTTGAGCGCGTCTCGTTCTGAGGCGATCTGAATCCTTCTGAAACCGCCGCCCTGCGCCTTCCGCGGGGGACATGTCACCCATACGATGGCCGGCATGGACACCCCCCACCCCTACTTCTTTCACCACTACCAGCTGCTGCCGGCACAGCGCCGACT
>JBBSPW010000118.1:0-11031 GCA_038258365.1 Burkholderiales bacterium | reverse complement strand
CAGGTCGATGCAGTGCTGGTGCGCTTCGGCTGCGAGATTCTGAAGATCATCCCCGGCCGTGTCAGCACCGAAGTCGATGCCAGGCTGTCGTTCGCAACCGACCTGAGCATTGCCCGCGCGCGTCGGCTGATCGGCTTGTACGAAGCCCAAGGCATTGCCCGCGAGCGGGTGCTGATCACGGTGGCGGCCACCTGGGAAGGCATCCGCGCGGCGGAGGTGCTGACCAAGGAAGGCATCCACTGCAACCTGACGCTGCTGTTCGCGTTTTGCCAGGCGGTGGCCTGCGGGGATGCCGGGGTGCAACTGATCTCGCCCTTTGTCGGCCGAATCTACGACTGGCACAAGAAGGACCAGGGCAAGAACTGGGACGAGGCGGCCAACGCCGGCGCCAAAGACCCCGGCGTCCAATCCGTCACCGCCATCTACAACCACTACAAAAGCCACGGCATCGAAACCGAAGTGATGGGCGCCAGCTTCCGCAACATCGGCCAGATCACCGCGCTGGCGGGCTGTGACCTGCTGACCATCAGCCCCGACCTGCTGGCCGAACTGCAGGGCAGCGATGACAAGCTCAAGCCTGCGCTGGATGCCAAGGCCTCGGCCAAGCTCGACCTGCCCGAAGTCCATTTCGACGAGGCCGGATTTCGCTGGGCGCTGAATGAGGACGCGATGGCCACCGACAAGCTGGCCGAAGGCATCCGCTCGTTTGCGGCCGCGGCGGTCAAGCTCGACGGGCTGATCGAGAAGTCCAGCGGCCCATCGTCGACATCCAAGAAGAGCCGTTGATGCGCTGCGACCGCACCGAGGCCTGGGCCGCACTGCGTGGCCACTTCGAAGCCCACGGACGAGACTTCGACCTGCGGGAGGCGTTTGCCCGTGATCCCGGGAGGGCGGCAAGCCTGGGCTTCGATGCGCCGCTGATCCATGCCGACCTGTCGAAGAATCTGATCGACACCGCGACCCTGCACTTCCTGCTGGACCTGGCGCAGGAATGCGGGCTCGCCGAACAGCGCGACGCAATGTTTCGCGGCGAGCCCATCAACACCACCGAGGGCCGCGCGGTGTTGCACACCGCCCTGCGAGCGCCGGTCGGGGTCGGGCCCTTCAGCGACGAGGTGCATGCGGTACTCGATGCGATGCTGGCATTCGCGGATCGGGTGCGGGCCGACAGCGCGATCACCGACATCGTCAACATCGGCATCGGCGGCAGCGACCTGGGTCCGCAGATGGCGGTGCTGGCGCTGGACAGCCACGCCGACACCGCGCGGCGCCGCTTGCACTTTGTCAGCAATGTCGACGGCCACGACATCGCGCCGCTGCTGGCGCAACTGCAGCCGGCGCACACCCTCTTCATCATCGCCAGCAAGACCTTCACCACGCAGGAGACGATGGCCAACGCGCAAGCCGCGCGCGAATGGTTCATCAGCCATGGCGGCACGGATGTGGCGCGCCATTTCTGCGCCACCACGAGCGCGGTGGACCGTGCGGCGCAGTTCGGCATCACCACCACCTTCGGCTTCTGGGATTGGGTCGGCGGGCGCTATTCGCTGTGGAGCGCGATCGGCCTGCCGATCGCGATCGCCGTCGGCAGCGCAGGCTTCCGTGAACTGCTGGCCGGTGCGCACCAGATGGACCGCCATTTCGCCGAAACGCCGCTGGCGCAGAACCTGCCCGTGTTGATGGGCCTGGTCGACATCTGGTACCGCAACTTCCGCGGCTACACGAGCCGCTGCATGGCGCCCTACCACCAGGGCCTGAAGCGGCTGCCGGCCTACCTGCAGCAGTTGGAGATGGAAAGCAACGGCAAGCGCGTCGACCGAGATGGCGAGCCTGTCCCTTTCGGCACCAGCCCGGTGGTGTGGGGCGAGCCCGGCACCAATGGTCAACATGCCTACTTCCAGATGCTGCACCAGGGCACCGATGTGATCCCCGTGGAGTTCATCGCGGTGCGCCAACCCGTGCCGGGTCTTGAACACCAACAAACGCTGCTGCTGGCCAACTGCCTGGCTCAAAGTCAGGCGCTGATGCAGGGCAAGACCGCGGACGAAGCGATGAAAGACAAGGCACCGACAGCAGCCGACGGCATCGATCCAGCCGTGTTGGCCCGCCACCGCAGCTTTCCCGGCAACCGGCCCAGCACGACCCTGGTTTTGAACGAGCTGACACCGCGCGCATTGGGCGCGTTGGTCGCGCTCTACGAGCACCGGGTGTTCACGAGCGGCGCGCTGTGGCACATCAACAGCTTCGACCAATGGGGCGTGGAGCTGGGCAAGGCGCTGTGCAATGCGTTGCTGCCGCGCTTCGAGAGCGGTGACACCCAAGGCCTGGACGGCTCCACCGCTGCCTTGCTGAAACGCCTGCTCGGCGAGCCGCAACCGGGCGGCTGAGCCGCAAACCGCGCCCGACGGTCAGTTATGCTCGGCCACCGCCGGCAGGTCCCTGGGCGCGCTGGTGGCCGGCTCGGCGCCCGGCGGCTTCAGGTGGGCTGGCGGAATCCGCGTATCGCCCATCCAGGCCTCCAGCAACGTCATGCCCACCGCGAGCACCACCGGGCCGACGAAGATGCCCACCAGGCCGAAAGCAAGGATGCCGCCGATCACCCCGGCAAAGATCAACAGCAGCGACAGATCGGCACCCATGCGGATCAGGAACGGGCGCAGCACGTTGTCGATGGTGGAAGCGATGGTGGCCCAGATCGCCAGCGCAATGCCCCAGCCGGTGTCGCCGTTGTAAAAGGTCCAGATCACCGCCGGGATCAGCACCAGCGCGGGGCCGAGCTGAGCCAGGCACAGGATGAACATCAGGGCCGTCAGCAAGCCGGCAAAGGGCACGCCGGCCACCGCCACGCCAATCCCGCCCATGGCGGCCTGAATCGCGGAGGTCACGCCCACCCCCAGCGCCACCCCGCGGATGGCGCCCCCGGCCAGCTCGACCGCACCGACCCCGCGGTCGCCGCCCAGGCGGCGGGCGAAGCTGCGAACGAACATCGCGGCCTCTTCGCCGCTGGAAAACATCACCGCCGCGATCACCAGCGTCACCAGAAACTGCACCAGCACCGCACCGATGCCGCCCACCTGGGCCACGAACCAGCGCGTCATGTCGCCCGCATAGGGCGTCAGCTTCGGCATCAGGTCCCGCAGACCCAGCAGGTTGATCTGGTCCCAGAGTCCGGACACCGCCCCGCCCACCAACGGCAGGTTGACCAGCCAGCCCGGTGCCTGGGCCGGCACATGAAAGTCGGCTGCCGCCTTGGCCCAGGTGACCAGTTGCTCGGCGTTGGCGGCAATGGTGGCCACCACCAAGGTCAGCGGCACCACGAACAGAAGCAGGATCAGGAGCGTCATCGCCACCACCGCCAGCGAGCGTCGGCCCCACAACATCTGTTGCACTCGCAACATCAGTGGCCAGGTCGAGACCACGACCATCGTCGCCCAGATGGTCGGGCCCAGAAACGGCCGCAGGATCCACATCGACGCGCCCAGCAACATGCCGATGAACAGCACGCCGAAAGTGATGCGCGCCAAGTCGGCCACCGCAGGCGAGTGCGGCGGCGGAACGTTGGGGTCGATGCCGTCGGTTGGCGGCTTCTGACTCGGGGACCGGGATGGGGGCGATGGCAGAGACGGCATGGGCGGCGAGCATACCTGCGCATCGCGCCGCACCCGCTCGAATCTCAGTCTGCAGCTGGGCCCATCAACAGCATTTTCAGGGCCTGCAGCAACGACGGCACCGAGGGCCGCGGCGATGCGGGCGGAAGATCTTCCGCAAAGGCCTCGCTGCGGTAGCACATCGGCTCGGTATCGAAGCCCGACGCCGACTCGCAGGCGTTGCGGTGCCGGTTTTCAGGACGCGGAATGCTCTGCGACATGGGAACCCCTCTGCGGCCGATGACGATGGACGGCGGCCGCTGCGGCGCGCAGCATGGCCTGCAGCGAGAATTCTGCAAAGTCGTTGTGGCAACACGATGAAACGCGGCGCTCTTGCATCACCATGACCACCAACCGGACTGACACGTCCTCGAGGCAGGCCAGCCCTTCACTGTCAACCCATCGCAACGTCATGCCCGCTACCCTGGAAGGCCAACTGGTCGTTGCGATCTCTTCGCGTGCGCTGTTCGACTTCGAACAAGAGAACCGCGTCTTCGAAGCCGGTGACGACCGGGCCTACATGGCGTTGCAACTCGAGCGGGTCGAAGAGCCGGCGGCACCCGGTGTGGCGTTCTCGCTGGTCAAAAAAATGCTGGCCTTCAACGACCAGCGGCAGCGGGTGGAGGTGGTGATCCTGTCGCGCAACGACCCGGTGTCGGGGTTGCGGGTGTTCCGATCGGCCGAGCATTACGGGCTGCAGGTGCAGCGTGGTGTATTCACGCGGGGCCAGCCGCCGTGGCGCTATCTGCAGCCACTGGCGGCCACGCTGTTTCTGTCGACCAACGAAGCCGATGTGCGCTCGGCACTGCTGGCCGGCGTGCCGGCCGCGCGGGTCTATCCGGAAAGCGCTCGCGCATCGGCTGCACATCCCGATGAGGTGCGCATCGCCTTCGACGGCGACGCGGTGCTGTTCAGCGACGAAGCAGAACGGGTCTACCAATCACAGGGGCTGGACGCATTTCAGCTGCACGAGCGCGACCGCGCCGCCACGCCGTTGGCGCCGGGGCCGTTCAAGCCGCTGCTGCAGGCGCTGCGCCTGCTGCAAGCCGAGCCCGCCACCGGCATGCGCTTGCGCACCGCATTGGTCACAGCGCGCAGCGCACCGGCGCACGAGCGCGCGGTGCGAACCTTGATGGACTGGCAGATCGATGTCGACGAAGCGATGTTCCTGGGCGGGTTGCCCAAGGGCCGCTTCCTGAAGGAATTCGAGCCCGACTTCTACTTCGACGACCAGACCGGACACATCCTCAATGCAGCAGAGCATGTGCCCTCAGGCCATGTCGCCCATGGCGTGAGCAACCCCACCCTTCAAGACCCGCAGTCGGCGCTTGAACGCGCGCCATTCTTTGCGAAGTGACGCGCGCGAAGCGCAGCGAATCCACCCAGTAGAGCCGCGGAACTGGCTTTGCCAGGCCGCAGGCGAGGGCCCCATCGGGGGACAGGGAGCGCCAGCGACCGTGGGGGCTCTACTTCCCGATCTTTTCGGCAGCGGCCTTGGCCTTTTCCTGGTGCACATCGGACTTGACGTCATGCACCTTGGCCTTGGCCTTGTGCATCGTCTTCTTCGGCTCGCTGGCGGCGGCGGCCTTGACGTTCTCCGTGGCTTGCTTCGTTGTCTCGACCACCGCCTTGCCGGTTTCCTTGGCGGCGGTGCCGACCTGGGCATGGGCTGCGGTCAGGCCACCGGCCATCATCAGTGCGATCAGGAGCTTGTTCATCTGGATTTCCTCAATGGAACGTTGCGGTGAAGCGTTCGGCCCTCGGGGCCTGCTGTGCCGCGGAGTGCGGACGTCAGGCACAACGGCACGGCGCGGCTTTGGGTTGACAGCTGAGGCGGCCCTTGGGCCTTCGAGGGAGACACAAATCCCGATTGGCAGCGAGGTTCGGCCCCGGTAGGGTGCGCGAATTGCAACAAACCGACACCCCCGGAGACGACATGCCCCACACCACGACCGCTTGCCCGACGGATTGCCCGACCGCGCGTCCCACGGCACGCCTGGCCGCCCTGACCCTGACCCTGGCCCTGTGCGCAGTGGTGGCATGGCCCGCCAGCGCAGGGACCGTGACCGTTGTCACTTCGTTCCCGAAAGAGCTGACACAAACCTACAAAACCGCGTTCGAAAAAGCCAACCCCGACATCAAGCTCGAGGTGCTGAACAAGAACACGGTGCAAGGCGTGGCCTATGTGCGCGAGCTGCCGGTGGGCCAGCGCCCCGATGTGTTCTGGGCCTCGGCGCCCGATGCCTTCGAGGTGCTGGCGGGTCTGAAGCTGCTGGACAACGTGGCGGCACTGGCCAACAAGTCGGCACCGGCCAAGGTCGGCAACTACCCGATCAACAGTCCCGACGGGCTTTATCTGGGGCAGGCGCTGGCCGGCTACGGGCTGATGTGGAACACGCGCTACATGGCGTCCAACAAGCTGCCGGCGCCGCGCCAGTGGGCCGACTTGACGAAGCCGGTGTACTTCGGTCATGTGGCGATGAGCGCGCCATCGCGCTCGGGCACCACCCACCTGACGGTCGAGACGATGCTGCAGGGCGAAGGTTGGGACAAGGGCTGGGCGCAACTGCTGCAGATCGCTGGCAACTGCGCCGCCATCACCGAGCGCAGCTTCGGCGTGCCCGACGGGGTCAACAACGGCCAGTACGGCATCGGACTGGTGATCGACTTCTTCGGCCTGGCCGGCAAATACTCGGGCTTTCCGGTCGAGTTCGTCTACCCGGATGTGACCGCGGTGGTGCCGGCCAACATCGGGCTCGTGACCGGGGGCAAGAACCCGGCCGAAGCGCAGAAGTTCATCGCCTACACGGTTTCGGCCGAAGGCCAGGCGCTGTTGCTGGACCCGAAGATCTCGCGCCTGCCGATCCTGCCGCCCGCGCAGATGGGCGGCAAGGTGCCGGCCGGCTATCCGAACCCCTTCGAGATCGCCAAGCGCGCCAAGGTCAACTTCAACAGCGACCTGTCCGAGTCGCGCTACAACGTGGTGTCGTCGATGTTCGACCAGACCATCACCTTCAGGCTCAAGGAATTGCAAGCCGCCACCAAGGCGATCCATGCTGCCGAAGCCGCGCTGGCGAAGAAGCCCAACGCTCAAGCGGCCGAGTTGCTGCAGCAGGCGCGCGGGCTGGCCTTCTCACCGGCAGTGGGCAGCAAGCTGGCGGCCGACAAGGAATTTCTGGCGCTTTTCACCGCCAACAAGAAGGAGGCCAAGGTCAACAAGGAGGTCACCGGCCTGGAAGACCGCTGGAGCACCCATGCGCGCGAGAACTACGAGCGCGCGCAGGCGCTGGCCGAGCAGGCCCGCGGGTTGGCGAAGTGACGACTGGCGACTTCAAGGCGAGCGCCTGAGCCATCGCCGCCAGCAACGCATGCGACAAGCGCCGCGATGGCATCGATGAATCCGACGGCCGCCGGCCCGCGGCCACCAGCGGGTGCACCCGCGGGGGCATCCGCGGCCCGTCGCCAATGGCCGCGGCCGGGGGTCTGGCTGGCTGGCGCGCTGGTGCTGGCCTTCCTGCTGCTGTTTCTGGTGCTGCCGGTGGCGCGGGTGTTCGTGACCGCCTTCATCGAGGTCGACGGCAGTTTCACGGTCGGCCACTTCGGCGCCTTCTTCTCGCAGAGCCTGATGCGGGAGTCGTTCTTCAACAGCCTCTATGTGGCGTTGATGTCGGCGCTGTTCGCGTCGTTGATTGCGGTGCCGCTGGCCTACTTCACGGTGCGCTTCCAGTTCCGCGGTGCGGTGCTGATCCAGACGCTCGGCGTGCTGCCGTTGATCATGCCGCCCTTCGTCGGCGCGGTGGCGCTGCAGCTGATCTTCGGTCGCTCGGGTTCGATCAACCTGCTGCTGAACGAACACTTCGGCTTCACCGTGCCGGTGATGGAAGGCTTGAACGGCGTCATCTTCGTCGAGTCGATTCACTACTTTCCGTTCATCTTGATGAACCTGACCGTGGCGCTGCGCAACATCGACGGCGCGATGGAAGAAGCCGCGATGAACCTGGGCTGCCGCGGCTTGCGGCTCTTCAGGCGCGTGATCTTTCCGCTGGCACTGCCGGGCTTCGTGGCGGGTGCATCGCTGGTGTTCGTCAAGGTCTTCGACGATCTGGGCACCCCGCTGGTGATGGGCCAGACCAATCTGCTGGCACCGCAGGCCTACCTGCGCATCACCCAGGTCGGGCTCGAAGACCCGACCGGCTATGTCATCAGCGTGATCATGATCGTGTTCTCGATCCTGGCGATGGCGCTGTCGGCGCGGATGCTCAAGGGCAAGGACTACTCGACGATCCAGAAAGGCGGCACCAGCCTGCAAAAGCGCAGCCTGTCGCCGCTGGGTTCCTTCATGGCCTACGCCTGGATCGGCTTGGTGCTGCTGGTGGTGCTGTCGCCGCACATCGGCGTGCTGCTGCTGTCGTTTGCCAAGGTCTGGAGCTTTGCGCCACTGCCGGATGCCTACACGCTCGCGCACTATGAAACCGTGTTTCAGGACTCGGGCGGCATGATCAAGAACACGCTGCTGTACTGCGGCCTGGCCGCCGGCATCGATGTGCTGCTGGGCGTGACCATCGCCTACCTGCTGCTGCGCACCAAGCTGCCGGCGCGGCAATGGCTGGACTGGATCGCCACGGCATCACTGGCGGTGCCGGGCATCGTGCTGGCGATCGGCTTCTTGCGCTTCTACAAGGGCATCCTGGTGCCCGGTACCGAGACGCTGCTGACCGGCACCTGGGTGATGATCATGCTGGCGTATGCGGTGCGGCGACTGCCCTATGCACTGCGCTCTTGCGTGGCGGCGCTGCAGCAGGTGCATGTGTCGCTGGAAGAAGCCGCAGAAAGCGTCGGCGCCACCAAACTGCGCACCATCCGCCGGGTGGTGGTACCGCTGATGGCCGGCGGCATATTGGCCGGCTTCGTCACCAGCTTCATCACTGCGGCGGTAGAGCTGTCGGCCACCATCCTGCTGGTCAGCGCCGAATCGCAAGCGCCGATGAGCTACGGCATCTATCTCTACATGCAGAGCATCGCCGGGCGCGGACCGGGTGCTGCGCTCGGGGTGCTGGCGATCATCGTGGTGGCCGTCGGCACCTACCTGTCGCACCGCGTTGTGGCGCGCACCGAACAGCGCTTCAAGCCCACTGCAACCGCGGACGAGGCATTGCCGCTTCTGCCCCTTGCACCTGCACGAACCTGATTCCGGATGAAAAAAGTCAGCGTCGAATGTCGCAACGTGCGGCTGTCGTACGGCCCCGTCGAGGTGCTGAAAAACATCAACCTGGCCATCGAGCCGGGCGAATTCTTCGCACTGCTAGGCCCTTCCGGGTCGGGCAAGTCGACCCTGCTGCGCCTGATCGCGGGCTTCAACCGCCACCAGCAGGGCGAGTTGCTGATCGACGGCCGCGATGTCAGCAACCAGCCGCCGTGGGAACGCAACATCGGCATGGTCTTTCAGAGCTATGCGCTGTGGCCGCACCTGAGCGTGTGGGACAACGTGGCCTTCGGTCTGGTCGAGCGCAAGGTGGCGAAGGCTGAGCTGAAACAGCGCGTGGGCGCGGCGCTGGACACCGTCGGGCTTGCCGGGTTCAGCGACCGCAAGCCGAACCAACTGTCGGGCGGACAGCAGCAGCGCGTGGCACTGGCGCGCACGATCGTCATCGAGCCGCAGGTGCTCCTTCTGGACGAGCCGCTGTCGAACTTGGACAAGACCCTGCGGGTGCAGATGCGGCAGGAACT
This sequence comes from Burkholderiales bacterium, assembly GCA_038258365.1. Lineage (GTDB taxonomy): Bacteria > Pseudomonadota > Gammaproteobacteria > Burkholderiales > Burkholderiaceae_C > Rubrivivax. Next base: position 1,657 of record JBBSPW010000118.1, on the reverse strand, counting down.
GCTGGCCTTGCAACGGCGCCTGGGCATCACCACCCTTTTCGTCACCCATGACCAGGAAGAAGCGATGACCACCGCCGACCGCATGGCAGTGCTGGACAAGGGCGTGGTGCAGCAGGTGGGCACGCCGTTGACGCTGTATGACGAGCCGGTCAACCCCTTCGTGGCCGCGTTCGTCGGCACCATGAACCTGCTGCCCGGCACCGTGCGCAGCCGCGCTGGCCAGATGCTGACGCTGGATGTCGAAGGGGTCGGTGAACTGCGCTTGCCCTTGCCTGCCGATGCACCCGCTGTCGACCGGCTGATGCTGAGCTTCAGACCGCATGCGCTGCGCGTCGAGGGGGTCGAGGTGCCGCGCGACGAGCGCCTGATCTGGATGACCGCCAGTGTCGAGGCCAGCGAATTCGTCGGCGAATTCACGCGCTACCGGATGCGCGTCGGCGAGCATTCCCTGTCGGTGGACCAGCCGCACCACGCGGGGCAGTCAACGATTGCCGTAGGCGCTTCGGTGAACCTCGGGCTGGAGGCTTCGCAGGTGCGGTTATTCAGCAGCTGAAGGAGGCATTGGCGCATTGCCGGGTGCGCTTCACGTTTGCGAGGCCTGCATGGCAGTTACCGCGTCGTGTGCTTGCCGCCCCGGTCGGAAATTCGCAGCTGTGCTCGCTGAAACCGGCATGCAGGATCGGGGATGAGTGGCTGCCACAATGCATGCTGAACCATTTGGGTCGGTGTTTCACCTTCGACAGTTCGCCCAAGCTGGGCGCATAAAAAAAGCGGCCCCAGGCCGCTTTGGCAACGGGCGGCACAAAGGCCGCCCGCGATGGGCTTGAAGCCGCGAGCTCAGAGCCGCAAACGGCGGCGCGAGGCGACACCCACACCGGCGAGTGCAAGGCCGACCAGCGCCAGAGAGCCGGGCTCGGGCACACCGCTGGGCGGTTCCACGTTCCCGGAACGAACCCGAAAGATGTAGCGGCCGTCGACGTTGCTGTTGAGCGAGTTGCTGATCAGCGCATTCGAGCCGCCGTTGACCAGGGCGCCGTTGACATTGGACCCTGCCAACTCAAAGTCGGTGCTGCCGCCGTCGGTGGAGCCCACCGCTGCCGACTGGCCGCCCAGACCGCCCGCCGGGGCACCGCTGGCCGTGCCTGCTTCCCAGAGGATGCTGTCCTAGTTGAACTCGAAGTCGAAGTCGCCAGCCGTGATGTCGGAGCGGTCGGTCAGGATCAGCTGGAAACTGTTGAAGATGGTCTGCTGGTTGAAGACACCGACGTTGATCCAGTTGACACCGAAGACCGAACGCCCGTCGATGGTGGCCTGGCCGTAACGCACCGGGTCGCTGCCAGTGGAGCGGGTGTCCACGTCGGCGAAGAAAGGCGCGATGATCGGCGTGGTCGAGGTCAGGATGCCGCCGGGTGTGAACTGGCCCAAAGGTCCGTTGAAAGTGATGTTGCCGTTGTTGTTCACATACACGTTCGACTGGTTGGCCAAACCGTAGAAGTTGATGTTGAAACCGAGGGCGACGGGACCTGCAGAACCATCGTCATTGGCAGGCAGCACGGTCGTGAACAGGCCGGCATCGCGGATGGCAGCAGCATGGGCCGCAGGTACCGCCAAGCTGGCGGCAAGCGCCACAGCGATCGAGATCTTCTTGAATAGAGAT
>JBBSPW010000117.1:0-11070 GCA_038258365.1 Burkholderiales bacterium | reverse complement strand
CTGGCTGGCCGCACGCCCCGACACCCTGCTGGACGCGCTGCCGCCGGAGGCCTTGCAAGCGTTATTGGCCGACGGCAGCGCAGCGGCGAAGCTGGCAGCGCTGATCGCCCGCGATGCCGAAGCCGGGCCGGCCAACGACCGCATCCTGGGGCTGGAAAAGCTGCTGCGCTTTCAGCGCGACCTGGTGCACCTGCTCAACAACTTCGTCTCGTTCTCGGAGTTCTACAGCCGCCGCGGCGCGATCTTCGAAGCCGGCACGTTGTACCTGGACGCGCGCAGTTGCGAGCTGGCAGTGAACGTGGCCGATTCCAAGCGCCATGCCACGCTGGCTGGCTTGGCGCGCGCCTACCTGGCGTATTGCGATTGCACGCGCAACGGCGAGAAGATGGGCATCGTCGCGGCCTTCACCGCCGGCGACACCGACTTCCTGTTCGTCGGTCGCAACGGCGTCTTCTACGACCGCAAGGGCAACGACTGGGACGCCACCATCACCAAGGTGATCGAAAGCCCGACCAGCATCCGCCAGGCCTTCTTCGGACCGTACAAGAAGTTCGTTCGGCTGATCGAGGAAACCGCCGCCAAGCGCGCTGCTGCCAGCGACCAGCGCTCGAACACCCTGCTGACCGATGTGGCCACCCGCACGGTCAACCCGGACAAGACCGCGCCGAAAGCGGGCGTGCCCGCCGCTGCCGCCGCTGCGGCTGCCGCAACCCCGGGCGCCAAGTCGCGCATCGACGTGGGCACGGTGGCCGCGCTGGGCGTGGCGCTGGGCAGCATCAGCACCGTGCTGGTGGCGGTGTTCGGCAAGTTCGTCGACCTGGGCTGGTGGATCCCGGTGGGCATCCTGGGCGTCATCCTGGCGATCAGCGGGCCGAGCATGCTGATCGCGTGGCTGAAGCTGCGCCAGCGCAGCCTGGGGCCGATCCTGGATGCCAGCGGCTGGGCGATCAACGGCCGCATGCGCATCAACGTGCCGTTGGGTGGCAGCCTGACCCAGACCGCGAAAGTACCGGCAGGCGCCGAACGAAGGTTGCGCGACCCGTATGCGGCCACTCACAGGGGCCGCACGTTGTTCCTGCTGGGTTTGTTGCTGTCCGCCGGCGCATGGGCTGCCTGGCGGCTGGGCTGGCTGGCCGGGTTCGGCATCGGCTGAGGGTTCGGCTGACACGCCACCACCGCATGGGCATCGTCGTCGCCAGCTTCATGCCGATCGGCCTGCTGATGGCATCGCCCGGGGTGCCGCCCGGCGCGCGCTGGCGTTGGTGCGGCTGAACCTGAGGTTGCCGATTCCGACTTGAAGGGCTGCGTGACTCCGCCCGATGCAGGCGGGCCTCACGCTCAATCCAGCTCGGTTTGCCTTTCGATGATGCGCGACACGATGCCGTAAGCAATCGCCTCGCCCGCATTCATCCAGTAGTCGCGTTCGATGTCTTTCATCACCGTTTCGACCGGCTTGCCGGTTTGCTTGGCGATCACCCGCGCCAGCCGCTCGCGCACGCGGACGATTTCCTTGGCCTGGATCGCGATGTCGCTGGCCGGGCCGCCAGCGCCACCGGCTGGCTGGTGGATCATGAAACGGGTGTTGGGCAGGCACACCCGGCGCTCTTTCGGCGGGGCCAGAAAGATGTGCGCGCCGGCGCTGGCGACCCAACCGGTGCCGATCGTGGTGACCGGCGCGGCGATGAAGCGGATCATGTCGAAGATCGCATCGCCCGATTCCACATGGCCGCCGGGCGACGACACCATCACCGTGATCGGCTCGCTCGACTCCTGCGCCAGTGCCAGCAAGCGACGGCAGGTGGTGCGTGCCGAGGTGTCGTCGATTTCGCCGAACACCAGCACATAGCGCGACTTGAACGACAGGCGTTCTTCGATGCCGGCATCCCGCTCGGCGACGGGCACAACGGGTTTGTCTTCGTTCTTGGCGAGGCGGATCGGGTTCATGAGAGTCTCCGGGGTGTTGCTGAAAGTCTAGCAAGCGATTCCCGTTGGCTGAAACTCAGGCCCCATCGCCCTCACAGGTCACGCAAACCACCCCCGCTTGCTGCAGCAGCGCCGGAAAGGGCTCCGGCGGCGTCCGGTCGGTGTAGAGCCGGTCGACCTGTTCCAGCCGCCCCACTTCGACCATCGCGGGGCGGTCGAACTTGCTGTGGTCTGCAGCCAGCCACACTTGGCGCGACTGCGACAGGATCGCGCGCGCCACAGTGACTTCACGCACATCGAAGTCGCGCAACGTGCCGTCGGCTTCGATGCCGCTGATGCCGATCAAGCCGATGTCCACCCTGAACTGGCGCATGAAGTCCACCGTGGCGTCGCCGACGATGCCGCGGTCGCGTCCGCGCACCATGCCGCCGGCCACGATCACCTCGCAATCCGGGTTGTCCGACAGGATCGCCGCCACATTCAGGTTGTTGGTGATGACCCGCAAACCCTGGTGCGCATGCAAGCCGCGCGCCACCGCTTCGATGGTGGTGCCGATGTTCAGGATCAGTGAGCAGCCGTTGGGCACCGCGGCGGCCACCGCGCTCGCAATGCCGAGCTTGGCGCGGTCGTTCAGTTGCTGGCGTTGCCGGTAGGCAATGTTCACCGTGGTGGAGCCGGGCAGCCGCACCCCGCCGTGAAACCGCAGCAACAGGCCCGCATCGGCCAGCTGCCGCACATCGCGGCGCACGGTTTGCAACGTGACCTTGAATCGATCGGCCAGCGATTCGACCGAGACGCTGTTCAAACGCCGGACCTCGTCGATCAACTGCTGCTGTCGCAGGGTGGGGTGCATGCCAAACGAATCTAAACGATCAAGCTTTGGTTGGTTTCAGGGTTTACTCGCTAAACAAACGAACATTTCGCGAACATAGTGATTCCATGACGATGTGGTCCATCGATGGGTTTGTTGGCGCATGGAGCTGAGCTTGCAAGCCGTGCAGCAGCGCTATGGCGCGGCGGTGCACCTCTACCCGATCGACCTGAAGCTGGTGCCCGGCGCGGTGACGGTGCTGCTGGGAGCGACGCAAGCCGGCAAGACCTCGCTGATGCGGGTGATGGCGGGGCTGGACGCACCGTCGGCCGGCAAGGTGCTGGTTGACGGGCGCGACGTCACCGGCATGCCGGTGCGGCAGCGCGATGTGGCAATGGTCTACCAGCAGTTCATCAACTATCCGTCGCTGACAGTGGCGCAGAACATCGCTTCGCCCTTGAAGCTGCGGGGTGAGAAGGACATCGCCAAGCACGTGCAGGCGATCGCCGAAAAGCTGCACATCGAACCCTTCTTGCAGCGCCTGCCGGCCGAGTTGTCGGGTGGCCAGCAACAGCGCGTGGCACTGGCCCGCGCGCTGGCCAAGGGCGCACCGCTGATGTTGCTGGACGAGCCACTGGTGAACCTGGACTACAAGTTGCGAGAGGGTCTTCGCGACGAGTTGACCGCGCTCTTCGCAGCCGGCGATTCAACGGTCGTCTATGCCACCACCGAACCCGCCGAGGCCTTGCTGCTGGGCGGCTACACCGCGGTGATGGACAAAGGGGAAGTGCTGCAGTACGGGCCCACTGCCGAGGTCTTTCGCCACCCGCTGTCGATGCGCGTGGCGCGGGCCTTCAGCGACCCGCCGATGAACCTGCTGGCCGCCACGCGCGCAGCGCAGGGCCTGACGCTGCCGGGGGGAACGGTGTTGAGCCTGGACCTGCCAAACAGCGCATCGCAGCAGATGACGGTGGGCCTGCGAGCCGGTGCCCTGCGCTTGCAGCAGCGCCCCGGTGACCTGGCGCTGCCCGGCCGGGTCGAGCTGGCCGAGATCGCAGGCTCCGACACCTATGTGCATGCCGACACCGCTGTCGGCGAGATCGTTGCGCAACTGCCCGGCGTGCATGGCTTCGAGCTGGGCAGCACCCTCACCCTGCATCTGGATCCGGCGCAAGCTTATGTCTTCGATGAAGCCGGTGCGCTTCTGCTGGCGCCCTCGATGACACCCGTGCAGACCGCCAGGACCACCCACTGAGATGGCCCGCATCGACCTCGATCTGGCCCATGCCTACGGCCCCGACCCGCAGCGCGACGAAGACTACGCACTGCTGCCGTTGAAGATGCGCTTCGACGACGGCGGTGCCTATGCGCTGCTGGGGCCCTCGGGCTGCGGCAAGACCACGCTCTTGAACATATGCTCGGGTCTGGTGACGCCATCGCAAGGCAGCGTCAGCTTCGACGGGATCGATGTCACGCGCCAGAGCCCGCAGCAACGCAACATCGCCCAGGTGTTCCAGTTCCCGGTCATCTACGACACGATGACGGTGGCGCAGAACCTGGCGTTTCCGCTGAAGAACCGCGGTGTTCCGGCCGATCGCATCAAGGAGCGCGTGGGCCGCATCGCGGAGATGCTGGAGCTGAATGCCCAGCTCGATCAGCGCGCCTCCGGGCTTGCAGCAGACGCCAAGCAGAAGATCTCGCTCGGTCGCGGCCTGGTTCGTGAAGATGTCAGCGCGGTGCTGTTCGACGAGCCGCTGACGGTCATCGACCCGCACCTGAAATGGCAGCTGCGCCGCAAGCTGAAACAGATCCACCACGAACTGAAACTGACCCTGATCTATGTCACCCACGACCAGGTCGAGGCGCTGACCTTCGCCGACCAGGTGGTGGTAATGACGCGCGGCCGCGCAGTGCAAGTCGGGACGGCATCGGACCTCTTCGAGCGCCCGCAGCATGCCTTCGTCGGCCACTTCATCGGCTCGCCGGGCATGAACTTTCTGCCCGCTCGCTTTGTCGATGGCAAGGTGCAGATCGGCTCGCACCGCTTGCAGACCCAAGCCGACGCGCAGGCGCTGGCTGCGGCCGGCAACTTCACGCTCGGTGTGCGGCCGGAATACGTGTCACTGGCCGAGCCCAACGACCCGCAGGCGCTGCCGGCGACCGTGACCCAGCGCCAGGATGTCGGCACCTACTGGTTGCTCAGCGCCACCGTTGAAGGCCACACCCTGCGCGTGCGCCTGGAAGCCGATGCCGCGGTGCCCGCGGTGGGCGACTCCGTATGGCTGCAAGTCACCGGCGCCCACACCTGCTACTACGGCAGCGACGACGCATTGATCGCGCGGTCGGGCCAGACCGAGGCCACGGAGCCCGCATGATCAAACCCGTCAATCAGAAGGCCTGGTTCCTGATCCTGCCGGTGCTGGTGTGCGTGGCCTTCTCGGCGATCCTGCCGCTGATGACGGTGGTGAACTATTCGGTGCAGGACATCTTCGGCCCCGAGCGGCGGGTCTTCGTCGGCACCGAATGGTTCGCCTCGGTGCTGCGCGACGAGGAACTGCACGAAGCCTTGCTGCGTCAGATTGGCTTCAGCCTGGCGGTGCTGGCGGTGGAGATTCCGCTCGGCATCTTGCTGGCGCTGTCGATGCCAGCGACAGGGTGGAAAGCATCGGCGGTGCTGGTGATCGTGGCGCTGTCCCTGTTGATCCCGTGGAACGTGGTCGGCACCATCTGGCAGATCTACGGCCGCGCCGATATCGGCTTGCTCGGCCACACGCTGCAGCAGTTGGGCATCGACTACAGCTACACCGGCAATGCCACGCATGCGTGGTTGACCGTGCTGGTGATGGATGTGTGGCACTGGACGCCTCTGGTGGCGCTGCTGGCTTTTGCCGGGTTGCGCAGCATCCCCGATGCGTACTACCAAGCCGCGCGCATCGACGGTGCCAGCAAGTTCGCGGTCTTCCGCTACATCCAGCTGCCGAAGATGCGCGGGGTGCTGGTGATCGCGGTGCTGCTGCGTTTCATGGACAGCTTCATGATCTACACCGAGCCGTTCGTGCTGACCGGGGGTGGGCCGGGCAATGCCACCACTTTCCTGAGCCAGTTTCTGACGCAGAAGGCGGTGGGTCAGTTCGACCTGGGACCGGCGGCGGCGTTCTCGTTGATCTATTTTTTGATCATCCTGGCCTTGTGCTTCGTGCTCTACAACTGGATGCTGCGCGTGGGCAGTGGTGGGGCTGAAGGCGGGTCTGAAGCCAGGGGCGGGCACGCATGAGCGAGATCGCGCGCAACCCCAACGCGCCGCGCTTTCAGAAGCGCACGTTGTTCCTCTTCGCCTATCTGGTGTTCGCGCTGCTGCCGATCTACTGGATGCTGACGATGTCCTTCAAGACCAACGAGGAAATCGTCTCGACCTTCTCGCTCTGGCCGGTGGACTTCACCTGGGCCAACTACCGCACCATCTTCACGGACCCGTCGTGGTATTCGGGCTACATCAACAGCCTGATCTACGTGGCGATGAACACGGTGATCTCGATCGGCGTGGCGCTGCCGGCGGCTTATGCGTTCAGCCGCTACAGCTTCCTCGGCGACAAGCATGTGTTCTTCTGGCTGCTGACCAACCGCATGACGCCGCCTGCGGTGTTCCTGCTGCCCTTCTTCCAGCTCTACACCACGCTCGGCTTGATGGACACCCACATCGGCGTGGCGCTGGCGCACCTGATCTTCAATGTGCCGCTGGCGGTGTGGATCCTTGAAGGCTTCATGAGCGGCATCCCGCGCGAGATTGACGAAACCGCCTACATCGACGGCTATTCGTTCCCGCGCTTCTTCATCCGCATCTTTTTGCCGCTGATCAAGGCCGGCGTCGGTGTGGCCGCCTTCTTCTGCTTCATGTTCAGCTGGGTCGAACTGCTGCTGGCGCGCACCTTGACGAGCGTCGATGCCAAGCCGATCGTCGCGACCATGACCCGCACGGTCAGCGCGTCGGGCATGGACTGGGCGGTGCTGGCCGCCGCGGGCGTGCTGACGATCGTGCCGGGCGCGATCGTGATCTGGTTCGTGCGGCACTACATCGCCAAAGGCTTCGCCATGGGCCGCGTATGACCTGGAGGGTGTAGCGATGTTCAACTGGATGGCATGGACCACCCCGGTGGCAGTCTTCTTCACCTGCATCGGCTTGATGCTGGCGGTGATGACCGTGTGGGAGTTGCGATCGCCCACCGTGCTGCGCAAGGGCTGGCTGCCGATGGCCACCACGCGTGGCGACCGGCTCTTCATCGGTCTGATGGCGATGGCCTGGATCAACCTGGCCTTTGTCGGAATGGCCGGACAGATGGCCGACTGGTTCTCGCTCGACCAGGAGCCGAGCATTTGGATCAGCCTGGGGCTGTCGCTGCTGGCACTGGCTTTGATCATGCGCAAGGGATAGCGACCCGGCTTCGACGGTTCCGGCCCGGCGCTTCCCCGGGGCCGATGTCAGACAGGAACACGGGGAAGCAAACGAGTACACAAGGTTCTTACAACGAGGAGATCGACGATGAAACAGCAACACTGCACCACCCGCCATGCCATCGCTCTCGCCGCCCTGATGGCGGTGGCCGGCCACACCTGGGCCGGCGAAGCCGAAGCCAAGCGATGGATCGACAGCGAGTTCCAGCCCAGCACGCTGAGCAAGGACCAGCAGATGACCGAGATGAAATGGTTCATCGACGCCGCCAAGAAGTTGAAGGCCAAAGGCGTCAATGAAATCTCGGTGGTGTCCGAGACCATCACCACACACGAGTACGAGAGCAAGACACTCGCCAAGGCCTTCGAGGAGATCACCGGCATCAAGGTGAAGCACGACCTGATCCAGGAAGGCGACGTGGTCGAGAAGCTGCAGACCAGCATGCAGTCGGGCAAGTCGATCTACGACGGCTGGATCAGCGACAGCGACTTGATCGGCACCCATTACCGCTACGGCAAGATCATGAATCTGACCGACTACATGGCGGGCAAGGGCAAGGAATGGACCAACCCCGGTCTGGATGTGAAGGACTTCATCGGCACCAGCTTCACCACCGCGCCGGACAAGAAGCTGTACCAGCTGCCCGACCAGCAGTTCGCCAACCTGTACTGGTTTCGCGCCGATCTGTTTGCGCGCGACGACCTGAAGCAGAAGTTCAAGGCCAAGTACGGCTACGACCTGGGCGTGCCGCTGAACTGGAGCGCGTACGAGGACATCGCCGAGTTCTTCACGAACGATGTCAAGCAGATCGACGGCAAGCCCATCTACGGCCACATGGACTACGGCAAGAAAGACCCGTCGCTGGGCTGGCGCTTCACGGATGCCTGGCTGTCGATGGCCGGTACCGCCGACGTGGGCATTCCGAACGGCATGCCGGTCGACGAATGGGGCATCCGCGTGTCACCCGATGGTTGCACGCCGCTGGGCGCATCGGTGTCGCGCGGTGGCGCCACCAACTCGCCAGCCGCTGTTTACGCACTCACCAAGTATGTCGACTGGATGAAGAAGTACGCGCCCAAGGAAGCCACCGGCATGACCTTCGGCGAAGCCGGCCCGGTGCCGGCACAAGGCCAGATCGCGCAGCAGATCTTCTGGTACACGGCCTTCACGGCCGACATGACCAAGCCCGGCTTGCCGGTGGTCAATGCCGACGGCACACCCAAGTGGCGCATGGCCCCCGGCCCCAACGGCCCGTACTGGAAACAGGGCATGCAGAACGGTTATCAGGACGTCGGCTCGTGGACCTTCTTCGAGGGTCACGATGCCAACAAGGTCGCCGCTGCGTGGCTCTATGCGCAGTTCGTGACCGCCAAGACCACGTCGCTGAAGAAGACCATCGTCGGCCTGACCCCGATCCGCGAAAGCGACATCCAGAGCCAGGCGATGACCGACCTGGCGCCGAAGCTCGGCGGCTTGGTGGAGTTCTATCGCAGCCCGGCCCGTGTGGCCTGGACCCCCACCGGCACCAACGTGCCCGACTACCCGAAGCTGGCGCAGCTGTGGTGGAAGAACGTGGCGGTGGCAGTGACCGGCGAGAAGACCCCGCAGCAGGCGATGGACAACCTGGCCGAAGAGATGGACGCGGTGATGGCGCGCCTGGAACGCGCAGGCATGGCACGCTGCGCGCCCAAGCTCAACAAGAAGGAAGACCCGAAGATGTGGCTGGACCGTCCGGGTGCGCCGTGGGCCAAGTTGGCCAACGAAAAGCCCAAGGGCGAGACCATCGCCTACGACACATTGCTGAGCGCGTGGAAGGCCGGCAAGGTGCGGTGATCGTGGATTTGCGGTGAATGGCGAAGGCGGCCTGCGGGCCGCCTTTTTCTTGTGGTGAACCCGGCGAGGCGGCTCCAGGATGCGCCATGGGCTATTTGCCGGTGCTCCGTCGCGCCTCCGCCGTCAGCAGCGTGAGCACTTGACCCGGCCCGTAAACCGGGCCGCGGTGAGACGGCTTCGTTGCTCGAGTGACAGCAATGTGCACACGCCGCGAACTGGCGTGCTCAGCCACGTCCGGTCACTCAGTCGTCGCCAGGTGCAACTCGGAACGGCCACGGTTCGCCGCCGCATTGACAGCGGCCACGGCGCCGGGCCCGGCGGCAGCCGCCTTGGCGCCGCAGCGCGTCGGCGACGTGATCGCCTGGGCCACCAGCGGCGCCATCGATTTCAGGATCTGCACCGGCAGCGCACTGGTGAATCGGTAGTCGGCCGCCTCGGGTCCGGGCACGTAGGCGGTGAGCGTGCCGAAATGGCGCTCGCCGATGAAGAAGACGAAGGTGGCGGTGCGGTTGAGCACGCGCGCACCGATGCGTTCGCCGCGCGCGCCGTGGCTGATCTGGCGGTTGTCGCCCGTGCCCGTCTTGCCCCCCACGGCCAGCGGCGCGCCCTGTGCGTCCAGCAGCGCGCCGCGCAGCCGCCGCGCAGTGCCCTGTTCGACCACTCCTGCCAGCGCCGCCTTCAGCACCTGCGCGACTTCAGGTGCCAGCGCACGCTCGGGTTCGCCGCGCACGGCCCGGGAGAGCTGCGTTTCATAAGGCGTCGCGGTCGCGAAGCGCAGGCCTTCGATCTGCACCGTCGGCTGGCGCACGCCGTCGGCGACGATGATGCCCATCAGCTCGGCCAGCGCCGCCGGGCGGTCGCCCGAGCTGCCGATGGCCGTCGCGTACGACGGCACCAGGCGGTCGAAGGGATAACCGACGCGGCGCCACGACTCGTGCACATGCTCGAAGGCGTCGATCTCGAGCAGCGTGCGGATGCGCAGGTCCTGCGCGCCGCTGGAGCGGCTGCGCAACAACCAGTCGTAGGCCCGCTGGCGCTGCGGCGCCGTGGCGTCGACCACCTGCGCCAGCGTTGCCTGCGGATCGCGCGCCAGGTGCGCGGCCACCTCGATCTCCAGCGGGTGCAGGCGCGCCAGGTAGCCGCGGTCGGCCAGGCTGTAGCGTCCGGGCGCATGCGCCTCGTAGCTGCGCTCGCGCTGCGCCGCGGTCGATTCGCCTCGGTGACGCTCGACGAAGGCATCGAAGGCCGCGTAGTCGGCGTCCGGCAGCAGGCCGCGGTGGATCACCGCCAGGCGCTGCAGTGTCGGCGCGCTGCCGGCCAGCGCATCGAGCATCTGCTCGACGCTGCGTCCGGCGTGGCGGCGGTAGAAGCCGCGCGTGAACTGGCGGCCCTCGCGGTCGGCAAAGCGCGCGAGCAGGACGGCGCGCTGCGGGTGGTCCTTCTGCTCGAGCACGGCGCCGGCCGAATCAGGGCCGCGGTGGATGTGGTGCATCACGATCTCGCGCATCAGGCGGATGAACGGCAGGTTCAGCGAGTCGCGCAGCGATTCGTGCAGCGTGGGCACGCGCGCGTTGTCGCGGGCATCGAAGTTGGAAAACCGGTGCACCCCGCCGCCGGTGAAGAAGCTCTCGTTCGGGCTGGCCGAGAAACGCCGCTGCATCGCCGCGTCGAGCATCGCCGCCAGCGGCGCCTGCGGCTGCTCGCGCAAGTGATCGACGGCCCAGCGCGTCAGCCGGTCGGACGGCGCCACCTGCAGCGCGGCGAGTTCGCCGGGCGACAGCGGCGCCAGCTGCGCGTGCAGCGACGCGACCAGGTCGAGGTAGGTGGCGAGCGTGCGCAGCTTGGCGGTCGAGCCCAGCTCGAGCTTGGCGCCGGCATTGATGTCGAAGGGCTGGTCGATGTTGTCGGCATGCACGCGCACGCGGTTGACGCCGTCGCCGCGTTCGAAGAGCGTGAAGCTGTAGTTCAACCGCGCCGGATCGCCACGTTCGAGCAGCCGCTCGCCGACCAGCCCGGCGGCGCGGGCCGCGTCCGCGTTGCGCAGACGCTGCAGCTG
>JBBSPW010000116.1:0-11148 GCA_038258365.1 Burkholderiales bacterium | reverse complement strand
TCGTCACTCAGCACCGCTTCGATGTCGCTGAGGATGCCGCTGGCGCCGATCCGAAAGCGCGCCGGTTGCAAGGCGGCGGGTCCGAGAATCTCGCTGACCAGCGCCATGTAGATGGCCGCATCGGCCACCGTGCGCACGCCGCCCGCCGGCTTGAAGCCGACCCGGTCGCGGGCCTTCGGATCGGCGGCGATCGCATCCAGCATCAGCCGCGCGGCAGCAGGCGACGCGCCATGCGGGGTTTTGCCGGTGCTGGTTTTCAAGAAGTCGGCACCGGCGTCGAGGGCGATCCGCGCGGCGCGCTCGATCACCACGGGGTCGTCGAGTTCGCCCGTCTCCAGAATCACTTTCAGCCGCAGTCCCTGGCATTCGCGCCGCACCGCGGCCAGCAGGATGTCGGCCACCGAGAGGTCGTGCCAGGGCAGCACCACATCGACCTCCTGCCCACCGGCTGCGACGATCTCGGCGGTGTCGCGCACCGCCCGCGCGCGGTCCTTGCCGCCATCCGGGAAATTCGCCACCGCAGCCACCGCGACCTGCGGCGGCAGCAGCGCGCGCGCTTGCGCCACGAAGCGCGGCCACACGCACACGGCCGCCACATGGCCATGTTTGCCGACCGCGCGGGCACAGAGCCGCTCGATAGCAAGCGGGGTGTCGTCGTCGTTGAGGCTGGTCAGGTCCAGGCAGGCCAGCGCGATGCGCGCGGTCTGGCGCGGGTCTGCGGCGCTTGGGTCACCTGTGGTCATGGGTGCTTCCCTGATCTGAAGGCAGCGGGCCCGATGGCGACAGGCGCAGCGCCTGCACCACCGCCGCCAGCAGCGCCACGGCGTGGCCGGCAGCAGCGGCGGCGGTGGTCAATGTGTGGGCATGGCTCAAGGCCTGATCCTCCATCCCGGCGGCCATGTTGGTCATCATCGACAGGGCCAGCACCCGCAGGCCGGCATGGCGTGCCGCGATGGTCTCGGGCACGGTGCTCATGCCGACCGCCTGGGCACCCAGCACCCGCAGCATGCGGATCTCGGCCGGGGTCTCGAACTGCGGACCCATCATCCAGGCATAGACCCCTTGGTGCAGGGGTGTTCCCAGCGCGTGTGCCGCTTGCAGCGCCTGCTCTCGCAGCGCGGCGTCGTAGGCCACCGTCATGTCCTGAAAGCGCGCGTCGCCGGTTTCGCCCCACAGCGGCGATCGTTGCGGCAGGTTCAGGTGGTCGGTCACCAGCATCAGGTCGCCGGGGCGCATCAAAGGGTCCAGGCTGCCGGCGGCGTTGGTTTGCAGCAGCACCTGCACACCGGCTGCGGCCAGGCTGCGGATGGCACCGGTCATGCCGTCGGCGGCACCGCTTTCGTAGGCATGCTTGCGGCCGGCCAGCACCAGCAGATCCGTGCCGCCGATGCGCCCGGAGCGCACCACCGCACGGTGGCCGCTGACCGCCAGCGCCGGGAACGCAGGCAGCTCGGCATAGGGGATGTCGATCGGGTCTTCGATGCGGTCGGCAAACGGTGCCCAGCCCGAGCCCAGCAGCACGGCGATGCGGGGCTGGCGTGTGCCGAGGCCACGACGCAGCAGATCGGCGGAGGCTTGCACGTTGTCGTCCATCGGCGGTCCAGGTCGGCGGTGATCGGGTCTGGTGCGAGGGGGGTGGTCGGCGCGGTCAGGGCAGCAGATGCTGCGGCCCGAAGCTGTTGGGCAGCAATTCGCCCAACGTGAAGCTGGCGATGATGCCTGTTGCGTCGGCGGCCCACACCGGGCAGTCGTCGGCGGCAAACTCGCGCAGGCGCTGGCGGCAGCCGCCGCAAGGGGTCACCGGATGGTCGGAGATGCCCATCACCACCACCGCAGTCACCTGCCTGCCACCGGCTGCCACCATCGCCGCCAAAGCCGAAGTTTCGGCGCACCAGCCTTGCGGGTAGGCAGCATTCTCGACATTGCAGCCGGCATGGATGCGGCCATGTTCGTCTTGCACCGCCGCACCGACTGCGAACTTCGAATAGGGAGCATGGGCGTGTTCCCGCACGGCGCGGGCGGCGGCCAACAAGGCTTCCTGCCCGGCATCCCAGGGAGATTCAGCGGGTCTTGACATACGGTTTCCCCAAAGCGGCGGGTGCCACCGCGCGGCCGATGAACCCGGCCAGCAGCACCACCGTCAACACATACGGAAGCGCCTGAATCGCCTGCACCGGCACGGCACCTCCCCCCAGAACGGCTGGCAATTCGACCCCTTGCAGCCGGATCGAAACCGCATCCAGAAAGCCGAACAGCAAGCAGGCCCACAACGCGCCGACCGGGTGCCATTTGCCGAAGATCAACGCCGCCAGCGCCATGTAGCCGCGGCCGGCGGTCATGTTCGGGATGAAGCTCGGGTTCTGCGCCAGCACCAGATACGAGCCGGCCATCGCACTCAGCATGCCATTGAGCGCCAGCGCCTGGTAGCGCAAGCCTTTCACCGACACCCCGGCGGCATCGACCATTGCCGGGTTCTCGCCAGCCGCACGCAACCGCAGGCCGAAGCGCGTGCGGTACAGCAGCCACCACACCCCCACCACCGACAGAAGTGCGCCGTAGACCATCGGGTTGTGGCCGAACAGCGCCAGCGACAAGGCTTGACCGATGTAGGGAACACCCGCCACCACCGCCCCGGCACCCTCGAACCAGCCCGACAGCCGCACCGTGTCCGGCACCGGCGGGGTCTGCCCGCCCATCGCGAATTGCGCAATGCCCAGCACCACCGTCAGTCCGGCAGCGGTCATCGTGATCGCCACCCCCAGCACCACTTGGTCGCCACGGTGGCTGACGCAGGCATAGCCATGCAGCATCGACAGCGCCACCCCCACCGCCAGCGAGGCCGCCAGCGCCAAGGGCAACGAGCCGCTGGCGACGCCGACGCTGGCGGTGGCGAAGGCGGTCATCAGCATCTTGCCTTCGAGTCCCAGGTCGATCACGCCCGAACGCTCGCACAGCACCCCGGCCATCGCGCACAGGATCAGCGGCACCGACACCCGCAGCGTGCTGGCCAGCACCGTGCCGATCAGCACCTCATCCATCGCTGCGCTTGCCCCCACCCAAGCCGATCCACACCCGGTACAGCCCCGGTGCCGCGATCCGGGCCATCGCCCCCGCGAACAGCACGATCAAACCCTGCAACATGAACACCATGTCGCGGCTGAAGCCGCTGATCTCGAAGGACAGCTCCGAGCCGCCTTGGTACAGCGCGCCGAACAGCAGCGAAGCCAGCACGATGCCGACCGGGTGGCTGCGGCCGATCAGGCACACGGCGATGCCGGCGAATCCCGCGCCGGCGACAAAGTCCGGCAGCAGCCGGCCGTGCACACCGGCGATTTCGTTGACCCCCACCAGCCCGGCCAGCGCGCCCGAGGCGGCCATCGCGATCACGATCAGGCGCTTGGGCCGGATGCCGGCATAACGCGCGGCATCGGGTGCGAAGCCGGTGGCGCGCAACGCATAGCCGCCACCGCTGTGCCACAACGCCAGGTGCACGAGCCAGGCAGCCGCCAGCGCCAGCAACAGCGACAGGTTCAGCGGCGTGCGCGGCCATTCGATGCCCACCCAGGCCAGTGCTTCGTGGACGCCCGGCAGATGCGCCGAGGCCGCGAAGGCACGGCTTTCCGGCGTCATGTTGCCGGGCTCCTTCAGCACCCCCACCAGCAGGTACGACAGCAGCGCCGAGGCGATGAAGTTGAACATGATGGTGGTGATCACCACATGGCTGCCGCGCCAGGCTTGCAGCGCACCCGGAATCGCCGCCCAGACTCCGCCGAACACAGCAGCCGACAGCACCATCAACGGCAGCATCAACGCTGCTGGCAGCGCATCGCCGAAGGCCAGCGCGGCCAGCCCGGCACCCAGGCCCCCCATGATCGCCTGGCCCTCGCCACCGATGTTGAAGAGCCCGCCATGAAAGGCCACCGCCACCGCCAGCCCGGTGAAGATGAAGGTCGTGGCGTAGTACAGCGTGTAGCCGATTCCGGCTTGCGAGCCGAAAGCGCCCTTCAGCAACAGCGTCACCACCTGGGCCGGCTCGAAGCCCACCAGCGTGACGACGATGCCGGCCACGGCCAGCGCCAGCAGCAGGTTCACCAGCGGCAACACCGCCACATCCAGCCAGCGTGGCAGTTCGACTTCGCCCGCTGAGCTGGCCATGTTCAGGCTCCGCCCATCAGGCGGCCCAAGACGGCTTCGCTGCAATCGGCGATCGGCAATTCACCGGCGATGCGCCCCGCGTTCATCACCACCACCCGGTCGGCCAGCGCCAGGATCTCGTCGAGTTCGGAGGACACCACCAACACCGCGCCACCGGCATCGCGCATGGCCCGCAGCCTGCCGTGAATGAACTCGATGGCGCCGATGTCGACCCCGCGGGTCGGCTGCCCCACCAGCAGCACCTGCGGTGCTTGCGGATGAGGGAATGCTTCCCGCGCCAGCACCAGCTTTTGCTGGTTGCCGCCGCTGAAGAGGCTGCTGCGCAACTGCACGTTCGGAGGTCTCACGTCGTAGCGCTCCATCATCTGCGCGCAGTCGTCGCGCATGCGGCGCCGCTGCAGCCAGCCGCGCAGGCTGTAGCGCGGTTGCTCGTGGTAGCCGAGCGTGGCGGATTCCCAGGCCGCGAACGGCATCACGAGCCCGCGGCGGTGGCGATCTTCGGGCACATGGGCGATGCGGTGGCGGCGCGCTTGTCGCGGGTCGATCCAGCGCGCTGCGCGATAGCGCTCGCCGCCGATCGACAGCGTGCCTTGCGACGGTGCCAGCAAGCCGGCCAGCGCATCCAGCAACTCGCTCTGACCGTTGCCCGACACCCCGGCGATGCCGACGATCTCGCCGCCATGCAAGGTCAGAGAGACATCCGACAGGCGCGCCACACCCAGCGCGTCGGTGCAGGAGAGGTGCTCGGCTTGCAGCAACACCGGTCCGAGTAGCGGTGCGCTTTCGGCTGCGCCCGGCACGCGCCCCAGTTCCACGCGCCGCCCGACCATCGCTTCGGCCAGCCCGTCGATGCTGGTGTCGGCGATCGCGCAGTCCAGCACCACACGGCCGCTGCGCATCACCGTCACCGCATCGCACAGCGCCAGAATTTCCTTCAGCTTGTGCGTGATCAGGAGCACCGTGGTGCCGCGCTCGCGCAGACCGCGCAGCGTGACGAACAGGGCTTCGGTTTCCTGCGGGGTCAGCACCGCGGTGGGCTCGTCCAGGATCAGAATGCGGGCACCCCTGAACAGCGTCTTCAGGATCTCCAGCCGCTGCCGCTCGCCCACCGGCAGGTCGGCCACCGGCGAGTCCAGCGCCACCGTCAGCCCGGTTTGCTGCATCAGTGCTTTGAGCCGCGTGCGAACGGTTTGTCTCGCCTTCTGCAAACGCCAGCCGGGCTCGGCACCCAGCATCACGTTGTCGAGTGCCGAGAGCGTGTCCACCAGCATGAAGTGCTGGTGCACCATGCCGATGCCGAGCGCGATCGCATTCGCTGAACTGCGGATGCGTGCGGGCTTGCCGTCGATGGCGATCTGCCCGCTGTCGGCTTCATAGAAGCCATACAGGATCGACATCAGCGTGCTCTTGCCGGCCCCGTTTTCGCCGACGATGCCGTGCACCGTGCCAGCGGCCACGGTCAGTGCGACATCGTCGTTGGCCTGCACCGCGCCGAAGCGCTTCCTGATGTGGCGCATGGCCACCGCATCGGGCGGCCTTGCAGTGGCGACCATCGGGTTCGGGTGGGTGAGCAGCGTTGCGAACCCGGGCCGATCAGACGCAGCCGCTCAGGAGCATTTGTTATCGGTCATGAAGTCGACCACCTTGATCTTGCCGCTGATGATGTCGGCCCTGGCCGCGTCGACACGCTTTTTCATCTCGGGTGTCACGAGCTTGGCGTTGTGTTCGTCGATGGCCACATCCACCCCGCCTTCCTTCAACCCCAGCGACGTCACGCCCGGGGTCACACCCTTGAAGGCGTTGTAGACCGCCACATCCACCCGCTTGACCATGCTCGTCAGCATGGTGCCCGGCTGCAGATGGTTCTGGTTGCTGTCGACCCCGATCGCCAGCTTGCCGGCGTCTTTGGCGGCCTGATAGACACCGATGCCGGTGCCACCGGCTGCGGCGAACACCACGTCGACCCCGCCGGCGAATTGCGACTTGGCCAGCTCGGCGCCGCGCGCCGGGTCGTTCCAGGCGGTGGGGGTGGTGCCGGTCATGTTGGCGATCGTGTTGACTTTCGGGTTGGCGTACCTGGCGCCTTGCTCGAAGCCGCATTCGAAGCGCCGGATCAGCGGGATGTCCATGCCGCCGATGAAGCCCACCTTGCCGGTCTTGCTGGCCATCGCCGCCATCATGCCCACCAGGAAGCTGCCCTCCTGTTCCTTGAAGGTGATGCTCTGCACGTTGGGCAACTTGACCACCGCGTCGATGATCACGAACTGGGTCTTCGGTGTGTCCTTGCCGACCTTCTCGATCACGCTGCCTTGCGAAAAGCCGATCGCCACGATCGGGTCGGCACCGCGTTCGGCCATCCGGCGCGCGGCTTGTTCGCGCTGGGTCGGGTTCGAGATCTCGAACTCCAGATACGGCTTGCCGCTTTCCTTCTTCCAGCGCTCGGCGCCGGCATAGCCCGCCTGGTTGAACGACTTGTCGAACTTGCCGCCCATGTCGTAGATCACGGCGGGTTCAGCCATTGCCGCCGTGGTGGCAAGAACCATCGGGGTCAGAAGCACAAGCTGGGGCAGCAGTCGCATGAAGGGGTCCGAAGGCAAGGAGAGGGGAGGCGGCGGCAGGATAGCAAGAGTCGCGCCGCCGGTGGAGGTGGTCAGCGGCTTCCTGAGCTTCGACCGACGCTTGGCCATGCGCGGCAAGGCAATCGACGGCTTGCTGCCCATCCGGCTGTTGGCCTGAGCGTCTGCGGTCCGGGACCGCTGCACGGCGTTGCCATGGCCTTAGCATGCCGCCGATGGATGCCGCCCCGCTCGCTGGATCGCCCGCTGCCGTTGCGCGCGCGCTGCCGAAGGTGGTGCTGCACGACCACCTGGACGGTGGCCTGCGTCCGGAGACCCTCCTGGAGTTGCTGCGCCTGCGCGGCGTGCAGCCGCCCGCCGACAACGTGGCGGCGCTGTCGGCCTGGTTCGACGCCAACGCCCATGCCGGCAGCCTCGAGAAGTACCTTCAGGGTTTTGCGCTCACGGTGCACGCAATGGCAAGCCCCGAGGCGCTGCACCGGGTGGCGCTGGAAGCGGTGCTGGACGCCCATGCCGACGGCGCGGTGCTGGCCGAATTCCGCATCGCTCCGCTGCTGTTCGACGCCCATGGCCTGAGCGGCGACTCCACGGTCGAAGCGTTGCTGGCCGGTCTGACCGAAGGCCGCAGCCGCACGGGTCTGCCCACCGGGTTGATCGTGTGCGCGATGCGCCACCTGCCGCCCGCCGAGTCGGTGCGGGCTGCGCGCCTGGCGCTGGCTTTCGCGTCGCCCAGCGGTTCAGGCTCCGGCTCCACCGCAGCGGTGATCGGCTTCGACCTGGCGGGAGCCGAGAAAGGGCATCCACCGGCCGAACATGCCGAGGCACTGGCCCTGCTGCGTGAAGCCGGGTTGCCGATGACCCTGCATGCGGGCGAGGCGGATGCGGCCGAGCGGGTGCTTGAAGCCGGCTTGCTCGGTGCCCGCCGCATCGGCCACGGGGTGCGGCTGGTGGATGCCTTGCACGATCCGAACCGGGCCGCACTCGTCGACCGGGTTCGTGCGCTGGACCTGCACCTGGAGATGTGCCCCACCAGCAATGTGCACACCGGCGCTGCGGCATCGGTTTCGGCGCACCCGATCGTGCCGTTGTGGCGCGCGGGCGTCGGGCTCAGCTACCACACGGACAACCGCTTGATGTCGCGCGTCAGCCAGAGCGACGAAGCCGCCGCCCTGCTGTCGCAGACCCCTTTGACCGAATCCGACCTGCTGAAAATGACGCTGCAGGCTGCGCAGCACTCGTTTCTACCCGAAGCCGATCGCAACGTGGCGCGGGCTGCGATAACCGAAGCGATCGCAGCCCGCGCTTGAGCCCGTGCCGTTCGACAGAGGGGCTCAATCCCTGAGGGTCAACAGATGCGGATCAAGCCGACGGCAGCACGATCTCCACCCGACGGTTCTGCTGCCGGCCGGCAGCAGTGCCATTGCTGGCGATCGGGGCCGAGGGCCCCATCCCCCGGGCGCTGATGCGGCTGTCGGTCACGCCGCGGTCCACCAGCGCGTTCTTGACCGCAATGGCGCGGCGCTCGGACAGCACCTGGTTGGTTTGCTCAGACCCCGTGGAGTCGGTGTAGCCCTCGATCTGCACGGTGCGCTCGGGGTTCTGCGACAGGAACGTGGTCAGCTGGTCCAGCGTCCGGTTCGCACCCGACTTCAGCTCGGCACGGCCCGTGTCGAACAGCACATCGCCGAGTGTGAGCACCATGCCACGGTCGGTCTGCTTGGCCTTCATCTCGGCCAACTGCATTTCGAGCGCTTTGGCACGCGCCTGGGCTTCGCTGCTTTGCGATTGCGCTGCACGGGCTGCTGCCAGTTGCTGCTCGGCTGCCTTGCGGGACTGTTCGGCCTGCATGCGCGCTTGCTCGGCTTGGGCCAGCGACGTGTTGGCGCGTTGCCGTTGGGTGTCGGCTTCGGCGGTTCGCGACTCCAGCAGGATGCGTTCGCGCAGTGATGCTGCACTCGTCAGCGCTTGTTCGGCCGCCGCCACTCTGCCAGTCTGAACAGCGACTTCGGTGCGCTTTCTGGCCAGGTCGGCGTAGTAGTTGACATCACTCAGGTCGTTGCCGGCCTTGAGGGCGGTCTCGGCGCGCAGCAGCGCTTGCTGGGCCTTGTTCAATTCCACCGATGCGCTGCGCACCACGCTCGCATCACCGGCGGCTTGCTGGTAACTGCTGCGTGCGGCATCGAGTGCCGGGGTGCTGGTGGGTGCGGACGCACAAGCAGCCAGCACCACCACGGCGCTGGCGGCCAGCAACTGGCTGGTCGAGCGGACCCAACCAGTGCGGGGCGCAAATTCGAAAGTGGATCGCATGTCGGTTGTACTCAAGTCAATCTCCAATTCTTGGATGTTTCTCAGATGAATTCGGGTGGGGCGAGAGCGGGTGCTGCGGCCGCCGCCCACAGGCCGGGTGCCTGGATTCGCAGTGGCATCAGGAGCCACGCTTGCGAGCCAATTCAGCCTTCAACAAGTCGTTGCTGCGCTCCATCTCGGTCACGGCTGTCTGCGCCTTCACCGCACGCGTCTTGCGCTCTGCGATCTCGGCTTCGACTTCCGCTTCGGCGGCCAGGCGGCGCGCTTCAGCGAACTTTTCGGTGCGCGCTGCCACCTCCGCCTTGGCCATCTTGTCGCGGGCCGACTGCAACTCGACCGGGGCGGACTGCATGGCGCCGGCGCCTTCGGCCTGCGCAATGGTGGCGCGCGCGGTCGCCATCTCGGCTGTGGGCGGCGGTCCGGGGCTTGCGCAAGCAGCCAGAGTCGCGATGGCGGCTGCTGCTGCAAAGGCCGCCAGCGGGCGGGCGACTCGCAGAACGGCCGGGGTTGATTCGTGGATCATGGATGTGTTCATCGAGTTGTTTTCTCTGGTTTGTCTGACACGGATTGAAAAGCAACCCTTCGTTTGTAGAGGTTGAGGCGGTTCGCGAGCTTCGCGGGTAGGACAAGGGCGACTGAAGCGTTCAGAGAGCGCCCCTCTTGACTCGGAACCGGTGGGCAGCGGCCCTTCGCCGTGCGGTGTGGGCGGCCACCAAGGCGCAGCTCGCACACGATGTTGCAATACTTGCGCCTTCATCACCTGAAATTGACAGCGCCGTTTGCAAAAGTGAAAACGAACGAATCCGCGCTCGGGTTGCTGGGGTGGTCGGACTTCCAACTGGTTCTGGCCATCTGCGATGCCGGCAGCGTTGCGCACGCCCGCCGGGTGCTCGGCTGGACGCACTCGACGCTGCTGCGCCGGCTGGATGCGATCGAAAACCGGCTGTGCACCCGCTTGTTCGAGCGTGCGCGCGCTGGCTACACATTGACCCTGGCCGGTGCCGAGATCGTGCAGGCCGCGCGCCAGTTCGCCCCGCTGGCCAAGGCGGCTGAGAGGGTGGCGTCGGGGCAGGATCTGCAGCCCAGTGGCGACGTGCGCGTGAGCGTGGCGTCGGTGGTGCTGGACCATTTGCTGCCACCGCTGTTGCGCGCTTTCAACGCCGAATGGCCGGCGGTGCGGATCGAGTTTGTGGCGTCGCGCGAGCGCACCCGCCTGCGGGGCTGCGATGCCGATGTCGCGATCCGCATTGCCGACCAGGTGCCCGACTGGCTGGTGGGGCGTCGTCTTGCGAACTTGCAGTTCAAGGTTTACGGGTTGCGGGATGGGCAGCAAGCGGAGCAGCCAACGCGCCAGTCCGTGACCTTGTGCGCGGCAGCCGACCTGCGGGCCGAGCGCCGCTGGATCGGCCTGCAACGCGATGCTCGCGACCTCAAGTTCGACCGTTGGCTCGCCACCCATGTGGACGACGACCGCGTGGTGCTGCGGGTCGACGATTTCAGCCACGCGCTCGTGATGCTGCGCGCCGGTCTGGGCATTGCGTTGCTGCCGGCGTTCCTGGAAGCCAGCGTGCCCGAGTTGCTGCCGCTGACCCCGCCGGTGGCCGAGTTGCAAACCCCGATCTGGCTGGTGACGCATCCGGAGTTGAAGAACACCGCGCGGGTGCGGGTCATGATGCAGGCCTTTGGCCCTGCGCTGACTGCACGCATCGATGCCGCGCAACAGCAGCAGCCGCAGATTCGCCTGTCGCAATGCCCCGCCCGAACCGCAAGATGAACGCCCGCCTGCTCAAGCTTTGGGATCTGCTGCGAGGCAGCTTCTGGTTTCTGCCGACCCTGATGTCGCTGACTGCGCTTGCCCTGGCGCTGGGCAGCGTCGAGATCGACACCACCTTGGGCGAAGGCTGGATCAAGAACGAGCGTTGGGCGCACCTGGTCTATAGCGGCGGCGCCGCTGGCGCCAGTCTGGTGTTGAGCACCATCGCCGGCTCGGCGATCACCATCGCCGGTACGGTGTTCTCGATGACCCTGGTGGCGCTGTCGCTGGCTTCGTCACAGCTCGGCCCCAGGCTGCTGCGCAACTTCATGCGCGACCGGGTCAACCAAGTGGTGC
>JBBSPW010000115.1:0-11182 GCA_038258365.1 Burkholderiales bacterium | reverse complement strand
TACTACAACTGGAAGAGCGGCAAGGCCGAGAAGTGCACCTTCTGCTACCCGCGCATCGAAGCCGGTGAACCCACGGTGTGCAGCGAAACCTGCGTCGGACGGATTCGCTATCTGGGGGTGCTGCTGTACGACGCCGACCGCATCGAAGCCGCCGCCAGCGTCGAACACGACCGCGACCTGTACCAAGCGCAACTCGACATCTTCATGGATCCTTTCGACCCGAAGGTGATCGCCCAAGCGGCACGAGACGGCATCCCCGACAAGTGGATGGAAGCGGCACGCAAGAGCCCGGTCTACAAGATGGCGGTGCAATGGAAGGTGGCGCTGCCGCTGCACCCGGAATACCGCACGCTGCCGATGGTCTGGTATGTGCCGCCGCTGTCGCCGATCAGTGCTGCGGCCAACGCCGGGCATGTGGGTGCCAACGGCGAGATTCCGGATGTGAACCAGCTGCGCATCCCCGTCAAGTACCTGGCCAACCTGCTGACCGCAGGCGACACCGGCCCGGTGGTGCGCTCGCTCGAACGCATGCTGGCGATGCGGGCCTACCAGCGCGAGAAGCATGTCGACCAGCGCATCAACCATGCGGTGTTGAAGCAGGTGGGCATCAGCCAGGCCGAGGTGGAAGACATGTACCACGTGATGGCGATCGCCAATTACGAAGACCGCTTCGTGATTCCCAGCACCCATCGCGAGTACGCCGAAAACACCTTCAACGTGCGCGGGGGCTGCGGCTTCACCTTCGGCAACGGCTGCTCAGAGGGCAGCAGCGATGTCAGTGTGTTCGGCAGTGACAAAAAGCGCACGATCCCGATCAAGGCGGAGGTCTGATGACCATGCTCAAACTGAATGCCCCCCGCCCGATGAGCAAGAGCCTGCGGGTGTTGGCGGCCCTGCTCAGCTACCCCGATGCACGGCACCGCAGCGTGCTCGCCGAACTGGCTGCGGTGCTGCAGCAAGAGCGTGCGGTCTCGGCGCCGCGCCAGCGGGAAATCGCGGCCCTGATCGACCGCATCGCGCGCACGGATCCGCTGCAGGCCGAGTCCGACTATGTCGAGTTGTTCGATCGCGGCCGCTCCACGTCGTTGCACCTCTTCGAGCATGTGCATGGCGATTCACGCGAGCGCGGTCCGGCCATGATCGATCTCGGTCAGACCTATGAAAAGGCCGGGCTGATTCTGGCCGAGGGTGAACTGCCGGACTACCTGCCCGCGGTGCTGGAGTTCGTGTCGACCCAGCCTGCGAACGAAGCAAGGGGTTTCCTCGGCGAGATGAGCCACATCTTCAATGCCATCTTCGGTGCGCTGCAGCAGCAAGGCAGCGGGTTTGCAAGCGGATATGCCAGCGTGCTGGGCGCGTTGATCGAGCTCGCGGGCGAGAAGGCCGAACCGGTGATGCCGCCTGCCGAGCCGCCGCTGGACGAGAGCTGGGCCGAACCGGTGGTGTTCGACGGCTGTTCGTCCAAAGGGCAGGCCAGGCCCGGCCAGCCGCAGCCGGTGCGCATCGTGCGCAAACCCGGCGCAGCAAGTGGACACCCACAAGGTCCGGCGCAAGCTCAAGTTCAAGTTCAAGGGGTCGCACCATGAATGGCATCTACGGCTTTTTGTTCCAGGTCTATCCGTATGTGTGCTTCACAGTCTTCCTGTTGGGCAGCCTGTTGCGCTTCGACCGCGACCAATACACCTGGAAGAGCGACTCGTCGCAGATGCTGCGTGCCGGGCTGCTGCGCTGGGGCAGCAACCTGTTTCACTTCGGCATCCTGTTCCTGTTCTTCGGTCACATGGTCGGCCTGTTCACGCCGCACGCCTTGTACGGGATCTTCATGACAGCGGGCAGCAAGCAGATGCTGGCCGTGGTGGCGGGCGGTATCGCCGGCACGGTCTGCTTCGTCGGCTTGTCGATGCTGTTGTACCGCCGCGTCTTCGACCCGCGCATCCGCCTGACCAGTCACGCCACCGACATCGCTGTCCTGCTGGTGCTGTGGGTGCAACTGGTGGTGGGTCTGATCACCTTGCCGTTCTCCTGGCATCACGCAGACGGCAGCGTGATGCTCGTTCTGGCGGACTGGGCGCAGCGCATCGTCACGCTGCGGCCTGTCGATGCCACCGTGCTGGCCACGCTGCCCTGGCCCTACCTGTTCCACATCGTTTTCGGGATGACGATCTTCCTGTTGTTCCCCTTCAGCCGGCTGGTGCATGTGTGGAGTGGCTTCGCCACCGTCACGTTCCTGTTCCGGCCGCACCAGATCGTACGCAGCCGCCGGCTCAATGTGCCGGCGGGCCACAACCAGCCACGCCAGCCTGGCGCCGGCGTCTGACCGGGAGATCCGCATGTCCGTCGAAACCGTCGATTTCAGATCCCTCTCCTTTGCCGAAGTCGGGTCAGCACCCGTTCGCGTGGCTCGCATCAACGGCATCGCCTTGAATCTCGAATCCGAGGTGCTCGCGCCAGAGGCACTGCGCCAGCGTGCCTACACCGAACTTCTGCGTCAGGCCGCCGTCCACGACGGCCTGCTCGATGCGAGTGACGTCACCGCGGCAGACGGCGTGGTCAGCGAAGCCGCCTCGCAGGCGATCGACGCGTGGCTCGAAGCCGAGCTTCAGCTGCCTGAACCATCGGACGAATCCTGCCAGCGGCATCACGCGGCGCACCCGGCGCGCTACCGAACCGGCGAGCAGGTGCGGGTTCGCCATGTCCTGTTCGCGGTTACCCCGGGCATCGATGTGGTGGCGCTGCGCAACCGAGCCGAAACCTGCTTGCTCGATGTGCGCTGCCATGACGACACCACCCGTGGCACCGCCAGCGACGGTTTCGGCCGCGCGGCGCGCGAGCTGTCCAATTGCCCCAGCGGCGAACAGGACGGTGAGCTGGGGTGGCTGAAACCCGAGGACTGCGCGCCGGAATTCGCGCGCGAGCTGTTCGGTCATGTCGAGGTTGGCGTACTGCCGCGTCTGGTGCACAGCCGCTTCGGGCTGCATGTGGTGGAGGTGCTGGAGCGCGAAGGCGGCATTCCGCAGAAGTTCGAGACTGTGCGGGGCGCGGTGACGATGGCCCTGCGCCAGCAGGCCTGGGTCACGGCATTGCGCCAGTGCCTGCAGTTGCTGGCCGGGCAGGCCACGGTCGAGGGCATCGACCTCGACGCCGCGAACACACCGCTGGTGCAGTAGGCGCCGCATTCGCAAGCATCAAGCGCTGCACACGGCCATGCCCGACGAACTGCTGCAGCGCCTGCGGCGCTTTCACGACGACTACTTTCCGGCTGTGCAGGGGCAGTTTCGCAGCCTGGTGCAAGAGGGCCAGCACCCGAATATCCTCTTCATCGGTTGTTCCGATTCACGCTTGGTGCCTTACCAGCTGACGGGCACGGGACCGGGCGAGGTTTTCATGATCCGCAATGTCGGCGCCTTCGTGCCGCCGCACGGCGGCTACATCGATGCGCCGTCCGGCCCTGCCCACCGGAGCCACGGCCCGGAGGCGGCTCAGCATTGGGTGGGCTACCACGGCACCGCCGCAGCGATCGAATACGCGGTGCTGGTGTTGGGGGTAGAGCGCATCGTGGTCTGCGGCCACAGCCACTGCGGCGGCATCCGCGCGCTGTACGAAGAGCTGCCGGCGCAGGCCGTGCATCTGGGTGCCTGGCTCGAACTGGGCCGCGAGGCGACATTGCCCGTGCAGGTCACACCCGAAGCACTGAAGCGCACCGAACAGCGCTCGGTGGTGTTGCAACTGGAGCGTCTGATGGGCTATCCGATGGTGCGCGACCGGGTCGAAGCCGGGCGCCTGGCGCTGCATGGCTGGCACTGTGTGATCGAAGATGGAGAGGTCCATGTCTTCGACGCGCGCCGCGGCAGCTTCGTGCCCGCCTCGTTGTCCGAACACAGCGGCACCGGCGCATTCGATCACGCGCCGATTCACGACGGCAGCAGCACAACCTAGCCGAACTGCACCGGCCTGCCTTGCGCGTCGAAGGGAACGAACCCGTCGATGCGGCCCGACTTGATCGAGTCGACCATGCGCTGCAGTGCCGCTTCGGCCTGCACATCCGATGGCCCGGTGCCGCCCGACCCGGGCAGCGCTGCGACAAACACCATGTCCCAGGGCTGACCGAAGGCACGCGATTCCTCGAGCAGCGCGTCGAACGAAGCCAGCTCGCCCGGCAGCTTGTCGACGCACATCAGCGGCGTCAAGGTGCCGCCCTGGCCAGCTTCGAACCGCGCCCGCTGCTCGGCCGTGGCATCGACATCGACACCGGCCGTGGCGAACACGAAGAGCAGACGTTGAGGCTGCGGCTGCCCGGTGGCTGCGCGCAGCAGGTCATTGAAACTCTCGATCGTCATGGCTGACCTTCTGAAGGATGCGTGTGCAAGAGCACGGTGACCAGCAGCGATGTGTCTTCGAGGGCATGCACCGCATGGGGCTCGCTGCCGGCGAGCATGACCAGATGCCCGGCATGCAAGTCACACCTGCGTGAAGGCGTGGTCACGGCGGCTTCGCCTTCCAGGCAGTGGATCGTGATTGCGCCCGGCACGCTGTGCTCGGGCAGCCCGTGCCCGGCACGCAGCACCAGGCGCATCAACTGCAGTGTGGGTGTCTTCAAGAGGCTGGTCGTCACAGCGCCTTGAAGATCATCGCCCAGGGGTCGGATATCGATGACGTCGAGCGGTTGGGCGTGGGGCAGAGCCATGGTGTCTCCTGAACGATTCTGTTGTGCAGCCCGGCAACGTGGTGTCGAAGCATGCCGGTCCGTCAGCCTTCGGCAGCAACCGTGACGGCCATCAGGGTGGCTGGCGCGGAAGCCATGTGGTCATGAGTTCGTGTGCCTCGGGCCGCGTGCGCCGACGGACTTCTGTCGGGGTGCCGATCGAAACGAAGCACACCGCACGTTCACTGCTGCTCAAGCCGAAGGCCCCTGCGAAGCAAGCAGTTTGCAACGCATGGCCACTGGTCAACATGGCCGCAAACCCCATGCCATGGGCAGACAACAACAGGTTCATCAACGCGGCACCGAGCGCGACATAGCGCTCGGATTCCGGAACGTCGCGGTGGAGCGGATCGAGCAGCGCGGCCGCCAGCAAGAGTTCGGGTGCACGAAAGGCTTTCTGGCGCGACTGTTCCTGGGCTTCGGGCGGTGCCGCCGGAAGCCGCTCCAGCAAGGCCCGCACAAAGACATCCGCCAAGGCTTCGCGTTGCGAGGCGGCAACTCGAATCAAGCGCCATGGGCGCAGCAACTCGTGGTCTGGCGCGCAGCCGGCCGCTTCGACCATCTGTCGCAACTGCGCCGCGTCGGGCCCCGGCGCGACCAGTCGCTTGGGCGAAACCGAGAACCTGCCCGTGATCAGTGCATGCGCCACACCGCCGGTGTCTGCTTCGGCTGGTGCTGCCAAATTGTTCATGCGATGCCGCGCCGCCGTCGCATCGCATGTCCCACGCTCTGCAGTGCCGCATCACTCAGCAGGCGGTTCGCCATCGGCAGCAATTCCGCCTCTTCACATGCCATGTGCTCTTTGTACAAGTCGATCATCGGCATCACATCACCGGCCTCCAGCGGCTGTGGCTCGCCTGCAGCAATCGTCAGCAGGGCCGGCCGCAAACGCTGCCATTGGGATTCGAGCCTCCGGTGGTCGTTTCTGAGCGACTCGATCAGGGTGCGGATGCAGGTTGCGTCCGACCCGGCCATCGATTCGATCAAGGCGGGGAAGAGATCGACCTCTTCGTCGGCATGGTGGTCCACCGCTGCGGTGTCGAAATAACGCAGCACCGCCGCAGCGGCAACGCGGGCCTCATCGTCCGGGCCGCGCGCGGCCAAGTGCCCGACCAGACGCTGCAGCGTCATGCACTGGTCTTCGACGCGGTGGTGGCAAGCAGCCAGCATCTCGAGCGGGACCTCGAAGCCGGCGCTGGGTGCGCGGTGGCCTGGAAAGGGCAAAGCCATCGGGCGTACCTGGCTAGGACGAGTGCGCAGCGGCATCACGCTGCCGCGTCCAGTTCGTTGGAGCAGGCCTGGATCGCGGCACGGAACACGCCCTTCAGTCTGCAAATCGCAGGATTGATGGACAGCCCCAGCCGTGAGCCGCGAGCCGGTGCCGGTGCCGGTGCCGGTGCGTGGATCAAGCCTTCTCGATTCCCAGCAACTCGACCTCGAAGATCAACACTGAATTCGGAGGAATCTCGCCCCGACCTGCGCCCTTTTCGCCATAGGCGATGGCAGAAGGGCAGGTCAAACGCGCCTTGGCCCCGACCGACATGCGCTGCAGTCCTTCGGTCCAGCATTTGATGACGCCGTTGAGCGGAAAGCGGGCGGGCTCGCCGCGCTTGTAGGAACTGTCGAACTCGCGGCCGTCGGGAAAGGTGCCGCGGTAGTGCACGCGCACGGTGTCGGTGGCTGCGGGTTTGGGGCCTTTGCCGGCAACCATCTGCAGGAACACCAGGCCGGAGTCGGTGACGACGGCGCCCTCGCGTGTGGCCGCCATTGCCAACGGGTCGGTGTTCGCGGCCGCGGGCTTGGCTGCCGAAGCGGGTTTGGTGTTCGTTGCAGACGGGGCCGGCGCCTGCGCCAGGGCGATCGTCGGCAGCAGCCCGACAGCGCCTGCCAGGACCATCGTCAAAGTCTTCTGCTTCATCAGTTCCCCATGAAGGTTTTGTCGAACCACTGGTCGATCATTCGTCGTTCGTAGCGCAGCGGTTCGTCCTGGCGGATGGTTTGCAAACCGAAGGTGTAGCCCGGGTCGCTAAGCCGGGCCACGCCTGCTTGCAGCACCCGCCCGTCCTGCAGCAGGCTGTAGTCCAGGGTCATGCGCGGCCAGTCGGCGCGGCCCCGCACCACACGCAGGTCCGGCCGCCAGCCGCCGAATTCCAGCTCACCTGCCAAGTCGACATCGGTGACGACCAATTTCAGTGTCCGGCCATCGGGCAATTTGGCTGCCAGAGCCTGAAACACCCGGTCCAGCTCGACCAGGGTGCGGTCGCGGTCGATCTGGCCGAGCCCGATGTCGGCAAAAGCCTGGGGTTTGACATAGCTGACTTCGACCGTGCCAGCGGCATGGGCGGCAGTCAGCGGCGCGGCTGCCAAAGCGGCCAGGCCGCCAGCCGTTGCGAGGGCGATCAGGGATCGGCGCATCTGCGTTCTCCTGTGAGTGGACATGGTTGGACCCCATTTGAGGCCGTTCGAAGCCCAGTGTGCCCCCGTTTGCCGTTCTTTACCCAAGCCTGCCAGCACGCGACCGCTAACCAGCGCCCGCTCACCCGAGCCCGCTTGCTCAAACTTGTCTATCCGAGCCAGCTGTCGCGCAGGGTGGTGATGCGATTGAACACCGGTGCCTCGGCGCGATGCTGCACCCGGTCGGCGACGAAGTAGCCATGGCGCTCGAACTGAAACCTCGATTCCGCCGCCACCGCGGACAGCGACGGTTCGACGAAGGCCTGCACCACGCGCTTGCTGGCGGGATTCAGCACCTCGCGGAAGTCGCGCCCGGCGGCGTCGGGTTGCGCCTCGGTGAAGAGCCGGTCGTACAGCACCACCGT
Organism: Burkholderiales bacterium; assembly: GCA_038258365.1. Classification (GTDB taxonomy): domain Bacteria; phylum Pseudomonadota; class Gammaproteobacteria; order Burkholderiales; family Burkholderiaceae_C; genus Rubrivivax. Next base: position 3,661 of record JBBSPW010000115.1, on the reverse strand, counting down.
GGCGGGCCGTGCATCGGTGCTGCCGACCCAGGTGATGGTGCCCTTGACCTTGACGGCATCGGCACCGGGCGTGCCGCTGCGGGTGTCGGGTACGACCGTGGCGGTGACCACGGTGATGCGGCCATCGGCATCCTTCTCGCAGCCGGTGCATTCGACGATCAGCCCGTACTTCAGCCGCACCTTGTTGCCGGGGTAGAGGCGGAAGAAACCTTTGGCGGGTACCTCGGCAAAGTCGTCCCGCTCGATCCAGACCTCGCGCGACAGCTCGAAGTTGCGGCTGCCGAGCGCCGGCAGCTGCGGGTGGGCCGGAGCCTGGCAGGCTTCGATGTGGCTGTCGCTGCCGAACACCTCGGCCCAGTTGCTCAGCACCAGCCGCACCGGATCCAGCACCGCCATCGCACGCGGCGCCTGCGTTTCCAGGTCGGCGCGCAGACAGCCGTCGAGCACGGCGTAGTCGAGCCAGATGTCGCTCTTGCTGGCGCCGCTGCCATCGGCCATGGCGCGGATCGATGCCGGCGTGTAACCGCGCCGCCGCATGCCGAACAAGGTGGGCATGCGGGGGTCGTCCCAGCCTTCGACCGTGCCTTCGTCGACCAGCGCGCGCAGCTTGCGTTTGCTGGTGACGACATAGCTCAGGTTCAGGCGCCCGAATTCGTATTGGTGCGGCAAGGGCCTGGCGAGCAAACCCAGATCGGCCAGATGGCCCAGCAGCCAGTCGTAGAACGGCCTCTGGTCTGCGAACTCCAGCGTGCAGAAGCTGTGCGTGATGCGTTCCAGCGCGTCCTCGATCGGGTGCGCGTAGGTGTACATCGGGTAGATGCACCAGGCGTCGCCGGTCGCATGGTGGGTGGCGCGTTTGATGCGGTACAGCGTGGGGTCGCGCAGGTTGATGTTGGGCGAGGCCATGTCGATCTTCGCGCGCAGCACCGCGGCGCCGTCGGGCAGATCGCCGGCCCGCATCGCGCGCAGGCGCGACAGGTTCTCTTCAACGCTGCGGCTGCGAAACGGGCTGTCGCGGCCGGGGGTGTTGAAGTCGCCGCGGCTCGCGCGCAGGTCGTCGGCATTTTGCTCGTCCACATAGGCCAGACCCGCTGTCACCAGCGCCTCGGCGGCGCGGTACATGAAGTCGAAGTAGCTGCTGGCGTAGTAGAGGTGGCTGTCACCGCCCACCACCCAGTCGAAGCCGAGCCACTGCACGCCTTCGATGATGGCGTCGACGTACTCCTGCTCTTCTTTGTCGGGGTTGGTGTCGTCGAAGCGCAGGTGGCAGATGCCGCCGTGGTCGCGCGCCAGGCCGAAGTTAAGACAGATGGCCTTGGCGTGCCCCACATGCAGGTAGCCGTTGGGCTCGGGCGGGAAGCGGGTGCGGATGCGCGCCGGGTCGGCACTGCCAGCCGCGTGGTGCGCCGCATCACCAGGGTTCCCGCCCCATTGGCGCCCCGACAAGGCATCGGATTCCAGGTCGCGATCGATGATCGCGCGTAGAAAGTTCGCGGGCTTCGGGGTGTCGTCGGGTGGTGCGGGAGGGTGGGCCATCACTGCATTTTCGCCTGATGCGGCGGCCCGGCCGCGGCTAGTCGTGCGTGAAGACGAGCACCGAGTTCGTGCCTCCGAACGCGAAGCTGTTGCTCATCGTGGCTTGCAGACCGGGCGCATCGACGCCTTGACCGTTCGCAGCGCCGACCAAGTTCAGGCGCAACGCTGGATCGGCCGCCTGGGCATGTGCATTCGGCGGCAAACGACGCTGTTGCAGCGCCAGCACCGCAATCGCGGCTTCGAGCGCGCCGGTGGCACCCAGCAGATGACCGTGCAGCGCCTTGGTGGAGCTGACCGGCAGGTCCTCGACCGCCTCGCCCCAGACCTGCGACAGGGCCTCGGCTTCGACACCGTCGCCGATCTTGGTGGCGGTGCCATGCGCATTGCAGTAGCCGATGTCGGTGGGTGCCAGGCCCGCTTGGGTCAGCGCCGAGCGGATGGCCCGCGCTTGCCCCGCTGCATCGGGTTTGGTCAGGTGCGTCGCGTCGCAGCTCAGCCCGGCGCCGGCCAAAAGACCATGGCTGCGGGCGCCGCGGGCCTTGGCATGGTCTTCGGATTCCAGGATCAGGTAGGCAGCGCCTTCGCCCAGCACGAAGCCGTTGCGGTCGGCGGCAAACGGGCGGCAGCAGGTGGCTTCGGCACCGGGCTCGAAGGCAGCCAGGGTTTGCATCGCCTGCCACGACATCACGACCCCCGGCACCACCAGGGCTTCGCTGCCTCCGGCAATCGCCACATCGATCTCGCCGGCGCGGATCGCCTTGGCGGCCTCGGAGATGGCCACTGCGCCCGAGGCGCAGGCCACCGAATAGCTCAGCACCGGACCCTGCACGCCGTTGCGCATCGCCACATGGGCCGCCGGCGCATTGGGCATCAGCGCGGGAATCGTCAAAGGCGGCACGCGGCCGCCGTGCACCAGCACGTTGTGGTACGCGAAATCGAGTGCGCCCACCCCACCCATGCCACAGCCGGTGTAGACGCCGACCCGGGTCGGCTCGGCGCCCAGCGCAACGCCCTTGCCCAACCCCGCATCGGCCAGCGCCAGATCGGCGGCGGCCACGGCGAATTGGCTGACGCGGTCGACACCGGCCAACTGCAGCTTGCTGAACCAGCGGACTTGGTCGAAATCAACCGTGGCGGCGGCTGCCGGGCGCGGCAGTTCGGGGAAGACCGGGCGCACGGCAGAGGCGCCCTTCATCAGCGACTCGAACATCGCCAGTGCATCGTCGCCATGCGGCGACACCACGCCGATGCCGCTGACCTGCACCCGGCGGCCCGGATGAGCCCCGGCGGGGGGCCGGGCTTTCGCCATGCCGGCGGCCACGCTCAGGCCATCTCCTTGGCTGCGCGAATCTCGTCGACCGCGGCTGCCAGCGCGCCGATGGTGTCGACATCGGAATACTTCTCGGGCACCGAAATGCCGAAGTGGTCCTCGACCGCAAACAGCACCTCGACGAGGGTCAGCGAATCGACCCCGTGCGCGCGCAACGACGCATCGGGGTCCAACGTGGCCGGGTCGAGCCCGTACTGCTTGTGAATCAACTCCTGGATCTCTGCCAGCGAACTCATGACCTTTACCTCTTCGGCATCACCTGTCTACGGGCGGCACACATCCAGCTGTTCGGGGGCTGCTTGAAAGCGGACTTCGCCGCAGTGCAGCAGGGCACCGATGATACCGTCGTCATCCCTGCGCAAAGCCCCGCTCAGGGGCGGACTCGCCTGCGCATGAAGCGCAGCGACAGCCAGGCAAAAACCCCACCCAGCACTGCACCGGCCACAGCGTCCAGCACCACATGCTGCTTGATGGCCAGCGTCGACCACACGATCAGCAGCATCCACAGCACATTGAAGGCTCGCAGCGCCAGCGGCGCCCGCATCTCCAGCAGCAAGCGGTGCATCCACACCGAAGTGAAGACGGCGGTGGCGACATGCAGCGAAGGGCAGGCATTGCCTGCCGCGTCCACGCCCTGCAGCAAGGCGAAGGCGGGGTGGGCCAGGGTGTCGATCGCCAGCGCTTGCGGCGGCACTGCGGAAGGAAAAAAATAGAACACCGCCAGCCCGGTGCCGCAGAGCGCAGCGGCCCAGAGGCCATAGAGGGCTGCTTCGCGCAGTGTCCACATCAGCCCCG
>JBBSPW010000114.1:0-11205 GCA_038258365.1 Burkholderiales bacterium | reverse complement strand
CCGCAACTGGTGGTCTTGGACGAGGGCGAACGCGAAGGGCTGTTCGCCTTCGACCCCGATCCCGCCAAAGGCCCGCCGGGCGATGGCCGCCACCCGCACAACAAGCTGGTCTGGGACACTCCCAGCGGCCGGGTGCTGAACGCCTATCCCGAAGGCATTGCCGACGGCTGCGACCCGGCGCTGGAGGGACAGTACACGCTGGCCGACGGCACCCGCGTGGCGCCGTCCTTTCAACTGCTGCGCGAGCGCGTGGCCACCTGCACACCCGAATGGGCCGAAGCCATCACCGGCATCGCCGCAGCACGCATTCGCAAGCTGGCATTGGAGCTGGGCGACACCGCGCTGAAGCAGGCGTTCGAGCTGCCGATCCCTTGGACCGATGCCTGGGGCAAGGTGCACTCAACCACCCAAGCGCGGCCGGTGGCCTTCCACGCCATGCGCGGCCTGGCTGCGCACAGCAACGGCTTCCAGACCGTGCGGGGGCTGGCCGTGCTGATGAGCCTGCTGGGCACCATCGACGCCCCCGGTGGTTTTCGCCACAAGGCGCCCTACCCGCGCCACATCGTGCCCAACTACCGCGCCTTCAACGACCCGGCACAGATCCAGCCGAACACGCCGCTGAATGCCGCCCCGCTGGGGGTCCCGGCCAACCCCGAAGAGCTGGCGCTGAACCCCGACGGCACGCCGATCCGCATCGACCATGCCTTCTCCTGGGAACACCCGCTGTCGGCCCACGGTTTGATGCACAACGTCATCACCAATGCCGCCCGGGGCGACCCCTACCGCATCGACACGCTGATGATCTTCATGGCCAACATGGCCTGGAACAGCAGCATGAACACGATGGCCGTGCGAGAAATGTTGAACCGCAAGGACCCGGCCACCGGCGAGCACATGATTCCGTTTCTGGTGGTGTGCGACGCCTTCCAGAGCGAAACCGTGGCCTTCGCCGATCTGGTGTTGCCCGACACCACCTACCTGGAGCGGCACGATGTGATGAGCATGCTCGACCGGCCGATCTCGGAGTTCGAAGGCCCGGTCGATTCGGTGCGCATTCCGGTGGTGCCGCCGCTGGGCCAGTGCAAGCCGTTTCAAGAGGTGCTGATCGAGCTGGCTTCGCGCCTGAAGTTTCCGGCCTTCACCACCGCCGAAGGTGGCCGCAAGTTCGCCGATTACCCGGACTTCATCGTCAACTTCCAGCCCGCACCCGGGGTCGGCTTCCTGATGGGCTGGCGCGGCGCCGATGGCACCGAACATCTGAAAGGCGCGCCGAACCCGAAGCAATGGGAGATGTACGAGAAGAACAATTGCGTGTTCCAGCACCACCTGCCAGAAGACATGCACTTCATGCGCAACTGGAACCGCAGCTATCTGGACTTCGCCAAGGACAAGGGCTGGCGCCAGCGCAACGATCCGATCCAGCTGGCGATCTATTCCGACACGCTGCAGACCTTTCGCCTGGCTGCCCAAGGCAAGACCCGCGGCCGTCAGCCGCCCGATGCGCTACGAACGCGCATCGACACCTACTTCGACCCGCTGCCCTTCTGGTACGCGCCGCTGGAAGAAGCCGTCACCGATCTGGCGGCCTATCCACTGAATGCCATCACGCAACGGCCGATGGCGATGTACCACTCGTGGGACTCGCAGAACGCCTGGTTGCGGCAGATCCACAGCCACAACTACCTGCATGTGAACCCGCTCACCGCCAATGCGGCCGGCATCGCGGATGGCTGTTGGTGCTGGGTCGAGAGCCAATGGGGCCGGGTGCGCTGCATGCTGCGCTTCAGCGAAGCGGTCGAGCCCGGCACGGTGTGGACCTGGAATGCGATCGGCAAGGCCGATGGTGCGTGGCAGCTGGCCCCGGGCGCCGATGAAGCGAAGAGGGGCTTCCTGCTGAACCACCTGATCTCGGAGGAGTTGCCGATGGCCGGTGCTTCGTCCGGCACGGTCAGCAACTCCGACCCGATCACGGGGCAAGCCGGCTGGTACGACGTGCGGGTACGCATTCGACCCGCAGAGCCCGCAGAGCCCGAACAGAGCTTTCCTCAGACCGCGACGATGCCCTCGCCTCCCGGGGTCAAGGGGAAAGGCAAGACCGCCAGCATGCTGGCCTACTTCGCAGGCCGCAAGGAGCCCACATGATTCGCTGGCTGCAGGACCTGCTGAAGACGAACGCGATGGCCGATGCGCCGGTGCGCGCGCCCGCCCCGCCGCCGCCGCTGGTTCCGGCGTCCCCATTGCACGCCGGCGGTCACACCAGTGCGCGCGCCGAGCAGGGCGAGACCCTCGCGATCCAGCTCGCCCTGGTGATCGACCTGAATGTGTGCGTGGGCTGCCATGCCTGCGTCACTTCGTGCAAGCAATGGAACACCTCGGGCTCGGCCGGGCCGCTGTCCGACCAACGTCCTTATGGCGCAAACCCCACCGGCACCTTCTTCAACCGCGTGCAGACCTACGAGGCCGGCACCTTCCCCGACACCGACACCATCCACTTTCCGAAAAGCTGCCTGCATTGCGAAGATCCGCCCTGCGTGCCGGTCTGCCCCACCGGCGCCAGCTACAAGCGCAAGGCAGACGGCATCGTGCTGGTGGATTACGACAAGTGCATCGGCTGCAAGTACTGCGCCTGGGCCTGCCCCTATGGCGCCCGCGAGATCGACGAAGAACGGCAAGTGATGACCAAGTGCACCCTGTGTGTGGACCGCATCTACGACCCGAAACTGGCACCGGCAGACCGCAAACCCGCCTGCGTGGCGGCCTGCCCCACGGGCGCGCGCTTGTTCGGCGATGTCAAGGACCCGAATTCGGAGGTGTCGAAGGCGATCCGCGAGCGCGGCGGCTATCCGCTGATGCCCGAGTGGGAGACGAAGCCGGCCAACCAGTACCTGCCGCGGCGCAAGACCACAGCCGTCGCGGATGACAACTCACGGGTCGCTCCATGAACCCGGCCTTCTCGGTGGTGGTTTTCACCACCATCGCCGGCACCGCCCAGGGTCTGGTGGTGGCGCTGGCGATGGCGCTGCTGCTGGGCGTGCCGCTGGCGCCTGGCTTCATCAGCACCGCATTGATCTTGGCCGAGGTGATGCTGCTGATCGGCCTGGGTGCCTCGTTCGGCCACCTGGGCCGGCCTGAACGCGCCTGGCGGGCGGTGCTGATGTGGCGCACCTCTTGGCTGTCACGCGAGGTCATCGTGCTGCCGGCCTTCATCGGGCTGGTGGCACTGTGGTGGCTGGCCCTGCGCGCCGGCTGGCACGGGCCGCTGATCGAGCCACTGCGGTTGCTGCTGGCGCTGGCGGTGATCGCGCTGGCGCTGCTGCTCTGGTATTGCACCGGCATGATCTACGCCTGCCTGCGCTTCATCCAGGAATGGGCGCAACCCCTGACCCTGGTCAATTTCCTGCTGATCGGCTTGTCGTCGGGCCTGATGCTGACAAGCGCGCTGGCGGCCTGGGCCGGTCAGCCCGCACTGCTGAACCTCAGCGGCCCGGCGGCACTGGTGGTGACGGTGGTGGCGCTGGCCACCCGGCTGCTGGCGATGCGCCACAACGCCATGCTCAAGCACCGCTCGACCCTGCAGTCGGCCACCGGCGTCCAGGCGCCGAAGCTGGTGCAGAAGTCGATGGGCATGTCGGCCGGTTCCTTCAACACCCGCGAGTTCTTCCATGGCCGCACCCACGCGTTGCTGGGGCAGGTGCGGCTGGTGCTGGTGCTGCTGGGCTTCGTGCTGCCGGCCCTGCTGGCGGCGTGGGCGCTGTGGGCCAGCAGCGGCGGTCAGACGGGGCTTGCCTGGCCGTGGGTGCTGGCGGTGATCAGCCAGGTGCCGGGCTTGCTGGCCGACCGCTGGTTCTTCTTTGCACAAGCGCAGCATCCGCAGAACCTGTACTACCAGGTCGTGTCCTGAAAGTCTGACCAGAATACGGCGCATGTTCGCTCGGCAGATCGGCTGGGTCTTCGGTCCCTGGATTCATCAGGTCAGCGCCGGCAGCTTGCGTGCCGACGCGATCGCCGGCGTGCTGGGCGCATTGCTGGTGCTGCCGCAGGGCTTCGCGTTCGCGACGCTGGCGGGGCTGCCGCCCGAATACGGTCTCTACACCGCCATCGTGCCGTGTGTGATCGCAGCGCTGTTCGGATCCAGCCGGCATGTGGTGTCGGGGCCCACCAATGCGAATTCGCTGGCATTGTTCGCGACCCTTGCACCGCTGGCCGCGGTCGGCTCACCGGCCTACATCCAGCTGGCCCTGGCGGTGACGGTGCTGGTGGGGTTGATGCAATGGCTGATCGGCGTGCTGCGGCTGGGAACGGTCGCCAACTTCATCTCGCCGTCGGCCCTGCGCGGTTTCATGACTGGGGCTGCCGCGCTGATCCTGGTGCATGCGCTGACCGATCTGCTGGGTTTGCCCGCGCCGCAGCAACATGGCACCGGCGCCCTGCTGACGCACCTGGCATCGAACCTGGGCGGGGTTCAGTGGGCGGCGGTGGCCGTCAGCGCGGTCACGATGGCGCTGGTGCTGAGCGGCAAGCGGCTGCTGCCGCGCTGGCCCACCATGCTGTTCGGCCTGGCGGGGGGCACGGCACTGGCGGTGCTCTTCAACCGCACCGATCTGGGCGCGGCCTGGGGCTCCGTCAGCGTGGTCGGTGCGATCCCACCGATCGTGCCGCGTTTTCACTGGCCCGCGGTCGAACTCGCAAGCCTTCCCGACCTGTTGTCGATCGCCTTTGCGCTGACCATCGTCGCGCTCGGCCAGTCGATCTCGATCGCCAAGGCGGTGGCGTCCCGATCCGGCCAGGCGATCGACACCAACCGCGAGTTCCGCGGCCAAGGCTTGTCGAATCTAATCGGCGGGTTCTTTTCTTCGTATGTCGCGTGCGGTTCGCTCAACCGCTCGATGCCGAACCTGGAAGCCGGCGCGCGCACCCCGTTGGCCGCTGTGTTCGCATCTGCGTGGCTGCTGCTGCTGATCGCCTTCACCGCGCCGGTACTGGCGCTGATCGCGATGCCGGCAATCGCCGCGCTGCTGGTGGTGGTCGCGTGGTCCCTGTTCGACATTCCGGGCTGGCGCCGGCTGTGGCGCAACAGCCGCCAGGACTTCGCGATCGCAGCGGTGACGGCATTGGCCACGGTCACGATCCGCATCGAGATGGCGATCCTGCTGGGCACGATCCTGTCGTTGATGGGCTATGTCTACCGCACATCCAAACCCTTCGTTCGCGTGATGGGCATCGACACCGCTTCGCCCACGCGTTCTTTCGTCGCCATCGAAGACCTCAAGCAGCCGCTGCCGGAATGCCCGCAGCTGAAGCTGATCCGCATGGAAGGCGAGGTCTACTTCGGCGCGGTGCAGCATGTGCTGGACAACCTGGAGCGCTTGCGCAACGGGCCGCATGCACCCAAGCACCTGCTGGTGATGGCCAAGAGCATGAACTTCATCGACCTGCCGGCGGTGGAAATGTGGCAGACCGAAACCGCCAGGCGGCGCCGGGACGGCGGCGACCTCTACTTCCACCGCCCGCGGCCGCCGGTGCTGGAGGTGTGGCAGCGAACCGGCTACCTCAAGGAGCTGGGCGACGACCACCTTTTCGCCAGCAAACGCATCGCGATTGCGAGCATCTTCGATCGGCTGGACCGCGACATCTGCAGCACCTGCACGGTGCGGGTGTTCGACGAGTGCGCCACGCTGCCGCCGCCGGTGATCCCGACTGGCGACAAGGTGCCAGACTGAGCCCAACCGGGTTGCGCACAACATGACGCCTTCATCGCCGCTCGACGATCTGCTGCAAGCCGTTCGGCAGGATGTGCAAGCCCACCTTGGCGCCGGTCGCGTGGCCGACTACATACCCGCACTGGCGCGGGTGGACCCGCTTCGTTTCGGCCTGGCACTGCAAACCTGCACCGGCGAACGAGCGGCGGTCGGCGATGCGACGATGCCTTTCTCGATCCAGAGCGTGTCCAAGGTGTTCACGCTGACCCTGGCACTGGGACGCCTGGGCGACGCGCTGTGGCGCCGCGTCGGGCGCGAGCCATCCGGGTCGGCCTTCAACTCGATCGTGCAGCTGGAACGCGAAGCCGGCATTCCGCGCAACCCCTTCATCAACGCCGGTGCGCTGGTGGTCACCGACGCCATCCTGGCTGGCCGGCCGCCGCAGGTGGCGGTGGCCGAGATCCTGGCCACCCTGCGCGAGTTGGCCGACGACAACGACATCACGGTCGATCGGGAAGTTGCGCAATCCGAAGCCGACACCGGCTTTCGCAACGCCAGCCTGGCCTACTTCATCCGCTCGTTCGGCAACTTGAAGCATCCGGTGGCCGAGGTGCTGGAAACCTACTTCAACCAGTGCGCGCTGCGAATGAACTGCGTTCAGCTGGCGCGGGCGGGCTTGTTCCTGGCCCACGGCGGCATCGATCCTCTGACCGGCCACCGCGTCATCGACGCCCAGGCGGCTCGCCGCATCAACGCGCTGATGATGACCTGCGGGCACTACGACGCCTCGGGCGACTTCGCCTTTCGCGTCGGCCTGCCGGGCAAGAGCGGCGTCGGCGGCGGCATCCTGGCGATCGCACCGCGCAAGGCCGCCATCGCGGTGTGGGCACCGGGGCTCAACGAAGCCGGCAATTCCTTGGTCGGCGCGCTGGCCTTGGAGAGCCTGGCTCGCCGCACGGGCTGGTCGGTGTTCTGAACGGGGCGCAACGGGCGCGCCACACCGACGCACCCGCGCTGCAGACCTCAAAACATTTGTGGTTTATGAGGCTGCCGCGGTGCGCAGGGCAGGTTGCGCTGAGCATTGCAACAATGCGTGCCACCGGCTTTGCGCCGGCCTCGTTGCCCCACCCGTCCACTGTCGACCGTGGCTTTTGCTGTCCCCTCCAGGTGAGTCACATTGATTCGATCGTCCAGAAGCAACCGACGCAATGCCTTCGAGACAGCCGCCTCGGTGTCGATCCTGCTGTTGAGCCTGGCGTTGACCGGCTGCGGTGATGCGGCCAAGGACGGAGCCCAGAACGGAGCCAGAGAGAAGCCCGGGGCCAGCAACAAGAACAGCCCGCAAGGCGGCCAGGCTGCCAAGCCGAAGGCCGTCGGCTATGTCGTCGCCAGCCAGAGCAGCGTGCCGGTCGTGACCGAGTTGGCCGGGCGCGCATCGCCCTACCGCCAGTCCGAGGTGCGTCCGCAGGTCTCGGGCGTGATCCGCAGACGGCTCTACACCGAGGGCGCGCTGGTGAAGGCGGGGCAACCGCTGTACGAGATCGACGCCAGCCTGTACCGCGCAGCCGCTGCGGTGGCAGAAGCCAACCTGCAGAGTGCACAGGCCAATGCCGACAACGCTCGCGTGCAGGCCGACCGCTACAAGCCGCTGGCCGCGATCGAAGCGGTGAGCCAGCAGGAATACACCAACGCCGAAGCCGCGGCCAAGCAGGCCGCTGCACAGGTGGCGCAAAGCAAGGCGCAGCTGCAAAGCGCCCGCATCAACCTGAACTTCACCACCGTGCCGGCGCCAATCAGCGGCCGCATCGGCCGGTCGCTGTTCACACAGGGCGCGCTGGTGACCGCCAACCAGGCCGACCCGCTGGCGCGCATCAGTCAACTGGACCCGATCTACATCGACATCCAGCAGCCCTCGGCCGACCTGCTGGCGCTGCGGCGCTCGTTGGCCACCAACGGGGTGGTGCCGGCCCAGGCGCAGGTTCGATTGATGCTGCAGGACGGCAGCGACTACGGCGAGGTCGGCAAGGTCGAATTCTCTGAAGTGCTGGTCGATCCCAACACCGCCACCGTGACGGTGCGCGCCCGCTTCTCGAACCCCGAGGGCGTGCTGTTGCCGGGCATGTTCGTGCGGGCCCGTTTTGCGCAATCGGTGGACCAGAACGTGATCCTGGTGCCGCAGCCCGCGGTTTCGCGCGACCCGAAGGGCGCGGCATCGGTGTTCGTGGTGGGCGACGACGACAAGGCCGAGTCGCGCCCGATCACCGCCTTGCGCACCCAAGGGCCCGATTGGGTGGTCACCGAAGGCCTGAAACCCGGCGACCGGATCATCGTGCAGGGCACCGCCAAGTTGCGGCCGGGCCAGGCCGTGCAACCGGTTCCGGCCGATGCGCCGCAGCGGGTCGCGCCGCCGGGAGCGGCATCCGGGCCGGCCTCCGGTGCTGCATCCAGCCCAGACCGGCAAGGCTGAAGCGCGATGTTGTCGCGCATCTTCATCGACCGCCCCATCTTCGCGTGGGTGATCGCGATCATCGTGATGCTGGCCGGCGCCGGCTCGATCCTGCAGCTGCCGATCGCCCAGTACCCCGATGTGGCACCGCCGCAAGTCTCGGTGCGCGCCAACTACCCCGGTGCATCGGCCGAGATCGTGCAGAACAGCGTCACGCAGGTGATCGAGCAAGCGCTGACCGGCATCGACGGCCTGCTGTACTTCAGCTCCAACTCGGATTCTCGTGGTGGCGTGTCCATCAACATCACCTTCGAGAAAGGCACCGACCCTGACATCGCCCAGGTGCAGGTGCAGAACCGCGTGCAGCAAGCCGTGCCGCGGCTGCCGCAGCAAGTGCAGCAGCAAGGCGTGCGGGTGCGCAAGTCGAATCCCGACTTCCTGCTGATCGTCGGTGTCTACGACGAAACCGACAAGCTGTCGAAGCAGGATGTCTCGGACTATCTGACCTCGAACCTGCAGGACCCGCTGAGCCGCATCCCCGGGGTAGGCGACATCAATGTGTTCGGCTCGCCCTACGCGATGCGGATCTGGCTGCAGCCGGCCCAGCTTGCGAGCTTTCAGTTGATGCCCAGCGATGTGGTGGCCGCCATCGAAGCGCAGAACGCCGAAGTGGCTGCCGGCGAGATCGGCGGCCAGCCCTCGGCGGCCGACCAGTATCTGAATGCCACGGTGACCGCGCAGTCGCGGTTGCGCACACCCGAAGAGTTCGCCGCCATCATCCTGAAGGCCGAGCGCAACGGCGCCACCGTGCGCATCAGCGATGTGGCGCGGGTGGAACTGGGCGGCGAAAGCTATGGCTCGATCGTCAATGTCAACGGCCACCCGGGTGCTGGTCTGGCGGTGCTGCTGGCACCGGGCGCCGATGCGCTGGCGACTGCCGAGCTGGTGAAGAAAGAGATCACCGACCGCGCGAAAGACTTTCCGCCCGGGGTCACCTACAGCTTTGCCAACGACGCCACCGACTTCATCAAGCTGTCGATCGAAGAGGTGGTCAAGACACTGTTCGAAGCGGTCTTGCTGGTGGTGATCGTGATGTTCGTCTTTCTGCAGGGCTGGCGCGCCACCTTGATCCCGACGATTGCGGTGCCGGTGGTGCTGCTGGGCACCTTCGGCGTGATGGCGGCGCTGGGGTTCTCGATCAACACGCTGACCCTGTTCGGCTTGGTGCTGGCGATCGGCCTGCTGGTGGACGATGCGATCGTGGTGGTGGAAAACGTCGAACGCCTGCTGGACGAGAACCCCGGCATGTCGCCGCGCGACGCCACCATCGAGTCGATGCGCGAGATCTCGGTGGCGCTGGTGGCGATCGCGCTGGTGCTGTCGGCGGTGTTCCTGCCAATGGCGTTTTTCGGTGGCTCGACCGGTGTCATCTACCGCCAGTTTTCGGTCACCATCGTCTCGGCGATGCTGCTGTCGGTGGGGGTGGCGATCATCCTGACACCGGCTTTGACCTCGCAGTTGCTGAAAGCGCGGCGCAAGCCGAACGAGGATGGTGCGGGCAGCGGCAGCAACTCCGACGACGAAGACGACCGCAGCTGGACCGAACGCCATGCACCGCGTGTCGCGGCTTTCTTCGAGCGCGCCAAGACCGGCTTCAACCGCGGCTTTGCGAAGACCACCGAACGCTACGAACGAGCCGCCAGCGCCATCATCGACCGGCGGCTGATCTTTGTCGTGCTGTACCTGCTGATCTGCGGGCTGCTGGCCTTCCTGTTCCTGCGCATGCCCACCGGGTTTCTGCCGACCGAAGACCAGGGCAATGCGATCGTCTCGTTTCAGCTGCCGCCGGGAGCCACCATCAACCGCACCGAGCAGGTTCAGAAACAGGTGGAAACCTACTTCCGCGATTACGAAAGCAGCAACATCGGCACCATCTTCACCGTGGCCGGGGGTGGCGGTGGCGCAGCCGGGCAGAACGTGGGCCGCGGTTACCTCAACTTCAAGGACTGGTCGGAGCGCGAGGGCCAGCAGAACAGTGCCGATGCCATCACCGGGCGCGCTGCCAAGGCGTTCGCTGGGTTGCGCGACGCCGAAGTCTTTGCGCTGGTGCCGCCACCGATCCGCGGGCTGGGGCAATCCAACGGCTTCACGATTCAGCTGCAGAACACCGGCGATCTGACGCGCCAGCAGTTCAGCGAAGCCAAGGACAAGCTGCTGGAAGCCGCGCGCGGCGATGCGACACTGGCCGCGGTGCGGGTGTCTGAACTGCCCGACAAGGCCACCCTCAAGGTCGACCTCGACCCGCAGAAACTCGCGACCCTGGGGCTGACGCAGACCAACGTCAACCGCACGCTGTCGGCCGCCTGGGGCGGCAGCTATGTCAACGACTTCATCGACCGCGGGCGGGTGAAGCGCGTCTATGTGCAGGGTGATGCGCCCTACCGATCAAATCCCGACGACCTCTACGACTGGTTCGTGCGCGGCGCCGACGGCCGCATGACGCCGTTCTCGGCCTTCGCATCGACCAGTTGGTCGCAGGCACCGGTGGCGCTGTCGCGCTTCAACGGCATCCCTTCGTTCGAGTTCAACGGCCAGCCGGCCGCTGGCAAAAGTTCCGGTGAAGCCATTGCCCGCATCGAGGCCCTGGCGGGCGACATTCCCGGCACGCGCATCGCCTATGCGGGCCTGACTTTTCAAGAGCGCCTTTCGGCCGGGCAGGCGCCGATCCTCTATGCGCTGTCGCTGCTGGTGGTGTTCTTGTGCCTGGCGGCGCTGTACGAGAGCTGGTCGGTGCCGGTGGCGGTGCTGCTGATCGTGCCGCTGGGTTTGGTGGGCGCGGTGCTGGCAGTGACCTTGCGCGGGCTCATCAACGATGTCTACCTGCAGCTGGGCTTGCTGACGACCATGGGTCTGGCGTCGAAGAACGCGATCCTGATGATCGAATTCGCCGAGCAAGCCGAGAAGAACGGCAAGAGCCCGGTCGAGGCCGCACTGGAAGCGGCGCGCATCCGCCTGCGGCCGATCCTGATGACGAGCCTGGCTTTCATCTTCGGCGTGTTG
>JBBSPW010000113.1:0-11226 GCA_038258365.1 Burkholderiales bacterium | reverse complement strand
TGCAGGATGCAGGCGGTGGACGGGAAAACCATGTCGGGCGTGGACGTGGCGACGATGATCAGGTCCAACTCGTTGGCGTTGCGACCTGCGGCTGCCAGCGCCGCGCGGGCCGCGTGCAAAGCCAAGTCGCTGCAGGCCACACCGTCATCGGCGAAGTGTCGGGCCTGAATGCCGGTGCGCTCGACGATCCAGTCGTCGCTGGTTTCCTGGCCGCGCTCGGCCAGCATGCGCGCCATGTCGGTGTTGGTCAGCCGCCGCGGCGGCAGGTGGGAGCCGGTGCCGGTGATGCGGGCGTGACGAACGGGCTGGTCGGTGATGGAGGCCTCTGGATTCATGCGGGGGTACCGGCATTGGCATTGGCATCGGCCGCCACCGCTGCCGCAGCCGCCGGAAATGCGGCCAGCGTGGGCCCGATGCGCGCGTGCACCCGGTCGAGCAGCCGGTTTCGCGCCGCATCATAAGCGCGTGCCAGGGCCTGCTCGAAGCTGAAGGCATCGGCCGAACCGTGGCTCTTGAACACCAGCCCGCGCAGGCCCAGCAGGGCGGCTCCGTTGTAGCGGCGCGGGTCGACCCGCCGCTTGAAACGGTTCAAAACCGGCAGCGCAACCGCAGCGGCCAGCTTGCTGAATGGTCCGCGGGTGAACTCCTGGCGGATAAAGTCCGCGAGCATCGAAGCCAGACCTTCCGCGGTTTTCAAGAGCACGTTGCCGACGAAGCCGTCGCACACCACCACGTCGACGGTGCCCTTGAAGATGTCGTTGCCTTCGACATTGCCATGGAAGCGGATGTGCCCGGCTTCGCCCGCAGCGCGCAGCAACTCGCCGGCTTGCTTGATGGTGTCGCTGCCCTTGATGGCTTCTTCACCGATGTTCAGCAGCCCGACACTGGGCTCCGGCTTGCCGTCTACCGCCGACACCAGCGCACTGCCCATGACCGCGAACTGCAGCAGGTGTTCGGGCGTGCAGTCGACATTGGCTCCAAGATCCAGCACGGTGGTGAAACCGTCCAGGCGGTTGGGCATCACGGTGGCGATGGCCGGGCGGTCGATGCCGTCCAGCGTTTTCAGCAGGTAGCGCGCCAGCGCCATCAGCGCACCGGTGTTGCCGGCCGACACACACGCATGGGCATCGCCTTTCAGCTGCTGCAGCGCCACGCGCATCGAAGAGTCGCGCTTGCGGCGCAGGGCCACCTCGATCGAATCGTCCATCGCCACCACCTCGGTGGCAACCACGAAGGTGCAACGCGGCAGCTTTGCTGATCCGACTGCTGCCTGGGTGCCCACCAGGATCAGTTCGACATCCGGGTGTTTGGCCAGAAAGGAACGGCAAGCGGGCAAGGTGACCGAGGGGCCATGGTCACCACCCATGCAGTCGACGGCGATGCGCACCAGTGACAGGGGCGCCAATGCCGTTGCGGCGAACTCGTCAGGCGGTGAGACGGTGGGCACGGCCGAAAGCGTTGTAGCTGAGGAGTCCGCAGTCCGGCAGAACCAGACTACGAAGCTCGGCGGGCAACGCCGGCCGGCATGCGAGCCGCCGGCGCAGGATCAGGCGTCTGCCTTGGTCTTGAAGACCTTGCGCCCACGGTAGAAACCCGTGGGGCTGATGTGGTGCCGCAGATGAACCTCGCCGGTGGTCGGCTCGATGGCGATGCCCGGAGCCGCCACGGCGTTGTGCGATCGGTGCATGCCGCGCTTGGATGGCGATTTCTTGTTTTGCTGAACGGCCATGAAATTCTCCTGAAATGAGCGCAACACGATCGCGCCACATCGAGCCGATCTGCCGCAGCGGCAAAGCCCGCGAGTATAGCAAGCTGGTCCAACGGCACTATCGGCGATCCGCATCGTCGTTGCGGCGCAAAGCAGCCAGCGCCGCAAACGGATTCGGCGCGTCGGCCTCGGCTGACGTCAAATCGTCTTGCGCCATCGGCAGCGGCTCCAGACACCGGGTATGCCGGGGCACGAGCGGCAGGGCCAGGATCAACTCGTCTTCCAGCAATTCGAACAGGTCCAGACGCGGCGGCTGCACCAGCACGTCGTCGTCGAGTTCCTCGTCCAGCCGCGCCGCTTCGTCTTCGGTGCGAACAAAGCGCATGCGGCGGTCGACCTGCAGGGGCTCCGACATGGTTTGCAAACAGCGCTGGCATTGCAGCGGAACCACTGCCGAAGCTTGCAACCGCAGCCAAGTCTCGGATGCGCCGCCGCTGACCGACATTGTGCTGCCTTGCGCCGACCAACTGACGTCGCCGTCGGGCATGGCGCTGAATCCGCTGGCGAGCCGGTCGAGCGACGTCAGCGGCAGAGCGCCCGACAGGCTCAAAGCCTGGCGGCAGAAGCTGCCCAGGTCGATGGCTTTGGGATTGGATGAACGACTCACGCCGACGAGTGTAGCCAGCGCCAGCAAGATAGCAGGTCGAACACCGCCTGGAACGGGCTCGACCGTCAGCACCTTGAAGGTGACGCCCGGCCGTCAGCGACGAGAATTCAGCGCCGGAAAATCAGCGTCGAGAATGGTGAGGTGCTGCGCCGCTCTGAGGCCGATGCCGATGCCACCGACCAAACCCCTGATCCTTGCTTCGACCTCACGCTATCGGCACGAGCTGCTGTCGCGCCTGCAGTTGCCGTTCGAGGTGGTGGCGCCGGAGGTCGACGAAACACCGGGCGCCGACGAAGCCCCGCGCGTGCTGGCGCTGCGCCTGGCCCTTGCCAAGGCCCGGGCGGTGGCCGCATTGCATCGCGATGCGGTGGTGATCGGTTCGGACCAGGTGGCCGAGGTCGATGGCGAGCCGATCGGCAAACCCGGCACCCACGACCGCGCCGTGGCGCAGCTGCAGCGGCTGCAGGGCCGGGATGTGCTGTTCCACACCGCCGTGGCGGTGCTGCAGCTTTCCAGCGGATTCGAACAAGCCGAGGTGGCGACGGTCGCGGTGCGGTTTCGCAGCCTGGGCAACGCCGACATCGAATCCTATCTTCAACGTGAGCAGCCCTACGACTGCGCCGGAAGCGCGCGCTGCGAAGCGCTGGGCATCGTGCTGCTGGACCGCATCGACAGCGACGATCCCACCGCGCTGATCGGCCTGCCGTTGATCCGCACCGCTCGTTTGCTGCGCGCAGTGGGCATCGACGCGCTGCAGCTGCAGCTGCAGGATCGACTTCAATCCGATGGACGTTGACCCGCAGCAAAAGCCGTCCGCTGCCGCGTTGGCTGGCACGCTGGTGTTGGTGCCGAACACGTTGGACCTGGGCGCCGATCCGGTGGACCTGCGAGAGGTGCTCTCCGAAGGGGCGATCCGCCGCGCTGCGGCGTTGCAGCATTGGGCGGCAGAAGATGCCCGCAGCGCGCGGGCCTTTCTCAAACGGGTGGCAGCGGTCGTGCCCTTGGCGCTGCCGCTGCAGGCGATCTCCATCACCGAGTTGCCGCGGGCTCGCAAGGGCAGCGGTCAGCCCGTGCCGGCATCCGAGTGGCACAACCTGCTGCGACCGGCGCTGGATGGGCACGATCTGGGCCTGATCTCGGATGCGGGATTGCCGGCGGTGGCCGACCCCGGCGCGGCATTGGTGCAGGCGGCGCATCAGGCGGCCGTGCCGGTGTTGGCACTGCCCGGCGCCAGTTCCTTGCTGATGGCGCTGGCGGCCAGCGGCCTCAATGGCCAGAGCTTCGCCTTTGTGGGCTACCTGCCGCAAGAGGCCGCAGCGCGCAACCAGCGCCTGAAGGAGCTGGAAGCGCTGTCGCGGCGCGCGTCGCAAACGCAATTGATGATCGAGACGCCCTACCGCAACCAAGCCTTGTGGGCCGCCATGCTGACCGCATTGGCGCCGCAGACGCTCGTCACCCTCAGCTGCGGTCTGAGCCTGCCCGAGGGCTGGAGCCGAACCGACCGTGTGGCCGGGTGGCGACTGCAGGCGGACCGACTGCCGCCGCCCTGGCCGCGCATGCCATCGGTCTTCGGGTTGCTGGCCTGCTGAATACCCGCAAGTTCAGTCGGCCAGCCAGACCCACCAATTCAGCAGCTGCCGCCCAGCAGCGAAGCGACTTTCTTCTTCTGCCGGATGTTGGGCGACATGCCGCCGCGAGCCGGTGAACTGGCCGGCCGGCTTTGTGCATGGTCCCAGGCCGGCGTGGCGTTGTTGTCCGGCTCATAGGGCTTGTCGAAGAACGGGTCGCGCGACACCTGCGAGGCAGAACGGCGGCCCGATTCGATGCTGCGGTCGTTGCGGTCGACCCGCTCGTTGCGCTCGGCGCGCGGTGTTGAAACTGGCGTCGGAGCTGGCTGGTCGACTGCATTGCCCGAAGACGACGAAGCACCTGCATAGGGCCGCCGACGCGGCCGGTCATCCTCGATCTCGATCGGCTCGATCTCCAACGTTTTCTTGATCAGCTTCTCGATGTCGGACACCAGCCGAGCGTCGTCACGCGTGACCAAGGTCACCGCAAGCCCCGAAGCTCCGGCCCGGCCCGTGCGACCGATGCGGTGGATGTAGTCCTCGGCGTTGAAGGGCACGTCGAAGGTGAAAACCGCCGGCAGGTCGGCGATGTCGAGCCCGCGCGCAGCCACATCGGTGGCCACCAGCCGATCGACTTCGCCTGCCTTGAAAGCCGCCAGCGACTTGAGCCGCTCGTCCTGGCTTTTGTCGCCATGCAGCGCAGCGGTGCGCAGCCCGTCGCGCTCGAACGAGCGCGCGAGCCGCGCCGCGCCAAGCTTGGAGTTGACGAAGATGATGGCCTGCGACAGATCGCGGCTCTTCAGCAATTGCCGCACCACACTGCGCTTGTCGTCGTCGGAGACGCTGTAGAAACGCTGCTCGACATTGGTGGCGGTGGCATTGGCGCGCGCCACCTCGACGGTCAACGGGTCCTGCAGATAGCTGTTGGCCAGGCGCCGGATCTCGGGTGAGAAGGTGGCCGAGAACAGCAAGGTTTGACGCGCTTTCGGCAAGAACGACAGAATGCGCTGCAGATCGGGCAGGAAGCCGATGTCGAGCATGCGGTCGGCTTCGTCGAGCACCACATACTCGACCTGGTTCAGGATCGCGTTCTTGGCTTCGATGTGGTCCAGCAGCCGGCCGGGTGTGGCGATCAGCACCTCGACGCCGGCTTTCAGCTGCAAGGTCTGCGGCTTCATGTCGATGCCGCCGAACACCACGGTCGAACGCAGCTGGGTGTGCTTCGCGTAGTTCTTGACGTTGTTGGCGACTTGATCGGCCAATTCACGCGTCGGCGTCAGCACCAGTGCTCGCACGGGGTGACGCGCCGGCGACATGCTGGTCGTCTCATGACGCAGCATCTTCTGCAACAAGGGAAGCGTGAAGGCGGCGGTCTTGCCGGTTCCGGTCTGGGCGGCACCCATCACGTCACGCCCGGCGAGTACCAGCGGGATCGCCTTGGCCTGGATCGGCGTCATCGCGGTATAGCCGGACTCCATCACCGCGCGCAGCAGTTTCGGGTCCAGCGCAAGGGTATCGAAGCGCGGAGCGGCAGCTGGCGGCGATTCGGGCGGTGGGGCGTCAGAAGCAGCAGCGCCAGCAGAGGTGGGTTCGGTATCGGCCAAAGCCGAATCTAGCGTTTGAGTCATAGCCCGTCATTATCCGCTGCCACGGCTTCTGGGCGCTTGCTCTCCCACAGCAGCCGCAGCCAGCGCGGCGAACGGAAACGGACGATGCGCCAATACAAGGCGACATAGGTGACTGCGAACACCACGATGAACGCCGCCAGGATGGCGGTGCTGTCGTAGAACATCATGGCCGGGAACACCGACAGCATGCACAGCATCCAGAGATACGGTGACGTCATCGAGTTGCGCCGCGTCAGGGCCTTGGCGCTGCGGTCACCCACCGCCCAGCGCAGCACCCGCCGATAGATCAGCGAATGCAAGTGGATGCCGTCAGGCATGCTGGTGGGCAAGGCACGCAGAAACCGTCGGCGGTAAATTGAGAACACGGTTTCGAACACCGGATAGATGCACACCAGAATTGGAAACAACGGTGACACGGTTTCGGAATTTCGCACCAGCAGCAACACCGAGAGTTCGGCCACGAAAAAGCCGAGAAAATAGGCCCCGCCGTCACCCAGGAAAATCAGCCCGGCCGGATAGTTCCAAATGAAGAATCCGAGCACAGCGCCGATGCCGGCCAGTGCCAGCGTGCCGATCAGCACATCGCCGGACTGAAATCCGACATAGGCGAGCGCGGTCAGCATCAACATCACGCACATCGACGCCAAACCGTTGAACCCGTCGATGATGTTGACGGAGTTGGCCACGCCCACGACTGCGAATACGGTCACCACCCATGCGCCGGCGGGCACGCCAACGATCCAGTCCAGCCCCGGAATGGCGGTGCGGCGCAGCACGGCGTCCAGCAGCCAAGCCGCCAACAGCGCCGAAATCCCTGTGAACAGCAGCCGCGTGCGCGGTTTGACCCGCTTCGTGATGTCTTCGACCAACCCAGCTGCGAACGCAGGCGTACCGCAGGCCAGGATTATCAGCGCCATCCACGCGTCTTTGCCGCCCGCGTGCAGGCTCAGCCATGAGGCGATGGCCGCAACCAGCAATCCGCAGACGATGCCCACGCCCCCGACGCGCGCAACGGGGCCCACATGAAATTTCTGCGGCCCCGAGAAGTCGGTGTCTTGCAGCATCGAACCGCGCGACTTCGCATAGCGAATCACCAGGAGGGTCAGCGCGAGCGAAGTCGCGAAGGCGAGGAACACCGTAGACATCCCCCAATTCTATCGATCATGCCTGCATGAACCGCACCGCTACAATCGCCCGCCGCTGCACCGATCAGGTTCACAGATCGGACTTTCAGGCCATTCAACAGGTGTCCATACGGGATTGAGCCTGGGCGTTCCGTCACCTTATCTATGCACCGCTTGAAACCCATTCGCACCTTTTGTTTCTCAGGATCCCTGGGCCGGCTCCTGCTGCTGACCGGGCTGATGGTCAGTCTGCATGGAGCGACGGCGCAAAACCTGCCGGTGGCACCGGGAGCGGTGGGCGATTTGCAAAGCGTGGGCGATGCGCAGCGATCGCAACCGCAGGGTCCTCCGGGTGTGCCGACCTTGAGGCAGAACACGGCGCCCTCCCGCCAGAGCGATCGCCGGCTGACCCGTGAAGCCGACCGTCGCGAACGGCAGGACCGGCAGGACCGGCAGTTGAATCCCGACGGCACCGTCAAGCAGCCGGTGGTCGGCGAGTTCGAGGCCTACGTGCGGCGCCTGACGAACCTGCCCGAGATCAAACGATTCGGTGTCGACCTTGTTTCGCCGATGGTCGATTCCTTCGAGACACCCGAAGCGCCGGATTACAGCCCGCTTGTGCCGCCGGAGTACCTGGTTCAGGTTGGCGACGAGGTGGTGGTGGCGCTGTGGGGATCGGTGGTAGCCGACCTGCGCGCCACAGTCGACCGGTCCGGGCGCATCAGCCTGCCGCGCATCGGTTCGGTGATGCTGGCCGGGGTGCGGTATGGCGATCTGCCCGATGTGATCTCGAGACGAGTCGCCGCGGTCTACAAGAACTTCAATCTCAGTGTGACCCTGGGACAACTGCGCGGCCAGCGTGTCTATGTGACGGGCTTCGTGCAGAAGCCGGGGGCCGTGACCGTCAATGCGCTGTCGACGGTGACAGCGGCCGTGCTTGCTGCCGATGGGCCATCGACCGCAGGCAGTCTTCGCAACATCGAATTGCGCCGCCGCGGCAAGCTGGTCTCTAGGCTCGACCTCTACGACCTGCTGCTGCGGGGTGACCGCGAGGCCGACATGCTGCTGCAGCCGGGTGATGTCGTGCATGTGGGCCCGGTCGGCCCCCTTGTGGCTTTGGTCGGCAGCGTCAACCAGCCCGCGATCTACGAGATGAAGCCGAAAGAAACACTGGCCGACGTGTTGTTGATGGCAGGTGGCTTCGCTGCTGTCGCCGATACCAATCGAATGACGTTGGAGAGGCTGGACGAACGCGCCGGATCGCGGATCGCCGAGCTGTCGTTGCCACAAGACGGCATGCAGCCGCTGCGCAATGCCGATGTGCTGCGCGCCTTCAGCGCGGTCAGCGCGCAGATGCCGGTGGCCCGACAAAACAAACGCGTGCGAATCGACGGTGAGGTCAGGCGACCCGGGGAATTCGTTCTGCCTCCGGCCAGCACGCTTTTGGACGCTTTGCTCGCCGCCGGCGGTCTGACCGAGGAAGCGTATCTGTACGGCTCCGAATTCAACCGTCAGAGCGTGCGTGAGCAACAGCAGTTGAACTACGAACGGGCGCTTCGCGACCTGGAAACCGACTTCACCCGCTCGAACTCCACCCAGCGCATCGCGTCGGCCGAAGACTCGGCTGCCTCGTCCGAGCGCAACGCTGCCGCGGCCCGTCTGATTGCCAGGCTGCGGCTCGTCAAGCCGACCGGGCGCGTGGTGCTGCAACTGATGCCTGGCGGCAGCACCCTGCCGGCTCTGGTGCTGGAAGACGGCGACACGCTGTATGTGCCACCACGTCCCGTGACGGTGGGCGTGTTCGGCAGTGTCTTCAACCCCGGCAGCTATCTCTACGACTCGCCACGCACAGTGGAGGATTACCTGCGGCTGGCCGGCGGCCCGACCCGCGGCGCGGACAAGGGCAGTGCCTTCATGGTGCGTGCCGATGGCACCGTGATCAGCGGGCTGCAGAGCAGCTCGTGGTTCGGCATCGGGGAATCCTTCTACAAGCAACAGGTGCAGCCCGGCGACACCATCTTCTCGCCCGAGGAGATCAACAAGACCACGCTGACCCAGGGCTTCAAGGACTGGACGCAAATCCTCTATCAGTTCGGCCTCGGGGTGGCCGGGCTGCGCGTGATCGGGTTCTGAGCGATGCAGGACATGCGCGCAATTCCGCTGCCGGAAGACGAAATCGAGCAATTGGGTCTGGTGGACTGGGCCTTGATGGCAGCAGAGAACAAATGGCTGCTGTTGCTGGGGCCGCTGCTGACCGCATTGGTGGCGCTGGGCATCAGCTATCTGATCCCCCCCACCTTCACCGCCACCACCACCTTCTTGCCACCGCAGCAGCAAAACAGCCTGTCGGCCACGGCGATGGCTTCTCTGGGCGCGCTGTCGGGCTTGGTCGGCAACGCAAGCGGAATGCGCGGCCCGGGTGACGAGTACGTGGCGCTGATGCAAAGTGTGACGGTGGCCGACCGCATCGTCGACCGCTTCGAGTTGATGAAGGTCTACAAGGCCGACCACCGCTTCGAGGCCCGCCGCGATCTGAACAAGAACGTGCAGATCGGCGTTGGCAAAAAAGACGCGTTGATCTCGGTGTCGGTCGACGACCACGACCCCGGGCGCGCGGCAGCCATCGCCAACCAGTACATCGTCGAATTGCGTTCGGTCGCAGCGGGGCTGACCCTGACTGAAGCGCAAAAGCGCCGCGCCTTTTTCGAAACCCAGTTGGAACAAACCCGCGACCGGCTCACCGCGGCGCAGATCGCGCTACAGAGCAGCGGCTTCAATCCAGGCGCTTTGAAGGCCGAGCCTCGCGCTGCAGCCGAGCGCTATGCACAACTGCAGGCCGAACTCACCGGTGCCGAGGTTCGACTGCAGACGCTGCGCCGCGGGCTGGCCGACACCGCGCCGGAAGTGCTGTCCCAGCAGGCGCAAATCGGCGCGCTGCGTTCGCAGCTGTCGCAGGTCGAACGCTCCACCCCAACCACTCCCGATGGCGGGCCGGGCTATGTCGGCAAGTACCGCGACTTCAAGTACCAAGAGACCTTGTTCGACCTGTTCGCACGCCAATACGAAATGGCTCGCGTAGATGAGAGCCGCGAAGGCGCGCTGATCCAGGTCGTGGATGTGGCGACCCCGCCGGAATGGAAGAGCCGTCCGAAGCGCGCCTTCATTGCGATCGGAGCCGGACTGGTGGCACTGCTGCTGCTGATCGGCTGGGTTGCGCTGCGCACGAGCTGGCGCCGCTCGGCGCAAGAGCCCCGCAACGCCGCCAAACTGCTGCGGTACCGCACGGCTCGGGGTTGACCGCTTTTTGACGCCGGCTCGCCCCTCGCGGCGAGCCGGGCGACGCGGTCTTTCCCGCTGTCTCCCCATTGCCCTATGCACCCTCTCAATCAGATCGGCCTGCTCCAGCGCATCGGCAACCGGCTCGCGCGCAGTTTCGACTGGCGACTGGTGCGCTGGATGCGGCTCGGGGACACCCAGCAGGTCTGGTACCTGAAGCGCTTGTTCGCTTTGCAGAACACCGATCTGGTGGTGGATGTCGGCGGCAACCAGGGCCAGTACGCAAGCCTGATCCGCAACCGGGTGGGCTACCGCGGACCGATGATTTCAGTCGAGCCGAATCCGGCCACGGCCGGTGTGCTGAAGCAGCGCTTTCAGAGTGACCGCAACTGGGCGCTGGCGCCGTGCGCGCTCGGGGATGCCGACGGCATGGCGACTCTCAATGTCATGCACGGGCACGAGATGAGTTCGCTGCTGGCGCCCAGTGCAGCTGCCACCGACCGGCTCGACCGACTCAACCAGGTGCAGCGCACGGTGCAGGTGCCGGTGCAGACACTGGCCCGCTTGCTGCAGGAGCACCCTCTGGCCGTGAACGCGCAGCGCATCTACCTGAAACTGGATGTGCAGGGCTTCGAGCTGCAGGTGCTGCGCGGCGCAAAGCCGGTGCTGCCGCGCATCCTGGCGCTGCAGGCCGAAGCGAGCGTGATCCCACTGTACGACGGCATGCCCGGTTACCTGGAGTTGATGGCCGAGATCGAGCAGTTGGGGTTCAGGCTCTCTTTCCTGCCCGCCCACAACTACAGCCAGGTGCCCGACATGATCGACTTCGACTGCCACTTCGTGAGTGCGAACTGGATGGCCGAGCGCGGCTTCTTGCGGCCGCCGCTTGGATGAATCGGGTACAGCGTTGCGGGCTTGCCCATGCTGAGGGAACTGCTGCGGCGCTCAACCTGGCTGGCGGTCGGCGCTGCCATCGGCCGCTTCCTGCCACTCCTGGTGCTGCTGCTGGCAAGCCGGGTGATGGAGCCGCGGCAATTCGCAAGCGCCAGCGCGGCCTATGCCTGGGCCGGCGTGGGCATGAGTCTGACCAGCATGGGCTTGACCACCATCATGACCCGGCGCCTGGCGGCCAGCAGCGGGGGGCCGGCGCAGCAGCGGGTGTTCAGCCACCACCTGAAACTGTCGCTGTGCTTTTCGGGCACCCTGGCTGCGGTGGTGCTGCTGTTCGGCGAAACCGGTGGGCGGCTGGTCTTCG
>JBBSPW010000112.1:0-11268 GCA_038258365.1 Burkholderiales bacterium | reverse complement strand
CGCCGAAGGAAACCGAAGCCGCTCAGAGCCTGATCGACGGCGGCGCCGACGTGCTGTTCCAGAACACCGACAGCAAGGCCGTGCTGCAAACCGCGGCCAAGAACAACAAGCTCGCCTTCGGCTGGGACAGCGACATGTCGGCCTATGCGCCAGAAGCGCATCTGGCATCGGCGATCATCGACTGGGCGCCGTACTACAAGAAGGCCACCAAGGACGCGCTGGAAGGCAGCTGGTCCGGCAACAGCGCCACCTGGTGGGGTGTGAAAGAAGGCGCCATCGACATCGTCTCGATCAGCGACAAGGTGCCGGCCGAAACCAAGGATGCGGTGGCCAAGGTCAAGGCCGGCCTGGCCGACGGCAGCTATCAGATCTGGAAGGGGCCGATCACCGCCCAGGACGGCAAGCCGCTGGTCAAGAAAGACGAAGTCGCAGACGACAAGTTTCTGGGCGGGCTCATCACCTATGTGAAGGGTGTCGACGGCAAGGTGCCGACCGGCAAGTAGGGACGGCCGTCAGCCCGGCCGCACCCCGAACACCCAAGCCAGCGCAGTGAAGCTGACGAACGAGATCACCGTGCTGCTCATGATGATCCGCGCGATGCGCCCGTTGTCGGCGCCATAGCGCTCGGCCAGCAGCGACACGTTGCTGGCACTCGGCAAGGCCGCAGCCAGCGTCATCACCGTGATCTGAAAAGGTGTCAGCGGCACGCCCAGCGCATGCGCGGCAACCGCCAGCGCCAGCACCAGCGTCGGGTGCACGAAGAGTTTGATCAACGCCACCGGCAGGTAATCAGCCACCGGGGTGCGGTGGTGGGCATGCTGGCTGGACCGCCACAGCACCGCGCCGATCGTGAACAGCGCCACCGGGGTGGCCGAGTCGGCGAGCATCTTGACGATGGTCGCAAACGGTCCGGGCAACGCGGTGTCGGTGGCCGAGAACACGGCCCCCAGCGCAATCGACCACGGCATCGGATTCGACAGCGTGCCCCGCAAGGCACGTTTGACTGCCACACGGGGACTGCTTGGGGCACCGCTGGCTGAACCGCCGCCTGCACCGCCGGCCGCGTCACCTGCAGAAGCAGCACCCGCCTGCGCCAGCCCCAGGCACACCGAACTGGTGATGAACAGATCGGCCAGCACCATGCAGATCACCGGCCCGGCCGCATCCGCGCCAAGCATCGCAGCCAAGAGCGGCACGCCCATGAATCCGGTGTTGGGAAACGCAGCCACCAGCGCACCGAAAGCTGCGTTTTGCAAACCCACCCGTGCATTCAGCGTGACAGCGATGGTGAAGCAGACGATCAACAGCGCCGACGCGACATAGACCACCAGCACCGCAGGATTCAAGAGCTGATAAACCGGCGTGCCGGCGCCGAACCGGAACAGCAAACAGGGCAGCGCGAAGTACAGCACATAGCCGTTCAACCCCGGGATCGCGCTCTCTGGCAGCACATGCCGCCGCGCTGCCAGATAGCCGCACAAGACCAATGCGAAGAACGGAACGGTGACGGCAAGGATCGACTGCATGCGGGGACGAAGTATCGCAAGGCCGAATGCGGGGTGTAGATTCGTGCCGTCGTGCTCGCACACAACCGATCGGTGAACCCGCATGAAATCAGGCCCCCGCGCCATCCTCATCGTTGTGCTGCTGGCGATTGCCGCTGGCGTCTGGTGGTGGGTCTCGAAGCCCGCTCCTGTGGTGGCACTGCCGTCCAGCGAGCCGGCTGTGGTCGCGACGGAAGCGCCGGCTGCACCGGCGCCTCAACTGCCGGCATCCGGGCCCGATGGCGCAACCGGCGCCGCCATGGCACCGATCGTGGCGGCGGCACCGGCGCAGCCGCTGCAGGCCGCCGAGGTCGACACCGCCCTGGCCGAGTTGCTGGGCGGCAAGGCCGCGTTGACGCAAGTTCAGGTCGACCAGTTTCCGCGCCGCCTGGCAGCGACGATCGACAACCTGGCGCGTTCGCATGCCCCCGTCAGCGTGTGGCCGGTCACACCGGCGCCCGGGCGCTTCGCCACTGTCGAGCAGGGCGGCAAGCAAGCGATCGCGCCCGAGAATTACCAGCGCTACGACGAGATGGTGGCGATGTTCGCCCGCATCGACCCGGCGCAGGCCGCACAACTGCTGCACCGCATGCAGCCGCTGCTGCAGTCGTCGTATGCCAACCTGGGGTTCCCGAACGCCACCTTCCAGACCCGGCTGATCGAGGTCATCGACCTGCTGCTGGCCACACCCGATGTGACGCCGCCGGTGGCCGTGGTGCTGACCGAAGTCAAGGGCCCGATTCCTTCGACCCGCCCATGGGTGCGCTGGCGTTATGCCGATCCGAAGCTGGAAGCGCTGCCGGCTGGACAGAAGGTGCTGCTGCGAATGGGTCCGGTCAATGCGCAGAAGGTCAAGACCCAATTGCGGGCGGTGCGGGCTGAACTGCAGAAGCTGCCCGCCGCGAAGTAGCAGCGCGGGCCCGGCCTGCCCGGCTGCTCAGACCGTCGGAGTCCGCAACGGGGGCGTGGCCAGCGCGTCCAGTTCCAGCCCCTGCTGTCGCAGCAGCGCCTGCAGCGCCGGCTGCAGCAGCGCGAACTGTTCGGCCACCGCGTCGCGAACCGTGTCGACATGGACCTGGGTGCTGCGCTCGATCTCGATGTTGAGCACCGCGCCTTCGGTCTTGCTGCCGAAGGTGGTGGCACGCAGTGTCTCGGGGATCAGCCAGACCTCGAAGGCGCCGCTGCCATCGGCTTCGCGCCAGGCTTCTGCCACCGTCAGGCTGGCCCCGTCGACAGCGATGTAGCCCTTGGCGAAGATGTAGCGCATCCAGGGCGCCGGCACGCCGATCCTCAGCACCCGGTTGTTGTCCGGCTCGCGCACCGACTGCAGCGTGGCGTTGAAGTCGATGTGGCCCGACAGTGGGTGGCCGCCGATCTCGGCGCCGTCGCGCGCGGCCCGTTCGACATTGACCGGGCTGCCCGTGGCCAGTTGGCCGAGCGCGGTCAGTGCCAGGGTTTGCTGCATCACATCGAAGCGCGCGCCGCCGGGGGCCTGCAGTGCGGTCACGGTCAGGCACACGCCGGCGACCGCCACACTGGCGCCGACCGCCAAGCCGTTGTCGAAGTCATCCGGAAACGCAAGCTCGATGCTGCGCAGACCCGGTCGGTCTTGCAACGCCCGCACCCGTGCCACGCCCTGAACGATGCCGGTAAACATGGGCACGAAGCTTAGCAGCGGCGCCTGCACGTTCTGCCGGTGCCCAGGGCGCCCGGCGCCCACAAACGCTCGGCTACCATCGCCGGCTGCCTCTTTGGACCCCATGGACTTTCTGCCCCCCGCGCTGGCGCCCTTCCTGCCGCAGACCATTCCCGACATCAACCTGTTGATCGCCTTCGGCATCCTGCTGGCGTTCGGCACGTTGGGCGGCATGCTGGCCGGGCGCGTGCGATTTCTGCCCACCATCACCGGGTTCATGGCGCTCGGTTTGCTGATCGGCCCCAGCGGGCTCGGCATCCTGCAGCAGAACTCGCTGGATGGCGCGCGCACGCTGGTGGAGATCTCGCTCGGGTTGATCCTGTTCAAGCTCGGCACCGTGTTGCACCCCTGGGAAGTGCTGCGCAACCGCCGCCTGGTGATCACCAGCGTGGTTGAAAGCACGCTGACTTTCAGCGCCATCGTCGGTTTGATGCTGTGGGTGGGTGCGGTGCCGGTGGTGGCGGTGATTGCGGCGGCGATCGCGGTGTCTTCGTCGCCGGCGGTGCTGATCCATGTGGCGGAGGAGTTGAAAGCGCGCGGGCCGACCATGGAAACCGCGCAGGCCCTGGTGGCGATGAACAACGTGCTGGCCTTCGTGCTGTTCTCGTTTGCGCTGCCGGTGGCGCTGGCCAGCGCCCAGTTCGATGTGTACACCGCGGTTTTGCTGCCGGCCTATCAGTTGCTGGGCGCCGTGGCGGTGAGCTTCTGCGTGGCGTTCCTGATCACCCGCATCGCCCGCCAGACCCGCCGCGACGAACAGCACTTTCGCTTCGCGCTGGTGGTGGGCGCGGTGATGCTGGCACTCGGCTTGGCGGTGGCGCTGAAGGTCTCGACCTTGTTCACGGCGCTCACCCTCGGCATGGCCAGCCGCTGGATGCAGGGCACCTCGCGTCTGACGCGGGTGCACTTCGGCGGCGGCGGCGATGTGTTCTTCATCATCCTGTTCGTGTTTGCCGGAGCCAACCTGCATGTGCAGGATCTTGCGCAGTACTGGCCCATGGCGCTGGCCTATGTGGCTGCACGCACCGTCGCCAAGGTGGTTTCGGTCTATGGCTGCGGACGGCTGTTCGGCTACACCCACAAGCAGTCGGTGGGCGCCGGGTTGCTGCTGGTGCCGATGGCGGGCCTGGCGATCGGACTGGTGCAGACCACCACGGGCCTGCTGCCGCAATTGGGAGCCCAGGTGGCGGCCGTGGTGCTGGCGTCGGTGGTGGTGTTCGAAACGATCGGCCCGCCGATGGCGTCGTTCGCATTGCGTTATGCGGGCGAGGCCGGCCGTGCGGTGCGCCGCCGCCCCGCTTCGGCAGCGGCTGCGACAGCGCCGGTGGCAGCCAAGGCCGGAGACGACGACGACGAAGAGGACGACGACGAAGACACGCTGCCGCCGACTCTCGGCCTGGAGGCCGGCGAAGGCTTGCCCAAGACTGCATCGACGGCTGCGCGATCAACGCCCACGCCCGTGGCAACGGCGCCTGTGCCTGCACCTGGATCCGACCCGGTTCTGCCGCCGGTGCTGCCCGCCCGACCCCTGCCGAACCCGGGCGGTTGAGGCCTGCGAGACCGCGCGATGGAGATCGTTCAACAGGGCTTGTCGATGCAGCTGTTCATGATCGGCCAGACGCCGGTCACGATCGGCAGGCTGCTGTTGGCCCTGACCTTCCTGATCGGCATCTGGTGGTTCGCAGGGTTCCTCGAACGCACCGTCAACCATCTGACGCGGCAGGGTGGCGACGAGCCCTGGAAGCATGCCCGCATGAGCATGCTGGCGCGGCTGTTGCGCTATGCGGTGTGGGTGGTGGGCACCTTGTTGGCGCTGAACACCCTGGGCATCGATGTGTCGCAGATTGCGCTGCTGGGCAGCGCGCTGGCAGTGGGCATCGGCTTCGGTTTGCAGAACCTGGTCAGCAACTTCGTCTCGGGCATCGTGATCCTGCTGGAACGGAGCTTGAAGGAAGGCGACTTCATCGAACTGGAGTCGGGCACCCGCGGCAATGTGCGCGAGATCGCCATGCGCTACACCCGCATCACCACCAACGATGCGCTGGACATGCTGGTGCCGAACTCGGAGTTCATCAACGGCAAGGTCATCAACTGGACCCTGGACGATGCCAGCCGGCGCATGCATGTGCCCTTCGGCGTGGCCTATGGCACCCCGAAGGAACGGGTCAAGGAGGCCGGCTTGGCAGCCGCCAAGCAGGTGCCGGGCATCATCGAGACCGAGACCCGCAACTCGCAGGTGTGGCTGGTGGCGTACGGCGACAACTCGGTCAACTACGAATTGGTGGTGTGGGCCGACCGCCGCTTGACCACCCGCCCGGCTAGCACCCACGCGCGGCTGATGTGGGCGCTGGACGACGAGTTGGCCAAGCGCGACATCGAGATCCCGTTTCCGCAGCGCGACCTGCATGTGCGCTCGGGGACGCTGGATGTGCGGCTGGGCCGGCGCGAGAAACCCGAGGCAGAGGCTCGGCCGGCAGACTGATCGCCGGCCCGTGTCAACGCATCGGAGATCGGTTGCCTCGGACTACGGCACGGTGGCAGGCCTGGTTGCTCGCGCGACCTGACCAGGATGGTGCAACGCCGGCAACAAACGGGCGCAAAGGTTGTACTGCATCGCCTGCTGCGCCCGCTCACGGCCGCAGAACAGCACCCGGTCGCCAACCGCCAGCGGCGCGTCCAGGTCTGGCAGCAGGTCGCGCTGCACGCTGTGCTGGACCTGGCGCCGATCGAGCTTGCCAACGCCGGCTTTGGTGGCTTCGCGTCCATGTTCCCGCAGCAGCGGCAGCGCATGCACGAGATGGCCGCTGCCATCGGAGTGGGTGAGCAAACGGCGCGCGGTCACGGCCTCGCCTCGCAGCAACGCCGAATGGGCCGATGGCGCGCTCGCTTCGGTCAGCTCGACCGACCAGGACTCGACCACCGCCCGGCCCACCACCTCGCGCATGCGCGCCAGCAGCGCGGCAGCCCAGTCCTCGTCGCGGTCACGGGCCTGGCGCAGAAAGGTGGCCAACTGGGGCGCACGGATCACGCGCAACACTTCGCCGGCAATCACATAGCCGCTCAGCATCACCAGGTCGGCCGGGGCAGCACGGAACACCGCGGCGTTGCGCCGCTGGGTCTGGCGCGCGACGATGAACAGGTTCTTGTTGGCCTGGCGCGCAGCGAGCGCCACGCTCAGGTTGTCGATGTCGATGGGGGTGCCGGCCACCAGGGCGCTCGCTTGTCCCAGGTCGGCCTGCTCCAGCACCGCCGGGTCGGTGCAGTCGCCGCGGATCAACTGCACCCCGTCGGCCACCTCGGCGCCTTCGGCCGCGATCACGGTGATCTCGATTTTCAGCCGCTCCAGATGCCGGCGCAGCGAGCGGGTGAAGAGGTCGGCGCCGCACAGCACCCAACGGCCTTGCGGCAGCACCTGCACCTCGCCCATCGCGGTGCCGCGCTGCGTGGTCAAGGCTTCGTAGATGACGTTCAGGCTGGGCATGCGCAAGGTCATCGCCACCCGCTCGGCGAAGCTGTCGAAGGGGTTGACGATGTGGTTGGCGCCCGCCGCGGCCAGACGCGCATGGGTGTGGTGGTCGCGCGCGGCACACAACACCGGCAGGTCGGGGTTCAACAGCCGCGCAGTCAGTGCAATCTTGATGTTGACGAAGTCTTCGCCCGTCAACGCCACCACCGCGGCGCAATGCGGGTGGGTCAGACCGGCCAGCACCAGGCTCTTGGGGTCGCTCGCATCGGCACACAGCGAAGGCACATGGGTCTGCAAGCCGGCCATCTCGACGCTGTCGACCCGGTCGGTCGCGTTGTCCACCACCACCAGCGTGGCACCGGCCTCAGCCAGTTCGCGAGCCACGCGGGTGCCGGCGTCGTCGTAGCCGCAGATCAGGTAGAACGGCTCGCGGATGCGGCGCACCGCGCGTTCGGCGCGACTCCTGTGCATCATGCGGCGGAACACCGGGTCTTGCAGCACCCCGAACAACGCACCGACCGCATACAGCCAGGCCACCACGGTGCCGTAGATGGCACCGGTGGCCCACAGCCGCTGGAAGTCGCTGAACGGATACGGCACCTCGCCGAGCCCGATCGTCGTGCCCATGAAGCTGACGAAGTAGAAGGCATGCAGGAAGCTCATCGACCAGGGTCGGCCGGCTGGGTCGGTGCCGGGAACAAACGTGAAGCCGCCCACTGCGACGGCATAAACGCAGATCAGCAAACCCAGCGGCAAGCGCAGGCGCCGCAGCAGCAAGAACACACCGAGACTGGTTCGCGGCAAATCCGCCGAGCGCGGCAGCGGCGGACTCGCCGGCGCGGTGTCTGCGGGGTCGTTGGCACCGCGGCCGAAGCCGGGGCCGGACTCTGCATCGGTCATCGGCGCAGGCTCGCCATCTCGATCACCAGCAGCACCACCGACACCACGTTGGCCACCGCAGCACCCATCGCCAACGACAGCACGGTGGCCGACTGGTGCCCGGTCAGCGCCATATCGGCCTGCTGGTAGATGCCCCACATCACCGCTGCCGCGATCAGTTGCAGATCGGCCACCAGGCTGGTCGCCAGCATGCCCGAGCCCAGCGGCGAGCGGTCGCCGAACTTCATCACCGTCGCCAGCAGGCTCACCACCAGCGCGGCGAACAACTCGTAGACGTTGTGGTGGTCGATGCTGGCGAAATCGCCGGCGATGAAGCCGACATTCAGCGTCAGCGCAAGGACGATCACAAAAGCGAAGAGCACGCGCTCGGTGGACATGGCTGGTGATCCTCTGGTTGGGGGAGGTGGAGGCTGCTGGTTGGTAGCGCCGGATGGCGGCGTCGCATGGTGCGCAGCACAGGGCGCCGCATCATGCCTGCCCGCACTCAACCCGACTGTTGCCGCGTTGCCAGATTGAATCGATACAAATATACTTTCAACCGTTGGGGCTTCCGGAGTTCTTCTGCAGTTCTTCCGGAGTTCGTGTGCACCTGTTGCAAAACGCGGTGCGCCCCCACCCCCTCACCGCCCGCTTCTCCCCCCGTCTCTCGTCCTCCGTTGGAGGTCTCCCAACGAGTCTCCTGCGAACCCGATGCCCATGGCCACCCGAAAGCGAGTCCCCCGTTTCGGCCCCTTCAGCACCATCGCCGCAAACGCGGCCGACGGTCTGGCCGGCCCGCCCGACCCCTTGCATGCCGAGGCTGCTTCCCGCGTTCTGCGGCAATTCCGTCAGGTCTTCAACTCGATCAAGAAACATTTCCAACAGGTGGAGAAACGTG
The DNA here is from genome assembly GCA_038258365.1 of Burkholderiales bacterium. Classification (GTDB taxonomy): domain Bacteria; phylum Pseudomonadota; class Gammaproteobacteria; order Burkholderiales; family Burkholderiaceae_C; genus Rubrivivax. Next base: position 2,785 of record JBBSPW010000112.1, on the reverse strand, counting down.
CCGGTGTCGGAGGTGCGCAGGTCTGGGCGCTGAGCGTGATCCGCGCCCGGCCGGGCCTCGGTGTCAACGAATTGGCGCAAGCGATGGATGTGCGCCAACCCACCGCCAGCAACCTGGTCAAGTCGCTGGTCGACCACGAACTGATCGAGGTGCGCCGCAACGATCGCGACCGGCGTGCGGTGCAGCTGCACCTGCGACCCGGCGGCTCGAGTGTGCTCGGCAAAGCGCCCGGTCCGTTTGCAGGCGTGCTGCCCGAAGCGCTGGCGGGGCTGGACACCGCCAGGCTCGGCAGGCTGGAAAACGATCTGGGCGCACTGATCGCGGCGCTGGACTCCGATGCGCGCGACGCGTCGATACCGCTAGGGCACCATTGAGCGTTCGGTTCCCAGGCGCGCTGTTCCCTGTTGAGCCCAGCGCTGCCCGCCAGCGGCAGGCCCTGGCACCCCGCCTTTAAGGCGCTGCGTAAACGACTTCGGCCCGGCGGTTGCGCGACCACGCGTATTCCGTATCGCCCGCGGCCTGCGGCTTCTCTTCGCCCCAACTGGTGGCGCGCATCTGCTGGTCGCGAACACCCAGAATGCTCAGCGCCCGCTTGACGGCTTCGGCACGCCGTTGGCCCAGCGCCAGGTTGTATTCCTTGCTGCCACGGTCGTCGGCATGTCCTTCCAGGCGCACCGAAACGCTGGGCTCCGCCACCAGCACCTTGGCATGCTCGGCCAGCATGCGCTGGTCGGCAGGGTCGATCGTGAAGTTGTCGAAATCGAAGTAGACACTGCGTTGACGCGGGGTGCCAGCGGCCAATGCCGCAGCCGCCGCGGGCAAACCGGAAGTCGACCCGCCAACTTGCGCCGGGGTCATGCCGGCGGTGGCCGCGCCGGTGCGCGGTGGTGCCGCCGGAATGCCCGCAGCGCCAGCAGCGCCGGGCGCAGCGCCACCCGCAGCCGTCTGATCGATGGGGGTGCTGCTGCAGGCTGCCAGCAGCACCGCGCCCACGAATGCACAAAGGCTGCCGGCGCGGCGCGCGACCCCGGACGATGTGCCGGACTTCACAGGGGCCGCTGCCGAGGGAATGGAATGCGGTGCAGTCATGGGGATCTCCTTGTGGTTATGGATGACATGGATCGCGAGTGCGGCCGCGAGGCTTTGGGGGATCACCACCCAGCACCAGGCAGGGCGTTTCTTTCTGTGCCTCGACGATGCGCTTTCGGGTGCACTCAGCTGCTGGCAACTGTACATTTGTTTCTATGCAAATGCCGAATGGCTGGCCGCTGGACTGAGGGAGTGAACAACCGATGAAACGCGCAAGCACCTGGCTGGCCTGGATCGTGACCGTGGTGGTGGCCGCGCTGGCTGCGCTCAACTGGGAGGTGCTCAGCACCCTCGCACCGATCAATCTCGGCTTGGCGGTGGTGCAGGTGCCACTGGGGCTGACACTGCTGGGAGTGGCCGCGGTGCTGGCCGCACTGTTCTTTCTGGCGTCGATGCAACAAACCATCGCGTCGTTGATGGAGACCCGGCGATTGCTGCGCGAAATGCAGCGGGTGCAGGAGTTGGCAGACAAAGCCGAACTCTCACGGCTGGACAGCCTGCAACAGGCGATGGCCGAAGACTTTCGGCAGGTGCACCAGCGGCTCGACGCGCTGAAGGCGCCGTCGGCCCGAAGTGAATGGACGCCCGGCAACGATGGCGCGCTGACCGCCACCAGCCGCTGAACGTTCGCCGCTGCCCGGCAGGTGTTGCGGCTGCTTTCCGGCGCAACCCGACGCGGGCAACGGATGCCTAGCCCGGAGGCGGCAGGTCGATGCCTTGCGGCTCCGGGTTGCTCGGTCGAGGCACATTGGCGCTGCTTTCCTCGACCGACTGACCCGCGCTGACCGCTGCATCGTCGTGCGGCTTGCACACCAGCATCGGCACGGTCACGAGCGGAATCAGCCGCACCACCAGACTGCCGAAGATCAAACGCTGCAACACATTTCGACCATGGGAGCCGACCACCAGCAAATCGCAGCCCCGATCGACCACGGCCTTGGCGATGCATTCGGCGGCATCGGCATCGGAGCCGATGGCGGAGGTGGATTCCACACCCAGGCCTTGCGCTGTTTCGGTGGCGGCTGCCAGCAGGCGGCTGGCCACGCTTTCGACGGCCTGCCGGTGCTGTTCGGGCGACATCAGCACCAGTGAAGGTGCGTCGGCCACCGGCATCACGTAGCTGGGCAGCACATGAAAGAACAGCACCTGGGCGCGGTGCACCTTTGCCACCGCCAAGCCTTCGTTAACCGCGGCTTGTGCCACCGGCCCTTCGTCCACGACGATCAGGATGTGCTGGTACATGGGACCGCTCCTATCTCAACGAAACGATGGGTGCAATTATGGGTGCCTGCGAGGTGCGCGCGGCGGCAGCAGCCGGCGTAGCGCGGCGCGCCAGACCCTCTTGCAAGCGAGACTCCACCCACGGCACCAACGCGTCGAAACCGCGTCCCAGGGCAACCGACATCGCAGCCACAGCGGCAGCCGAGTCGGCGCTGACTACCGGCGCGCTGGCATCGAAACTGCGGCTGCCGATGCGCTGCCCGCTGCGCCGGTCGTAGAGCGCGGCACCGAGCCGCAGCTGGGCCGATCCTGGGGGCGCGGCCACATCGTGAATCAGGCGTTCGACCGAGACCGTCAGCAACCAGTCCGAGGTCAGCGGGTCTCCCAGCAGACCCACCGCCGTGGCGACGTTGCGCGCTTCCAGGCGCTGCTGCAGCAGCCGCGGAATGCGGCGCACCGGCCGTTCGATCCAGCT
>JBBSPW010000111.1:0-11283 GCA_038258365.1 Burkholderiales bacterium | reverse complement strand
CGCTTCTCGCCACCGCAGACGCCCCCCGGCCGGGTACCGCCTGCCGCTCTGCCAGCGCCGGTGGTTGGGGGGGGGGGGTGTGGTGGTGTGGCACGGGCGCGGCGAGAACATCGAAACAGCGCACACCCTGTCTAAGCACGCCACCGCCGATGGCTGCAAAGCCGCGTCCGGGCAGGCCGCCGCGCGCCTAAAGCCCTGGCGCCGAGCACCGGAGGTTTCGTGGCCCGCGCGCAGCGCGCATCCAGAACCGACTCGTTGCGGGTGTTTGAGTGCAGAGAGCGCAGCGAACGAAGCGAGTTCCGCAACGGGGCCATGGAGCCGGAGAGCGCAGGGCAGTCGAGCCGTTCAGGCAAGACCGCCAGGGCAGCGCGCGTAGGCCTGCCCGGACGCGGCTTTGCTCGCCACGAACCAACGCAAGACCGGCCCTCTCAGCTGCGCAAGCAAAGCGCAAAGCGCGAAACGAAAAACACCACGCCTTCACAATCCCGCGATGGCCACCGTCAAGACCCTCTACACCTGCCGCGACTGTGGCGGCACCAGTGCCAAGTGGCTGGGCCAATGCCCGCATTGCAAAGCCTGGAACACGCTGGAAGAAGGCGTGGCCGAACCGGCAGGCGCTCCCACCCGCAACAGCCGCTTTCAGAGCCTGGCGAAAGCCCATCCGGTGGCCACGCTGTCGCAGATCGACGCCGCCGAAGTCGCACGCACGCCCACCGGCCAGGAAGAGCTGGACCGCGTGCTGGGCGGCGGCATCGTCGAAGGCGCGGTGGTGCTGATCGGCGGCGACCCCGGCATCGGCAAGAGCACGCTGTTGTTGCAGGCAGTCGATGCGCTGTCGGCGCAGATGGCGGTGCTGTATGTCACCGGCGAGGAAAGCGGCGCGCAGATCGCGTTGCGGTCCAAGCGACTGGGACTTTCTGGCGAGAAGGTGCGGGTGTTGGCCGAGATCCAGCTGGAGAAGATCATCTCGGCGATCGAGTCGGAGTTCACCGAGGGCGAGCCCGGCTTCTGCGTCATCGACTCGATCCAGACCGTCTATTCCGACCAGTTGAATTCCGCGCCCGGCTCGGTGGCGCAAGTGCGCGAATGCGCGGCGCAGCTGACGCGGCTCGCCAAGACCCGCGGCTGCACCGTGGTGCTGGTGGGCCATGTGACCAAGGAAGGCGCACTGGCCGGGCCGCGGGTGCTGGAACACATCGTCGATACGGTGCTGTATTTCGAAGGCGACACGCACAGCAGCTTCAGACTGGTGCGGGCGATCAAGAACCGCTTCGGCGCGGTCAACGAGATCGGTGTCTTTGCGATGACCGAGCGCGGGCTCAAGGGGGTCTCAAACCCGAGCGCGATCTTCCTGTCGCACCACGGCGACCCGGTGCCCGGCACTTGTGTGCTGGTGACCTTGGAAGGCACACGGCCGATGCTGGTCGAGATCCAGGCTCTGGTCGACAGCGGCGGTCCGAGTCCGCGGCGCTTGAGCGTGGGCCTGGACCGCGACCGCTTGGCGATGCTGCTGGCGGTGCTGCACCGCCACGCCGGCATCGCCTGCATGGACCAGGACGTATTTGTCAACGCCGTCGGCGGCGTGCGCATCGGCGAGCCGGCGGCCGATCTGGCGGTGCTGCTGGCGATTCACGGCAGCTTGCGCGGCAAGCCGCTGCCGCGCGGTTTCATTGCCTTCGGTGAGGTGGGGCTGGCGGGTGAGGTGCGACCGGCGCCGCGTGGGCAAGAGCGCTTGCGTGAAGCCGCCAAGCTGGGCTTCAGCATCGCAGTCGTCCCCAAGGCAAACGCGCCGAAGAAGCCCATCGAAGGCCTGACGATCCACGCGGTCGAGCGCATCGAAGAAGCGATCGACCTGGTGCGTGGCCTGGCCTGAGCTCGACGGAAGCCTTGAGCTTGGCGCACACGGACCCATATCCCTCGTTGCACACCCACCCGGAGGCCCTGGCCATGTGGAAGAAGATCTCGATGCTGTGGACCGTGATCCGGGGCGATGCCCGGCTGATGCTCCGCGCCTGGAAACACCCCGGCGCGCCGAACTGGTTCAAGCCGGCGGTGGTCGGCATGGCGCTGTATGTGGTATCCCCGATCGACCTGATTCCCGATGCGATTCCGCTGCTGGGGGTGATGGACGACCTGGTGCTGATCCCGCTGGCGATGCGCTTCGTGCTCGACCGGCTGCCGGCTTCGGTGCGCGCCGACATCGTGCGCACCACGGTCTGAGCGCACCTGAAGCGCCGCAGGCGCTGCAGCGCGCATGAATCGCGGCGGGCTGGCCGCTGTGGCGGGCTGGATGCTGGCCAGCGCCGCCGCGGTGTCGGCCACGCTCGCATACGGCTGGCGCGGGCTGCTGCTGGCAGTCACGGTGCTCGCGTTCTGGCTGCTGTTGCAGTTCAGCCGCGCCATGCGCGCCTTGCGCCAGGCTGCGGGGCGGCCGGTGGGCGAGGTGCCCAATGCCGTGATGCTGAACGCCCGGCTGTCGCGTGGCATGGGGCTGCCGCAGGTGCTGCGGCTCACGCGCAGCCTGGGGCGGCCTGAACCGAGCGTGCAGGGCAGTGACGCCGACGAGGCATTTGTGTGGGTCGACCCCGGGGGCGACGCGGTGCACGTGAGCTTGCGCAGCGGGCGCGTGACCGGCTGGCAGTTGCTGCGCAGCGGCACTTAAACTGCGAAACCCGAGCACGCAGCCCGAAGCAGGAGAGAAGCGCCATGTCGATGTCCGACCGAGACGGCAAGATCTGGATGGACGGTCAGTTGGTCGAATGGCGCGACGCCAAGATCCATGTGCTGACCCACACCCTGCACTACGGCTGCGGCGCTTTCGAAGGTGTGCGCGCCTACAAGACCGACTCCGGCACCGCGATCTTTCGCCTGCAAGAGCACACCGAGCGGCTCTTCAACAGCGCCAAGATCCTGCGCATGAAGCTGCCTTTCACACCCGAGCAGGTGCGCGCCGCACAGGTCGAGGTCGTGAAGGTCAACCAGCTCGAGAGTTGCTACTTGCGCCCGCTGGTGTGGGTGGGCGACCAGAAGCTCGGCGTCAGCACCAAGGGCAACGACATCCACCTGATGGTTGCGGCCTGGCCCTGGGGCGCGTACCTGGGCGAAGAGGGTCTGAAGCGCGGCATCCGCGTCAAGACCAGCAGCTACACGAGGCATCACGTCAACATCACGATGACGCAGGCCAAGGCAGTCAGCAACTACACCAACAGCATCCTGGCCAACATGGAAGCGGTGGACGATGGCTACGACGAAGCGTTGTTGCTGGACGTGTCCGGTTTCGTCAGTGAAGGCGCGGGCGAGAACCTGTTCATCGTCAAGAAGGGCGTGGTCTATTCGCCCGACCTGTCGGCCGGTGCGCTGGCCGGCATCACCCGCAACACCATCTTCCACATCTGCAAGGACCTGGGTTTGGAACTCGTGGAAAAGCGCATCACCCGCGACGAGGTCTACATCAGCGACGAAGCCTTCTTCACCGGCACCGCCGCCGAAGTGACACCGGTGCGTGAACTCGACCGCCTGCCGATCGGCAGCGGCAGCCGCGGGCCGATCACCGAGCAGATCCAGACCGCGTTCTTCGACATCGTGCATGGCCGCAACCCGAAGTACGCCGAATGGCTGACGGTGGTCTGAGGCGCGGCCATCACAGCATTGAATCAGGCATCAAACATCCGATGGTCGACCCCAAAGACGGCATGAACGTGCGCCACCCGCAGGCCGTGGTGGAACTGGTGGCAGCCGATCTGGTCGGACCTGGCGCGGTGTTCTGCCCCAACCCGCGCATGCCGCTGTGGAGCACCCATCCGAAGGTGTTCCTGGATGTGGGCAGCACCGGGCAGATCAAGTGCCCGTATTGCGGCACCGTGTACCGGATGAAGGCGGGCGAGAAGGTGTCGGCAGGACACTGATCCGCTTTCAGCGCGCGGCGGGGAGTACCCACGCCACCGCCGTGCGCGATGGCACCTGCAGCAGGGCGGCATCGGCATCCCAGCGCGCTTCGGCGGCCGGCCGTCGGTCTGCGGCATCGGGAGCGAGATGGACCGGGTGCAGCCCATAGCCGCGGCCTTTCAACTCCGGCAATGGCCGGCTGTGCGCGCGCACATCGGCATTGATCGCCAGCAGCAGTTCGTCGAAGCCGGCACCGGGCCAACCGCGGCCATCGAGCCGCACGATGACCACTGCCGGCTCTTGTGCCGGCCCGGTGTCGAGGAACGACAAACGCGCTTCGATCTCGGCCGCGGTCGGCAGCCGGAACAGCGTGCTGCTGCGGCGGATGCGCAGCAGGTCCAGCACCGCATCGCGGGTGAAGGCGATGTCGGTGGCCGAGGGTGCGATCGCTTCGCGGTCGGCCAGCAGCGGGCGCATCGCGGGCCACATCGGCTCGTTGTCGCGCGCCGGCGGCAAGCCGCTGCCGAACGCGCTGCTGCTGGCGGTCCAATCGATGCGGTTGAACCAGTCGCCGCTGTCGTAACTGTTGCGGTCCAGGCTTTTGCTGCGCAGCAGTTCGATGCCGGCATGCAGATACGGAATGCCCTGGCTGAACAGCACCGCCGCCACCCCCAGCACCTGCACCCGCGCGCGGTCGGCACGGGAGGTGTCGCGTGGCAGCTTCCACACGGCCAGGTCGAAAAGCGTGGGGTTGTCGTGGTTTTCGACATAGGCCACGGGTTCGTCCGGTTGTTGGGCATAGCCGGCACCCTGGCCCGAATATTCGATCTCGCGCAACGGCTTGACACTGCCGTCGTGGGTCTGCAGCCGAACGTCGGCCAGCGTGCCGGCCAGGCCGACGCGCACCAGGTCGGCGCTCTTCATCAACGCGTTGCGCTGCGCCGCAGGATCGGCCGGCGCATGGGCATTCGGTGCATAACCGAGCCCCGTCAACCAACCTTGCTGACTCGACAGCGCTGCGCCATCGCTGCTGCCGCGCAAGGCATCGCGCGCCCGGTCGCTGAAGGTGCCGATGCCGGTGCCGCCCAACCGGCCTTGCGCGGCCTGCACGAAGCGGGCGCCGTTCTGCACCTCGCCGAAATTCCAGCCTTCGCCGATCAGTTGCACATGGCGCCCGGTGGCGCGGTCGACTGCGGCTTGCAGCGCCAGCATCGCGCTGCGTGGCTGGTGGCCCATCAGGTCGAAGCGAAAGCCGTCGATGTGGTGGTCGCGCGCCCAGACCACCGCGGTGTCCGTCATCAACTTGGCCATCATCGCGTGCTCGGTGGCGGTGTTGGCACAGCAGGTCGAGTTCGTGACCGTGCCGTTCGCATCCAGCCGCTGGTAGTAGCCGGGCACGATCCGGTCCAGCACCGATTGCGGGTTCTGCCCCGCGGCATGCGTGTGGTTGTAGACCACGTCCATGCCCACCCGCAGACCGGCGCGGTGCAGCGCCTGCACCAGGCGCCGCAGCTCCAGGATGCGCACCGCGCCGTTGGCGGCATCGGTGGCATAGCTGCCTTCGGGTGCGCCGAAATGCCAGGGGTCATAGCCCCAGTTGAAGCAGTCGGTCGCGGCGGTCTGCATCACCAGCCCCTGCTGCTGGTCGCTGTCGGGAGGCATGGCGGACAGGCGTTGCGTGTCCGGCTGGGTGCAGCCTGTATCGGGCACGGTCGCGAAGTCGAAGACTGGCAGCAGGTGCACATCGGTGACGCCGGCTGCAGCCAGTGCGCGCAAGTGGCGCATGCCGGCCGAGTCGGGCTCGGTGAAGGCGAGGTACTTGCCGCGCCAGGCGGGGCGCACGCTGTCGTCGTTGGCGGAAAAATCGCGGACGTGCAGTTCGTACATGACGGTGTCGGTGCCATGCTGGACCGTTTGCGGCGGCCGGTCGCCGGCCCAGCCTTCGGGCGTGACAGACGGGTCGTCCATGCGGCCGATCCAGCTGTGTTGCGAGTCGGCGTCGAGGCTCACCGAGTACGGATCGGTGACACGGTTGCGCACCAGGCCGTGCCCTTCGACGAGCACGTCGACCGCATACGTGTAGAGCGCGCCGCTCAGGTCACGCGGCACCGTGGCGCGCCAGATGCCGCTGGCCGCGTCACGCGCCATCGGCACGGGCATGACCCCGCCGGCTTCGCGCAGGCAAACCGACACCGCCTGCGCAGTCGGCGCCCACAGCGCAAAGCCGGTGGCGTCGTGGCTCGGCGTGGCGCCGAGGTCACCGGCTCTTGCGGCACTGGCGGCGTACAGGTCGTCCAGTGCTGCAGCGATCTGCACGCTGCTGGCTCGCAGCACGCGGCCCTGATCATCGGTCTGCACCAGACGCAATTGGCCCAGCAGCAGTGCGGGCAGGCGTACGGCATCGTCCCGCGACAAGCGGTACTCGGGTCCGCTGCCGAACCAGGCGAAGCGAGCCGTTTGCGGTTCAGGCACTGCTGCATCGGCAGCGGACATCGTGATCGAATCTTCGAGGCCCGACGGCGCCTGCCCGGTCGCCGTGACGAGCCCCCCGCCGGCTGCATGCAGCAATTGCACCGGCCGCAACGGATCGGCAGCGGGCCAGCGTAGCCGTCCCGCATCCAGCCACATCGCCTGCGCAGCCACGGCCGGCCCCGCGGCAGCTTGCAGCACCGTGGTTGCTGCATCCGAATTGCAGGCATTCATGGCTGCCGCAGCGCCAGGCAATGTCAGCAGCAAGCCGAACGCGCCAAGGCCGAAGCGTCTGGCGACGGCTGCTGCTGCAACATTCAAGGGGTGCCGAACCCGGCGCGCTTCAGAATCACCTGCGCTGCCGGGCCGCGCAGCCAGGCGACGAAGTCACGCGCCAGCACCACCTGCTTGCTGGCTGCCACCACATGCGCAGGGTAGCGAATCGGAATCGCGGTTTCCAGCGTCTGCACCACGCGCACCCGTTCGCCTGCCGCAGCCACGTCCGTGGTGTAGACGAAGCCGGCTTCGACATCGGCGCGCGCCACCAGGTCCAGCACGTCGCGCACGCTGTCGGCCTGCACGATCTTGCGTTGCACCGACGGCCACAGTCGCGCCGCGTCGATGACCTGGCGTGCGTAGCGCCCGGCAGGCACCTCCGATCGACGGCCGATCGCGATCCGCACCACTTCGGGTGCCGCCAGGTCCGACAAGCGCCGCAGCGGCAGGTTCAGCGAGGTGGGCGTGACGAGCACCAATGTGTTGGTCGCGAACACGCTGCGCAGGTCCGACACCAGCAACTCGCGCTGCATGCCGAGGGTGGCGGTTTCCAGGTCGGCGCTGGCCAGCACATCGGCGCGCAAACCCAGCGCGATGCGCTCCAACAGCGTGCCGGACGCCCCCAGCACCACCACCACCTCGGCACCCGCATGCGCCGCTTCGAATCCGCGCGCCAGTTGCGGCATCACCTCTGACAAGCTGCTGGCCGCGGCCACGGTCAGCGTTTGCGCTGTGGCTGGCATGGCCGTGATGCAAGCAGCCGCGAGACCCAGCAGCGCTGCACCCAGGCCGGACCGCAAGCGCGTGGTCACACGCCGCACGGCGGGCTGCAGGCGCCTAAACATGCTCAACCGCCTTCAACAAGCGGAACGGCGAGCGCCCGCTGGCCGCGCCAATTTGCGCCAACAAGCGCCCGGCGGTCTGCACTGCGTCGTTCCATGCGAAGCGCCAGACCCAGTTGTCGCCGCCCAGCGTGCCCGGCACGTTCATGCGTTCGTCTCCCGATCGCCCCAATACGTCCTGCATCGGAAAGATGGCCATGCAGGCCGCGGACTGGCTGGCCGCCCGCATCAGCGCCGCATGCAAGCCGTGGTCGTCGCATTCCAGATAGATCGCGGCATAGTCGCGTTCGTGCAGTGGTGCGTGGTCCCACCAGCCGAGTGCGGTGTCGTTGTCGTGGGTGCCGGTGTAGACCACGAAGTCGGCTGCGATGTTGTGCGGCAAGAACGGGTGCGTGGCGTCGCCGCCAAAGGCGAACTGCAGGATCTTCATGCCGGGGTAACCGCAGGCTTCGCGCAGCGCCACCACATCCGGGGTGATCAGCCCCAGGTCCTCGGCAATGATCGGCAGCTTGCCGAGCGCCGCTTCGATGGCATCGAACAGCGCCTTGCCCGGACCCTCGCGCCAATGGCCATCGCGAGCGCTGAAACTCTCGGCCGGAATGGCCCAGTAGCCCGCAAAACCGCGGAAATGGTCGATGCGGAACACATCGGCATGGGCCAGCGCGCGCTGCACCCTGGCGGTCCACCAAGCGAAGTTCTCTTCGGCCATGCGGTTCCAGCGGTACAGCGGATTGCCCCAGCGCTGGCCTTCCGGTCCCAGGTCGTCGGGCGGCGCGCCGGCCACCACCGGGCACAAGCCATCGGCATCCAGTTCGTACAAATCGGGACGCGACCAGCAATCGACACTGTGGTGGGCGATGAAGATCGGCAGGTCACCGACCAGCGCCACGCCACGCGCATTGGCATGGGCCTTCAGCTGCGCGAACTGGGTGTCGAAACACCATTGAATGAATTGCCAGACATGCGCTTCGGCTTCGTGCTGCTTCCAGGCCGCCCGCAAGGCCCCCGACTCGCGCCAGCGCAAAGGCGCTGGCCAGGCCCACCAGGGCTCGCCACGGTGCGCAACTTCCAGCGCCATGAAAAGGGCGAAGTCGTCGAGCCAGCCGCATTGCGCCGTGCACCAGGCCTGGAACAGGGCGCGGTCGGCATCGGCAGCGCTTGCGAAGAAGCCTTGCGCCGCACTGCGCAGTTGCTGAAGCCGCCACAGCTGCACCCGTTCGTAGTCGACCCGCATCGGATCGAAGGGTGGCTCGGGCAGCACCGGCTCGGCCAGCCAGCCGCTGTGCACCAACGGGGCCAGCGCCACCATCAGCGGGCTGCCCGCAAAGGCCGAGACGCTTTGATAAGGCGAGTGACCGGGTCCGATCGGGTTGATGGGCAGCATCTGCCACAGCGATTGCCCCGCATCGGCCAGCCAATCGACGAAGCGGTGCGCATCGACGCCGAGGTCGCCGATGCCATGCGGGCCGGGCAGTGAACTGGTGTGCAGCAGCACGCCGCTGCTGCGGGGAGGAAGCTTCATGCGGCTGAAGTGTAGGAGCGGCGGGCTGCAAGGGCCGGCTGCACGGGCCGGGTTCGCCGCAATGGCAGGCGGTGGCTTGCTGGATATAGTCGGCCGGCGCCGCCGCGGGCGCCACAGCGCCCCTGCAGAACACGCAGCAACAAGCTTCAACAAGCATCACCAGGCCGTAGCGCCAGAGGCATCGAAGGTGGCCCAAGTCCAGCTGTCCGGGGTCGGCAAGTCCTTCGGCGATCTGCGCATCCTGCAGGGCATCGATCTCACGATCGACGACGGCGAATTCATGGTCTTCGTCGGCCCCAGCGGCTGCGGCAAGAGCACCTTGCTGCGCGTGATCGCCGGGCTCGAAGACATCACCGAAGGCGAACTGCGCATCGGCGACCGCATCGTCAACGACGTTCCGCCTGCCGAGCGCGGCATCGCGATGGTGTTCCAGAGCTATGCGCTCTACCCGCACATGAACCTGCACCAGAACATGGCTTTCGGGCTGAAGCTGGCCGGCATGAACAAGGCGCAGATCGACGACGCGGTGCAACGCGCTGCGCGCACGCTGCACATCGACCATCTGCTGCAGCGCAAGCCCAAGGACCTGTCGGGCGGGCAGCGCCAGCGGGTGGCGATCGGCCGCGCGATCGTGCGCCAGCCCGAGGTGTTCTTGTTCGACGAACCGTTGTCGAACCTGGACACTGCGCTGCGTGTGAAGATGCGCTACGAGTTCGCCAAGCTGCACGACGACTTGCGCACCACGATGGTCTATGTCACCCACGACCAGGTCGAAGCGATGACCTTGGCCGACCGCATCGTGGTGCTGAACGCGGGCCGCATCGAACAAGTGGGCGCGCCGATGGCGCTGTACCAGCACCCCTGCAACCTGTTCGTGGCGCAATTCATCGGCAGCCCCGGCATGAACCTCATCGATGCGACGGTGGTGCAGGCCGATGCAGGCGGCGCCACGGTGCGCACCGCGGGTGGCGAGACACTGCATTGCACGGTCGATGCCAGCCGCGCACAGGCCGGCGCCTCAGTGCGGCTCGGCATTCGGCCCGAACACCTGCAGCCCGCACCGCATGGCGAGCGCGGAGGTGAAAACATGCTGCACACCACCGTGACCTTCGTCGAGTCGCTGGGCAACCTCACCTATGCCTATTGCAGCCACCCCGGCATGGCCGAGGTGCTGACCTGCGCGCTGGACGGCGAAACCGACATCGCGTCCGGCCAGGCGCTGGTGCTGTCGGTGCCGCCGCAACAGGCGCACCTCTTCGGTGCCGAAGGCCGCGCGTTTCAACGCCATGTCGCCGCGCGCAATGCCGCCTGAAGCGCGCACGGCCCGGCGGCGCATGGCCGGTGCGATGCTGCTGCTATTCGTCAGTGCATTGGGGTCGCCATCGGCCGGTGCGCAAACGCCGACTGGCCTGCGCCTGCTGGTCTGGATCAACGGCGACAAGGGCTACAACGGTTTGCAGACAGTCGGCGACCGCTTTGCTGCCGAGTCCGGCGTGCAGGTCGTGGTGCAGCACCCCGAAGGCGCGCCCGACAAGTTCCAGGCCGCAGCCGCTGCCGGCAAGGGTCCGGACATCTTCTGCTGGCCGCACGACCGGGTCGGCGAATGGGCGCGCGGCGGGCTCATCAGCCCGGTGACGCCACCGAAGACGGTGCGTGCCGCCATCGACGACGCGGCCTGGCAGGCCTTTACCTGGCAGGGCCGCGTCTGGGGCTACCCGCTGGCCATCGAAGCCATCGGGCTGATCGTCAACAAGGCGCTGGTGCCGGTGCCGCCGGCCACCTTCGACGAGGTGGTCGCGCTCGATGCGCAACTGCAAAAGCGGGGCAAGCATGCGCTGCTGTGGGACTACAACAAGTCCTTCTTCAGCTGGCCGATGCTGGCTGGGCCTGGCGGCTATGTGTTCGGGCGCGATGCAGCGGGTGAACTGGATCCGACCCGGGTCGGCGTCAACACAGCCGGTGCCGTCAAAGGCGCGCAAACGCTGGAACGCTTGATCACCGGTGGCCAGATGCCACGCGGCGCGCGCTATGCCGAGATGGAAGCCGCCTTCAACCGCGGCGAGGTGGCGATGATGATCACCGGCCCCTGGGCCTGGGACAACATTCGCAAGAGCGGCATCGACTTCGCGGTGGCGCCGATCCCGTCGGTGGACGGGCACCCGTCGAAGCCCTTTGTCGGCGTGCTGGGCTGCATGATCGCCGCGCCCAGCAAGGTCAAGGACATCGCGCGCGAATTCATCGAACGCCACCTGCTGCGCGTCGACAGCCTGAAGACGATCTCGGCCGATG
>JBBSPW010000110.1:0-11328 GCA_038258365.1 Burkholderiales bacterium | reverse complement strand
CCGACAGATGCTGCAGCAACTCGGCCGAAGGCAGCACTTCGTCCATGCGCCAGCCGTTGGTGGCGCCGACATCCATGTATTCGATGAAGCGCAGCACCACCTGCGGACCGTAGTGTTCGCGCACATGGCGCGCCAGCGGCACGATCTGGCTGTCGTTGGTGCCGCGCTTGACCACCATGTTGAGCTTGATGGGGCCGAAGCCGACTTGCAGTGCTGCATCGATTCCGGCCAGCACATCGGCCACCGGAAATTCCACATCGTTCATGCGCCTGAAAACCGCGTCGTCCAATGCGTCCAGGCTGACGGTGATGCGTTGCAGTCCGGCGTCGCGCAGCGCCTGCGCCTTGCGCGCCAGCAGCGATGCGTTGGTGGTCAGCGTAATGTCCAGCGGTTCGCCATCGGGCGTTCGCAAGGTGGCCAGTTGTGCCACCAGCACTTCCAGATGCTTTCGCAGCAACGGCTCACCGCCGGTCAGCCGCAGCTTGCGAACGCCATGCGCGGTGAACAACCGCGACAGCCGCGTGATCTCCTCGAAGCTCAGCAGCGAGCTTTGCGGCAGAAAGGCGTAGCGGCTGTCGAAGACCTCCTTCGGCATGCAATAGCCGCAGCGGAAATTGCAACGGTCGGTGACCGAGATGCGCAGGTCGCGCAGCGGTCGACCGAGCTGGTCTGTCAACGAGCCGACCGGCGATTGCAGGTCGGCAGGCACCTGCGGCGCAGCGGCGCGGTAGCGCAGGTCGGCCAGGGGGATCACATGCGTCGCCATCGCGCAATTGTCACCTGCGGCCGGGGTGGCGCGCTGCGCTTGGCGCAGCGGCCTGCAGGGTCAGGGCGGGGCGCCGTTGGCGACGAAAGCGGCAGCAGCAACCGGAGCCACAGGCTCGGTGCCGGCGGGCAGCACGGCTTCCGCTGCCATCGCCGATGGCAGCAGCGAAGCGAAGCGCCCTCCCGCGCGACGCGCCCCAGCGAAGCGCTTCGACCAATACGCCTGGCGCAGGTCGTCGATGCGCACCTGGCTGCCCGTGCGCGGTGCGTGGATGAAGCGCCCGTCGCCGACATAGATGCCCACATGCGAGAACGCGCGGCGCATGGTGTTGAAGAACACCAGGTCGCCGGGCCTGAGCTGGTCACGCGTCACCGCTACCAGGGTGCTGTCGCGGGCTTGCTCGTCGGCGCGACGTGGCAGCACCATTCCGACGGTGCGCTCGAAGACATGGCGCGTGAAGCCGCTGCAGTCGAAACCGTCTTCGGCCGATGTGCCACCGCGGCGGTACGGCACGCCAAGGAAGTCCATCGACGCCAGCACCAGGGACGAGGCGCGGTCGCGCATGCGTTGGGCCAACGGGCTCGGGGTTGCGACCGGGGATGACGCAGTCGCGGTCGCAGACGCAGACGCAGATGAGGCGGCTGCTGAAAGCGTCGCATCGGCCGGCGGCGCCGCATGCACGGCAGCTGCAGCCAGCAAGCAGGCAACTGCAGACGACCGAAGCAGGAGGGTGGACATCATGCGCGGCGGACGATAGCAGCGCGGTCCCGGCTTTGACCCCGGATAAACGCGCCGATCTGCCACCAAACCGTGTCAGGATGTACCTTGCTCAACCACCGTGCCCGGCTTGCCGCGGGCTGAAGCGCCATGTTCAAAGCCCTGCTGCTCGAAAAGCCAGAAACCGGTTTCAGTGCCCGCCTTGCCGACCTGGAGGACAGCGCGCTGCCCTATGCCGGTGACGCGGGCGTGCTGGTTCAGCCGGAGTGGTCGACCCTGAACTACAAGGACGGTCTGGCGCTGCTGAACCGCGCGCCCGTGGTGCGCATCTGGCCGATGGTGCCCGGGATCGACGGCGCCGGCACGGTGCTGGAAAGTCGACATCCCGACTGGAAGGCCGGCGACCGTTTCGTGCACAACGGCTATGGCGCCGGGGAGACCCATTGGGGTTGCTTGTCCGAACGCGCACGGCTCAAGGGGGAGTGGTTGGTGAAGTTGCCGGAAGCCTTCACGGCCCGGCAGGCGATGTCCATCGGCACTGCGGGCTACACCGCGATGCTCTGCGTGCTGGCACTGGAAAAGCATGGATTGAAGCCCGGCGCCGGCGAGGTGCTGGTCACGGGGGCCAGCGGTGGCGTGGGCAGCGTGGCGATCGCTCTGCTGGCGCGGCTCGGCCACACGGTGGTGGCTTGCAGCGGGCAGGCCGGTGCCCATGACTATCTGACGAAGCTGGGCGCCACGAGCGTGATCGATCGTGCCGAGCTGGGCGCTGCCGGCAAGCCCTTGCAGAAGGAGCGCTGGGCGGCCGTGGTGGACCCCGTCGGCAGCCACACGCTGGCCAATGCGCTGGCGCAGACGCGCTATGGCGGCGTGGTCGCGGCTTGCGGGCTGGCACAGGGTCATGATTTGCCGACCACGGTGATGCCGTTCATCCTGCGCAGCGTGACGCTTGCGGGCATCGACAGCGTGATGGCGCCGCATGCGCTGCGCGTTCGTGCCTGGGACCGGCTGGCCTCCGATCTGGACCCCGACCTGCTGGAATCGATGGTTGAAGAGGTGCCGCTGAAGGGGGCATTAAAAGCGGCCGAACGCTTGATGGCCGGCCAGGTGCGCGGGCGTGTCGTCGTCCGGATCCAGCCCTGACGAGCGGGGCCGGGCGATCAGGACCGATGGCAGGACACGGCGCTGCGCGATGAACGTGCTCTTCATCATGGCCGACCAGTTGCGTTGGGACCACTTGTCATGCGCCGGCCACCCGTACCTGCAGACGCAGAACCTGGACGCATTGGCCGCACGCGGCGTGCGCTTCACCCAGGCCTATGTCAGCAGCGGTGTCTGCGGCCCGAGCCGCATGAGCTACTACACCGGCCGTTACCCGATCAGCAATGGCGCCACCTGGAACCGCGTGCCACTGGGCATCGGCGAGCAAACGATGGGCGAGCTGCTGCGCGCCGGCGGACACGATCTGTGGCTGGCGGGCAAGACCCATGTGCTGCCCGACCGCGAAGGCATGGACCGCCTCGGCATCGACCCCGGCGCCGAACTCGGCAGCCTGCTGCAAAGCGGGGGCTTGCGGGCCGTCGACCGCCACGACGGCCACCACGACACCCGCAGCGCCGATGGCTATTCGGGCTGGCTGCGCAGCCAGGGCTACGACAGCCCGCAGCCCTGGACCGACTACGTCATCAGCGGCATCGACGAACAGGGGCAACTGCAAAGCGGCTGGCAGATGCGCAACGTGCACCTGCCGGCGCGCGTGCAGGAGCGGCATTCTGAGACGGCCTACACCACCGACCGCGCGATCGAGTTCATGCAACAGCAGGGCAGCCGCCCCTGGGTGCTGCACCTGAGCTATGTCAAACCGCACTGGCCGTACATGGCGCCTTCGCCTTACCACGCGATGTACACCGCAGACCAGTGCCTGCCGACGGTCAGGCGCGAACGTGAATTGCACGATGCGCACCCGGCAGTGGCGGCCTATCGCCAACACGAGGAAAGCCGCAACTTCTCGCGCGACGAAGTGGTTCGCAGAGTGCGGCCGGCCTACCAGGGGCTTGTCAAACAGCTGGACGACCACCTCGGCCGCTTGTTCGAGCACATGGACAAGAGTGGCCGGCTGGCCGACACACTGGTGATTTTCTGCGCCGACCATGGCGACTTCTTGGGGGACCACTGGCTGGGCGAGAAAGAGCTGTTCTACGACACCGTGCAGCGCGTGCCCTTCATCGTCGCCGACCCGCGCTCGTCTGCCGATGCCACCCGGGGCCGCACCGAGAGCCGCTTCGTCGAAGGCGTCGATGTGTTGCCGACGGTGCTCGACACGTTGGGCCTGCCGATTCCGAATCACCGCATCGAGGGCCGCAGCCTGTTGCCGCTGTTGCATGGCGACGAGACGGCATCCGAAGGCTGGCGCAGCGCCGCCTATGCCGAGCTGGACTACGGCTTCAAGGCCGCGCGCGTAACGCTGGGCCGCACGCCGCAGCAATCGCGTGCCTTTTCGTTGCGAACCGCCACGCACCGCTATGTGCACTGGCTCGACCTGCCCGAGCAGCTGTACGACCTGCAGGCCGATCCCGATGCCTTCGACGACTTGGGCCGCGATCCATCGACAGAAGGCCTGCGGCAGCAGTTTCGGCAGCAGTTGATGGAGTTTCTGGCGCGCCGCAAGCACCGCACCACTGTCAGCGACGAGCAGATCGTGCAGCGCACCGACGCCCACAAGTCGGCTGGTGTGTTCTACGGCCAGTGGTGAGTCCGCAAGACCTGAACACAACAAACCAGGAGACCGCAGATGGACAGCGCAAATGGAACCTACGACCGCTTCTACCAACGCTCGATCGACGACCGAGATGCGTTCTGGGCCGAGCAGGCGAAGCTGATCGACTGGCAGACCCCGCCGACCCAGATCTGCGACGTCAGCCGTCCCCCGTTTGCCGACTGGTTTGTCGGCGGCACCACCAACCTGTGCCACAACGCGCTGGATCGTCATCTGCCGCACCGAGCAGACCAGCCGGCGTTGATCCATGTTTCGACCGAGACCGACACCGAGATTACCTACAGCTTCGCGCAATTGCACCGCGAGGTGCAGACGATGGCTGCGGCCCTGATCGAACTCGGGGTGAAAGACAGCGACCGCGTACTGATCTACATGCCGATGATCCCCGAGGCGGTGTTTGCGATGCTGGCTTGCGTGCGCATAGGAGCGCTGCATTCGGTGGTGTTCGGCGGCTTCGCCAGCAGCAGTCTGGCCAGTCGCATCGACGATGCCGAGCCGGTGCTGGTGGTCAGCGCCGATGCCGGCAGCCGGGGTGGCAAGCCGATGCCCTACAAACATCTCTTGGACGAAGCCATCAAGCTGGCCACGCACAAGCCTGCCAAGGTCTTGATGGTCGACCGCGGCCTGGCGCCGTTCCAGAAGATCGACGGCCGCGACCACGATTGGGCGACGGTGCAGCAACGCCATCGCACTGCCGAAGTGCCTTGCGTGTGGCTGGCTTCGTCGCATCCCAGCTACACCCTCTACACCAGCGGCACCACCGGTACTCCGAAAGGCGTGCAGCGCGACACCGGCGGCTATGCGGTGGCGCTGGCAGCCAGCATGCGCCACATCTTCGGTGCCGACCCCAGCCCCGACGCGCGCGAAACCTACTTCAGCACCAGCGACATCGGCTGGGTGGTGGGCCACAGCTACATCGTCTATGGCCCTCTGATCGCCGGCATGGGTACGGTGTTGTACGAGGGACTGCCGACCCGGCCCGATGCGGCCATCTGGTGGAAGCTGGTGGAGCAATACAAGGTCAACATGATGTTCAGCGCCCCGACCGCGGTCCGGGTGCTGAAGAAGCAGGACCCGGACGCGCTGTCGCGCCACGACCTGTCGAGCCTGAAGGCGCTGTACCTGGCCGGTGAACCGCTGGACGAACCCACCGCACGCTGGATCCGCGATGCACTGGGCAAGCCGGTGATCGACAACTACTGGCAGACGGAGACCGGCTGGCCGATCCTGGGTTTGTGCAACGCGATCGAGCCGCAGATCAGCAAGCTGGGCTCACCCGGCAAGCCGGTGTATGGCTTCGATGTGCGGCTGGTGGACGAAAACACCGGCGAGGAGCTGACCGGAGCGGGTGAGAAGGGCGTGGTGGTGATCGAGTACCCGCTGCCGCCGGGCTGCATGCAAACCGTGTGGCGCGACGACGAGCGTTTCAAGCGCACCTACTGGGACAGCGTGCCGGGCCGGATGGTCTACAACACCTTCGACTGGGGCATCCGCGATGCCGATGGCTACTTCACCATCCTCGGTCGCAGCGACGATGTCATCAATGTGGCCGGCCATCGCCTGGGAACCCGAGAAATCGAAGAGAGCATTGCGAGCCACCCGCAAACCGCAGAAGTGGCGGTGGTGGGGGTGGCCGATGCGCTCAAGGGCCAGGTGGCAATGGCCTTTGTGGTGCTGAAGGATGCATCGACGGCCGACACCCCCGAAGCTGCAATGAAGCTGGAAGGCGAGATGATGAAGCGCGTGGCCGACCAGTTGGGTGCGGTGGCGCGGCCGCAACGGGTGCGCTTCGTCAATTCGCTGCCCAAGACCCGTTCAGGCAAGCTGCTGCGAAGGGCGATCCAGGCGGTGTGTGAAGGCCGAGACCCCGGCGACCTGACCACGATGGAAGATCCGGGCGCGCTGCAGCAGGTGAAGCAGTCGGTCGATTAACCAGCGGGTCCGAGGGAGCGGTGCGTCAGCGGGGCGATCCGCGCGCACGGTCGCCGCGCGCGAAGTCGGCGCCTCGGTCGCAGAGCGGGTCGCCACCGTAGCCGGCACTGGTGACATAGCCGCTGTCGGCCACCGAGGCCTGAAACCAGAGGCAGTCGTTGTTCGGATAGCGCCACGACCAGACCTGCCCGCCCGCCAAACCACCGGCTCGTCGTTCGCCGGGCGTACCGATCAGGCGCAGCAGGCCGTCCGACCTGAGGCCTACGGTTTGCTGCACCTCGATGAAGCGGGCTTCGTTCAGCACCTGCTGTGCTGCCACCACGCGGCCATCGGCGTCCAGATCGATCATCCAGGTGGTGCGGCCGAAGGGGCCGGTGGCGTACTCCAGCCGCTCGCTGCCGCTGCCTGCGACCACGGTCGGGCCCATCCCCGGTTTGTTTGCCGGGCTGATGGCAAGGTCCGTTGCAGTCGAGCCTTTCAAGTCATACGTTGCCGTTGGCCTGCCCCACTTTTGCAGCACCTGCTCGCGGCTCTGACCGGGTGGGGGCGATTGGTGGGCGCAGCCGACGAGTAGCAGCACCGACATCAGCGCGGCGGCCCCAGCCGTTGGCATCCGCAAGACAACATGCATGTTCATCGCTGGATTCTTGCAGCCCGCCATCGGCCCTGTCGCCGCATCGGGCAAGCGCGGGTTCTCGTTCTCAGAGCACGTCGCTCGCAAAGTCCGCCAACCGCGACCGCTCACCGCGCGCCAGCGTGATGTGCCCGCCATGCGGCCAACCCTTGAAGCGGTCGACGGCATAGGTCAGACCGCTGCTGCCTTCGGTGAGGTAGGGGGTATCGATCTGCGCCAGGTTGCCGAGGCAGACGATCTTGGTGCCCGGCCCGGCGCGGGTGATCAGGGTCTTCATCTGCTTCGGGGTCAGGTTCTGCGCTTCGTCGATCAGCACGAACTTGTTCAGGAAGGTGCGGCCGCGCATGAAGTTCAGGCTCTTGATCTTGATCTTGCTGCGAACCAGATCGTTGGTGGCTGCGCGGCCCCATTCGCCGGGGCTGCTGTCCGTGCGCGCCAGCACTTCCAGGTTGTCGTCGAGCGCGCCCATCCACGGACCCATCTTTTCTTCTTCGTTGCCGGGCAGAAAGCCGATGTCGTCGCCCACCGGCACGGTCACACGGGTGACGATGATCTCGCTGTAGCGGCGTTCGTCCAGCACCTGCGCCAAGGCGGCGGCCAACGTCATCAGTGTCTTGCCGGTGCCTGCCGTGCCGGTCAGGGTGATGAAGTCGCAGTCGGCGTCCATCAACAGGTTGAGCGCGAAATTTTGCTCGCGATTTCGCGCGGTCACGCCCCACACCGCATGCTTGGCCGAGGTGTAGTCGCGCGCTGTCTTCAGCACCGCGGTCTTGCCGGTGATCTCGGTGACACGCGCATAGAGCGCCGCGGCACCGGGCACTTCAAGGTAGACGAACTGGTTGATCAACAGCGCGGGCACCAGCGGGCCGCTGATGCGGTAGTAGGTGGCGCCGCCCTGCTGCCAGCTTTCCATGGTCTTGCCATGCCGCTCCCAGAAGTCGGCTGGCAACGGCAGCACCCCGGTGTAGAGCAGGTCGCCGTCTTCCAGCGTCTTGTCGTTGAAGTAGTCCTCGGCCGGCAGGCCGAGCGCACGCGCCTTGATGCGCATGTTGATGTCCTTCGACACCAGCACCACCTCGCGACCCGCGTGGGCGTCGCGCAGCGCCTTCACGACTCCCAAGATCTGGTTGTCGGCCTTGCCCTGTGGCAGACCGACGGGCAGCTTGACATCCAGCAGCGTGGTCTGGAAGAAGAGGCAGCCGCCGGCTTCTCGGTGGCCGGTTCCGGCGAGTTCGATGCCGGTGCGCGGGTCCAGGCTGCCCGGTTTATCGGTGGCTGCCGGCTTGGCGCCGGTATCGGGGTCGACCTTTGCGCCGGCCTTTTCTTCCAGGCGCACCAGACCGTCGAGTTCACGGCTGACCTGGCGGGCATTGCGTGCCACCTCGGTCATGCCCTTCTTGTGGTCGTCCAGTTCTTCCAGCGTGATCATCGGCAGGAAGACATCGTGTTCCTCGAAGCGGAACAAGCACATCGGGTCGTGCATCAGCACGTTGGTGTCCAGCACGAAAAGCTTCGCGGGGCCGGCCGGGCGTGGCTTGCGCGGTCTAGCAACCTTGGCCGGGCTGGGCGCGGGCGCAGCACCGGCTGGCTGGCGCTGCGCTGCGGCCGGTGGGGCGGCTGATGGTGCAGATGGCGGAAACGACGTCGGCGCTGTAGGCGACACAGCAGGTGCCCTTGCGACGGCCGCCGAGCGCCCATCGTCCAGATTCAATGGAGCAGGAGTGGGATGGTCCGTGGTGCGCGTCCTGTTCGTTCGCTTGTCGGCTCGAGGCGTCGCCTGCGCCTCGTAGTCGGCGTTCTTCAGCAGGTCACCTTTTTTCGCGGGCGGCTTGGGCAGGGGCATGGTCGGAGGTAGAGACTGGCAAAAAGAAAAAGCCGCTACGGCGATGGCCGTGCGGCTTGGGATTGGAGGTGGCTCGGCGCCTTGGCAGCGCCTGTGCTGCGGCATGACGCCACGTCGCAGAAGGGCTCGATCAGGCGGCCTTTTTCAAGGACTTGACGGCCTTGAGCACTTCGTCGACATGGCCGGCGACCTTGATGCCGCGCCATTCGGCACGCATCACGCCTTCGGCATCGATCAGAAAGGTGCTGCGTTCGATGCCCTTGACCTTCTTGCCGTACATGATCTTGTTCTTGACCACGCCGAACATGTGGCAGAGCTTTTCTTCGGTGTCGGCGATCAGCTCGAAGGGCAGGCCCAGGTTCTCTTTGAAGCGGTCGTGCGAGGTCATGTTGTCGCGCGACACCCCGAAGACAACCGCACCGGCTTCGATGAATTCGGCATGCTGGTCGCGAAACTGCATCGCTTCGGTGGTGCAGCCGGGAGTGTTGTCTTTTGGATAGAAGTACAACACGACCGCCTGCCCCAGGTGTGACTGAGGCGTGAACTTCACGCCGCCGGTGGCGAAGGCTTCGAATTCGGGTAGGGCTTTGTTGACAACAGGCGTCATGGATGCTTTCTCGCACTGCGCTGGTGCAGTAGATTCGTGCCGCATGGTTGACGGTGTCCAACAATCGGAAACCGACTTCGTCGGAACTGTCACGACTGATCCCGGGCGCTTGTGCCGCGCCGGAGTTCGTGGTCAGTGCCCGACCCAACTCAGAATTATAAAGTCACGCGCAGTCCCCGGAATGCGGGGTGTGGTCGATGGCGCTTCTCATGCGGCTGTGCCGGGCGTTTCGGCCACCCGCTCGATCAGCATTGCGGCCAGCACCCGACGCCCTTCGCTGGCCAAGACGTTGTAGGTGCGGCAGGCAGCGGCGATGTCCATCGTCTCGATGCCGATGCGCTGCGCCATCAAGCTCTCGAGCAGCGATGGCGGTGGGAAGCGCAGGCGCGCGCCACTGCCGAACACCACCACTTCCGGTTCGAGCGCTGCAATGCGGTCAAAGTGCGAGACGGCCAGATCCTGGAAACGCGCCACCTGCCAATCCTGCAGCGCGCCGCGCCATGGCACCAGCACGCTGTACTCGATGGCGAGTTGCCCGACCCAGATTCGCCCAGGCTCATGGCGGGTGATGACATTGGCGTTGACGGGTGTGTCGGGCTCGAACTTCATACGGCGATAATTCTAGGTTCCCTGCCCCGTAGAGGTCACTCTTGAAGCCCGAGATGAAAGTGGTGGCGAAATCCGCCAAGCTGGCCAACGTGGCCTACGACATCCGCGGGCCGGTGCTGGACAAGGCGCGCCAGATGGAGGAAGAGGGCCAGCAGATCATCAAGCTGAACATCGGCAACGTGGCCGCATTCGGGCTGGAGCCGCCTGAAGAAATCGTTCAGGACATGATCCGCAACCTGCCGCAGGCTGCGGGATACACCGACAGCAAGGGCCTGTTCGCACCGCGCAAGGCGGTGGTGCACTACACGCAGCAGCAAGGCGTGCGCGGTGTGCATGTGGACGATGTCTATCTGGGCAATGGCGCGTCCGAATTGATCCAGATGTCGATGAGCGCCTTGCTCAACGACGGCGACGAGATGCTGATCCCGGCGCCCGATTTTCCGCTCTATACCGCGGTGGTGGGCTTGTCCGGCGGCAGGCCGGTGCACTATGTCTGCGACGAGCAGGCCGGCTGGCTGCCCGATGCCGCCGACATTCGTTCGAAGATCACCGACCGCACCCGCGGCATCATTGTCTGCAACCCCAACAACCCCACGGGGGCGCTCTACCCGGAAGCAATGCTGCTGGAGATTCTGCAGATCGCGCGCGAGCACCAGCTGGTGGTGTTCGCCGACGAGATCTACGACAAGACGCTCTACGACGGCGCGACCCACACCAGCTTGGCATCACTGGCCGATGATGTGCTGGTGGTGACCTTCAACGGCTTGTCGAAGAACTACCGCAGTTGCGGCTACCGGGCTGGCTGGATGGTGGTGTCGGGCGAGAAGCGCCATGCCCGCGACTACATCGAGGGCCTGAACATGCTGGCCAGCCTGCGGCTGTGCTCGAACACGCCGGGGCAGCTGGCGATCCAGACCGCCCTCGGCGGCTACCAAAGCATCAACGACCTGGTGGCACCCAGTGGCCGGCTGTGCAGGCAGCGTGACCTGGCCTACGAGTTGCTGACGCAGATTCCGGGGGTCAGCGTGGTCAAGCCCAAGGCTGCGCTCTACATGTTTCCGCGCCTCGACCCGAAGCTCTATCCGATTGCCGATGACCAACTGTTTGCCTACGAATTGCTGGCCGAAGAGAAGGTATTGATCGTCCAGGGCACCGGTTTCAACTGGCCAGCCCACGACCACTTCAGGCTCGTGTTCCTGCCCAATGTCGATGACCTGAGGGAAGCCATCGTCCGGATCGAGCGCTTCTTGTCGAACTACCGAAAGCGGCACTCCGCATGACGTTGCCCCTGACCGCGAGGATGAGTCTGCCTTCAACCCCGCTGAAGCCGATCCAGGTCGGCTTGCTGGGATTCGGCACCGTGGGTCTGGGCACCTACCAGGTGCTGCTGCGCAACCAGAGCGAGATCCGCCGCCGCGCCGGGCGGGGCATCGAAGTCGCGATG
>JBBSPW010000109.1:0-11398 GCA_038258365.1 Burkholderiales bacterium | reverse complement strand
GGTGGCCAGTCGCATGCGCGTGCCGACTTCGGCGCGGCCATTGGCGGGCGACAGCTCGAACAGCGCCACCTCGGGCTGTGGATTCAGTTCGGTGAAGATGGCAATCCGCTTGACATGGTCGGCATCGGTCATCGGGCTGTCGACCCGCACCGACACCGGCACCGCATTGCCGTTCTCGACCAGTTCGGCGATCTGCAGCTTGACCCGCCCGCTTTGCAGCGGCTTGCCGCCACTGAAAGCCGCCAGGGCTGCTGTCAGCGCTTGCGGTGTGGCCGCTGCGGGGCGCACCTGCAGCAACAGGGCCGGCGCCGCCGCTGCCAGCCACAGCAGGTGGCGACGGTTCGGCACCGGCTTCATTCCTTCAATGTCCGCAGAAAAGCCACCACGTCCTCGACCTGCTGCGCAGTCAGCACCGGCTTGCCTTGCCAGTCACTGCCGACGCGCTGGCCGCCTTCGATGCGGTGAAAGGCCGGCATCAGGCTGTCGGGGTTCAAACGCCGGGTGTCGACGATGCGCAGCCGCAGCTGTGCTTCGCTCCAGCGGCTGCCGGCACCGGCCAGGTCGGTGGCCAGGTTGCCGGGCGACGGCTCCTCGGGGAACGGACCGCGGTGGCACAGCAGGCACAACCCCTGCTGCCGGTCGACCACGATGGCGCGGCCGCGGCCGGCATCGCCGGGCATGCCGGTCAGCGGCGCCGGGATGCCGTCACCCACCACCGCCACGGCTGCCGCTGCAACCAACACCCCCGCAGCCACCACGTCCACGACCATTCCGGTCAGGCCTTCTTCAGGCTGTGGTGGGACAACGGCAGATCGCGGATGCGCTTGCCGGTGGCCGCGAAGATGGCGTTCAGCACCGCCGGCGCCGCCACGGCAATGGTCGGCTCGCCGACCCCACCCCAGCTGTCTCCTGATGCCATCACCACCGTTTCCACCTGCGGCATCTGCGCCATGCGCAAGGGCGGAAAGGTGTCGAAATTGGTTTGCTGAATGCGCCCGTCCTTGACCGTGCATTCACCGTACAGCGCCGCACTCAGGCCGTAAGCGAACGAGCCTTCGACCTGGGCTTCGATCTGCTGCGGGTTGACGGCATGGCCCGGGTCGGTGGCGGCGACGATGCGGTGGATCTTCAGGGTGCCGTCGTCGCTGACCGAGACCTCTGCGCAGGCCGCGACATAGCTGCCGAAACCATGCGTTTGCGCCAGGCCCCGGTAGACCTTCTGCCCGTCGACATCGGGAGCCGGTCGGTCGTAGCCGGCGCGCTCGGCTGCTGCGTTCAGCACCGCCAGGTGCTTGGGGTGCTTGGCCATCAGCTTGCGGCGCAGCGCCAGCGGGTCCTGCTGCGAGGCATGGGCGATCTCATCGACGAAGCACTCCAGGTAGACCGCGTTCTGGTTCAGGTTCACACCGCGCCAGAAGCCCGGCGGCACATGCGGGTTGCGCATCGCATGGTCGACCAGCAGGCTCGGCACCGTGTAGCCGATCATCGCTTCGCCACCGCCCTCGTTCAGACCCTGAAACACCACCGGGTCCTTGCCGTCCTTGACGTTCTGCGGAAACAGCGCAGCCAGGATCGACTGGCCCGAGATCCGCATGTGCAGCGCGGTCAGCTCGCCCTTGTCGTCGAGCCCGGCGGTCAGCTTGCATTGCGTGATCGGGTGGTACTGGCCGTGCGTCATGTCTTCTTCGCGCGTCCACAGCAGCTTGACCGGGGTGCCCGGCATCGCCTTGGCGATCAGCACTGCTTGCCGCACCCAGTCGTGCACCGCGCCGCGGCGGCCGAAGCCACCGCCCAGATGGATCTTGTAAACCTCGCAGTCCGACGGTTTCAGACCCGCGGCTTCGGCGGTGGCCGCCAGCGCGCCTTCGCCGTTCTGGGTCGGTGTCCAGACCTCGCAGCGCTCGGGCGTCCAGCGGGCCGTGGCGTTCATCGGCTCCATCGTGGCGTGGTTCTGGTACGGATACGAGTAGACCGCTTCGATGCGACGTGCCGCGCTTTGCAGGGCAGCCTTCACATCGCCCTGCGCGTTGCCCACCGCTGCCTTGTCAGCGTCGAGCCCTTCCTTCAGCATTGCGTCGATCTGCGATTGCTGGACACTGGCGTTGGCGCCCAGGTCCCACTCGATGGGCAACGCGTCCAGTGCCTTCTTGGCATGCCACCAGGTGTCGGCCACCACCGCGACCGCGTTGTCATCCACCGGAACCACTTGCTTCACGCCGGGCATGGCCATCACTTTGGCGGCGTCGAAGCTCTTGCGCGTGCCGCCGAACACCGGGCAAGCCACGATGCTGGCATTGAGCATGCCGGGCAGCAGAAGGTCGGCACCGTAGACCTGCTTGCCGGTGGTTTTCTCGACCGTGTCCAGCCGCGCCAGGCGCTGGCCGGCGATAGACCAGTCCTTGGCGGGCTTGAGCTTCACTTCGCTGGGCGGCGTCAGCTTCGAAGCAGCTGCTGCGACCTTGCCATAGCTCGTGCTGCGACCCGAAGCCGCATGCCGGATCACGCCCTTGGCCGCCGTGCAATCGGCAGCCGGCACCTGCCAGCCCTCCGCGGCTGCCTGCACCAGCATCAAGCGCGCTGCCGCGCCGCCTTCACGCACATACTGGTGCGACTCGCGCACCCCACGGCTGCCGCCGGTGGAAAAACTGCCCCAGACCCGTTTGCGCGCCAGATTCTCGCCGGGGGTCGGGTACTCGGTCGTGACATTGGCCCAGTCGCACTGCAGCTCTTCGGCCACCAGTTGCGCCAACCCGGTCAAGGTGCCCTGGCCCATTTCCGAGCGGGCCACGCGAATGATCACGCGGTCGTCGGGCTGCACCACCACCCAGGCGGTGATCTCGGGCGCACTGCCGGCTGCGGGTGTCTTGCCCGCCACCGGCGAGGTGAGGGTATTCGCAGCGCCAGCCGCCAGCGGAAAGCCGACCACCAGCGAGCCGGCCGCTGCCGTGCCGATGAAGCCGCGGCGCGAGACATCGATCTTCAACGCGGTGCCGGGCTTCATGAGGTGCTCCTGACAACATGGACGATGTCGAGCCCGGCAGTGCGGGTGCCCGAGCCGGCTTGCTTGATCGCGGCGCGGACCCGGTTGTAGGTACCGCAACGGCAGATGTTGGTGATGGCGGCGTCGATGTCGGCATCGGTGGGCCGGGGCTTGTCTTTCAGCAATGCGGCTGCTGCCATCAGCATGCCGCTCTGGCAATAGCCGCATTGCGGCACATCCAGTTGCACCCAGGCCTTTTGCAGCGCATGGTTGCCATCGGGCGACAGGCCTTCGATGGTGGTCACCTTCTGCGACGGCTGCACGGCAGAAACCGGCAGCGCGCAGCTGCGCACCGGTGCGCCGTCCAGATGCACGGTGCAGGAGCCGCACTGCGCGATGCCACAACCGTATTTGGTGCCGGTCAGCCCCAGTTGCTCGCGCAGCACCCACAAGAGCGGGGTGTCGGGTTCGGCGTTGTGCTCGCGTACCTTGCCGTTGACATTCAGTTGAGCCATGCAAATCTCCTGCAGCCGGTGATCGGCTTGCATGATGCATCGCAACCGGTGCCGGGCCAAGTGCTGTGGGTTGTAGACATACTCCTCGTCCTCGAAGAAGATTTCTTGCATGAACGCAGACACGTCCCTAAAAAGCCGTTCTCACCGCATGACCTCAAGCCATCCCGTCCCGCGCCGCATCGGCCCCTTCACGGTCGCCCCGATCGGCCTGGGTTGCATGAACCTCAGCCACGCCTACGGCAGCCCACCATCGCCCGATGAGGCCGAACGCCTTTTGCACACCGCGCTCGACCAGGGCGTGACCTTGTTCGACACCGCTGCGTTGTATGGCTTCGGTGCCAACGAATCGCTGGTCGGCCCGGTGCTGCAACCCCACCGCAGCCGCATCACGCTGTGCAGCAAGGGCGGCATGGCGGGCGTCACAGCCGACGACGGCACCACCCAACGCGTCATCGACGGCCGGCCCGACGCGATCCGCCGCAATTGCGAAGACAGCTTGAAGCGGCTCGGCACCGATGTCATCGACCTCTACTACCTGCACCGCTGGGACAAGCGGGTGCCGATCGCCGACAGCGTCGGCGCGATGGCCGACCTGTTGCGCGCGGGGAAGGTGCGCGCGCTGGGTTTGAGTGAGGTGTCGGCAGCCACATTGCGCAAGGCCCACGCCGAACACCCGATCAGCGCGGTGCAGAGCGAGTACTCGCTGTGGTCGCGCAATGCCGAGCTGGGCATGCTGGATGCCTGCCGCGAGATCGGCGCTGCCTTCGTGGCCTTCAGCCCGCTGGCGCGCGCTTACCTGACAGGCACGCTGGTCGATGTATCGACCCTGGCGCCCGGCGACATCCGCCGCAGCATGCCGCGCTTCGAGCCGGCTGCCTACGACCAGAACCTGCGGTTGCTGCCCGGTCTGCAGGCCATCGCGCGCGAGCTCGGCTGCACAACAGCACAACTGGCACTGGCCTGGCTGCTGCACCGCGGCGAGCAGGTGGTGCCGATCCCCGGCACGACGAACGAAGCGCATCTGAGCGACAACCTGGGCGCGGCATCGGTGGCGCTGGATGCACCGACGATGGCCCGTCTGGAAGCGCATTTCGCGCCGGCCGCCGTCACCGGCAACCGCTATGGCGCGCAGGCCCGCAGCGAGGTCGATGCCGAGGAGTTTCCGGCTGTTGCCTGAACGGGGCCACAGGTGAAGCCGCGCGGGTGTTGAAATCCACGCCTGCGGCTCCCATCTGCTGCGGCTGCGCCGAGCGGCCTTGGTCGCAGCCACCGCCTTCTTTCAATCCACCCGAACACGAACAACCGATGGACAAGAAAACCCTGTCATTCCAGGCCGAGGTGCAGCAGATCCTGCATCTGGTCACGCATTCGCTCTACTCCAACAAGGAGATCTTTCTGCGCGAGCTGGTGTCCAACGCATCGGATGCCTGCGACAAGCTGCGCTTCGAGGCGCTGGACAACGCGGCGTTGTTGGCCGACGACCCGAATCTCGAGATTCGCGTTTGGTTCGATGCCGAAGCCAAGACCGTGACCATTCGCGACAACGGTGTCGGCATGAGCGCCGATGAAGCGGTGGCGCACCTGGGCACCATCGCCAAGAGCGGCACTCGCGAGTTCATGTCGAAACTGGAAGGCGACAAGAAGAAAGACGCCAACCTGATCGGCCAGTTCGGTGTTGGCTTCTACAGCGGTTTCATCGTCGCCGACCGTCTGACGGTGGAAACCCGTCGCGCGGGTGCCGATGCCAATGAAGGCGTGCGCTGGAGCAGCACCGGCAGCGGCGACTTCGAAGTCGAAACCATCGAGCGCGCGCAACGCGGCACCGATGTGATCCTGCACCTGCGCGAAGGCGAGGAAGAATTTCTGTCTGCCTGGAAGCTGAAGTCGATCATCAACAAGTACAGCGACCACATCAGCTTGCCGATCCTGATGCCCAAGACCTCGTGGGACGAGGAAAAGAAGGAGCAGGTGGCCACCGACGAATGGGAAACGGTCAACAAGGCCGCGGCACTGTGGACGCGCAGCAAGAGCGACATCACCGACGCGCAGTACCAGGAGTTCTACAAGCAGATCAGCTACGACCAGGAGGCCCCGCTGGCCTACACCCACAACCGGGTCGAGGGTCGCAGCGAGTACACCCAACTGCTGTATGTGCCGGCCAAGGCGCCTTTCGACTTGTGGAACCGCGACAAGCGCGGCGGCGTCAAGCTGTATGTGAAGCGCGTCTTCATCATGGACGACGCCGAAGCGTTGATGCCGGTCTACCTGCGTTTCGTCAAGGGCGTGATCGACAGCGCCGACCTGCCGCTGAATGTGAGCCGCGAGTTGCTGCAGGAAAGCCGCGATGTGAAGGCGATCCGCGAAGGTTCGACCAAGCGCGTCTTGAGCATGTTGGAAGACGTGGCCGAAAACCAGGCGACCAAGTACGCCGACTTCTGGACCCAGTTCGGCGCGGTGCTGAAAGAAGGCATCGGCGAGGACTTCGGCAACCAGGAACGGCTGGCGAAACTGCTGCGCTTCTCGTCCACCCATGCGGACAGCGGCGTGTCGTTTGCCGACTATGTGGGCCGTATGAAAGAAGGCCAGGAGCCGATCTATGTGCTGACCGCCGACACCCTGGCGCAAGCCAAGAGCAGCCCGCAACTGGAGATTTTTCGCAAGAAGGGCATCGAGGTGCTACTGCTGACCGACCGCGTCGACGAATGGATGCTGCAGCACCTGTACGAGTTCGACGGCAAGCCGCTGCAGAGCGTGGCCAAGGGCGGGGTCGACTTGTCGAAGCTGCAGGACGAAGACGAGAAGAAGCAGGCCGAGGAAGCGGCGGAGACATTCAAGCCGCTGCTCGAGCGTTTGAAGGCCTCTTTGAAGGAGCGCGCCAAGGATGTGCGCGTGACCAGCCGGCTGGTGGACTCTCCGGCTTGCATCGTGGTCGAGGAAGGCGACATGAGCGGCCATCTGGCGCGGCTCTTGAAGCAAGCCGGGCAAGAGGCACCCGGAGCCGGAACCCGCTTGCCGATCCTGGAAGTCAACCCCGCGCATGCGCTCTTGAAGAAGCTGGAGGGCAGCGAAGGCGATCGCTTCGACGACCTGGCGCAGATCGTGTACGACCAGGCCTTGCTGGCTGAAGGCGGGCAGTTGGAAGACCCCGCGGCGTACGTGCAGCGGGTCAACCGCGTGCTGGTCGCCTAGACACTGGTCATCAACTCCAATTGTTCCTTGAGCTGCGCGGTCTGCTGTGACCAGTAAGCCGCGCTGCCGAAGAACGGGAAGTTGAGCGGAAAGCTCGGGTCGGTCCAGCGCGCTGCCAGCCACGCGCTGTGGCGCAACATGCGCAGGGTGCGCAAGGGCTCGATCAAGCGCCGCTCGCTGTCGTCGAAGTCGCTGAACTGTTCGTAGCCGCGCAGCAGGTGGTTGAACTGCGCCGCCATCGTCGAGGCGTCGCCCGACACCAGCATCCACAGGTCCTGCACAGCCGGGCCCTGCATGGCATCGTCCAGGTCGACCACATGCAGGCCGCCTTCGATGCCTTTGCCTGTTGGGCCTTCTCGCCACAGCAGGTTGCCGGGGTGGCAGTCGCCATGCAGGCGCAGGGTCGCGAGTGGCGCTGCGGTGTCGAAGGCGGCCTCGACGGCATCCATTGCCCGCTTGCAGGCATCGGCCCAGGACGCTTGTTCGGTGTCGGAGACGAAGCCGCCATCGACCAGCAACTGCATCGCGCCGCGGCCATCGACACGCGCTTGCAGGTGGTGACGGTGGCGGAACGGTCGTTGGCGGCCGACCGCGTGGAGGCGGCCGATGAATCGGCCCAACTGTTCCAGCGTGGCGGGGTCTTCCAGCTCGGGTTCGCGGCCAGCGCGGCGCTGGGCGATCGCAAAGCGATGGGTGCCGCTGCCATCACCGAGCAGAGTCGCCAATGTCGGCGGATCGCCATGCAGCTGCAGTCCGGCGCTGTTGGCCATGTGGACGGCGCTGCCGCGGTCTGCCTGCAGTTGCAGCGGGGGCACCACCGGCACTTCAGCGGACGCAAGCTCCAGCGCAAAGGCGTGTTCTTCGAGAATCTGCGCATTGCTCCAGCGCCCGGGCCGGTAGAACTTGGCCACCTCCACCGAGCCGTCTTCCAGAAACACCTGAAAAACACGGTTCTCGTAGGAATTGAGCTGCAGCACGCGGCCGTCGCCCCGATGGCCCAACGCGTCCAGCGCGTCCAGCACCTGCTGGGGCCCGAGCGCGCTGTAGTCGCCGTCTGCCACTGGCTGCAAAGACCCGCTCAATGGCGCAGCCAGGAACCGGCCGCTGGCCTGTGGCCGCTGACGCCCCCTGAACCGCCGACGCTGCCACCAAGGACATCCGGTGATCGGGCCAGCGGGGTGCGAACCGGCTCGGCTGGCCCCCCCAGTTCGTCGCGAAACGAATGCTGGAAGCCCGGTGGGCTGAGTTCGTTGCGGCCATCGGCCACACCGAAGAACGAGTCCTGTAGCGAGCCCGAGTCTTGCCACAGGGTGCGACGCTCGCGGCGCCGTGCCACCGAAGCATGCAGGCTTTCGCGCGCGGCATGGAGTGTCGGCGCCGGTTGCGGCCCGCGCGCGGCAGCGCCGAATGGCGGCACCAGCAGCTGCAGCTCGGCAACCGTGGGCAGGTGATCCGGCAGGCAGCGCAAGTAACGAACCCGGCACGCTACCAACACCGCCTGCTTGATCTGCAGCGAGCGGCGCGATACGGCGCGCGGGCCTTCGAGGTCGATCGCGGCCAGCACGCGCCCGTTGGCACTGCAGATCGCAAAGCCGACATGGATGCTGCCGAGCAGCTTGTACCAATAGCGAACGTCTTGCGGATCGGTGGGCTGGCAGAAGCGAACCAGCGGCAGCTTGGCCAGGACGATGTGGTGCGGCAGTGCCTCGCGCAGCTGCCGGTCGACCCGCCGTTCTTCGGCGCTGAATACGGGACGCGCGGTCAACGTCCACTCGGTGGGCAACTTTTTGCGAGTGGAGTGTCTGGCACCCAGCCGTGACAAAAGCCAAGCCCCGACAAGCAGGGCGAGCGACGACAAAGCCAAGATCAGCGGGACGGTGGGTTGCATGGGCAGCCTGGAGGCTTGGCTCACGTCGGTCGACGAATACCCATGCCGTTCACATGGCCCGAATAGTAGCCCGACCTGCCAATACGCAGTCCCCGTCCGAACCCCCTCAAGCGCGTGGAAAGCAACAGTGCCGCAGCCCGGTCTTGACGGTTGCTTCAGCGCGCTGCGGGTACCAGGGCGTCGAGTTTCAAACCCTGCAACTTGAGCCGGTAGTCGAGTTCGGCTGCACCTTGGCCAACGCACTCGCCGATGCGCGACAACAGCGACTCAGCCGGCAAATGCAACTGGGCGGTGGCATCGCTGCCGTCGAAGTCGATCTGGGCACCCGCCTTGCGCACGATGGACAGCATCGCCGCGTTGTCGCGCAGCAGATGGATCCACAAACGGCGCGCACCGCGGTTTCGCGCCGCTGTCACCGCATGGTCGAACAACAGCGAGCCCATTCCCTGACCGCGTGAGCGGGGCAGCACCGAAACGCTGAACTCGGCTTCGCCGACCTGAGAATCGCTGGCTTCCGCACCGATTGCCAGATGCGCCTGGGCCACCATTCGCAAGCGCCTGTCGAACACCCCAAGAATCAGGTCTCGGTCGAAGTCCAGCTGCTGGACGTAGGCGGCGATGCGGTCGTCGCTGGCGAGGTGACCGAAACGCAGCACCCGATCGTCTGCGTCGAGTGCCAGCAAGTGGTCCAGCACCCGGTCGCGGTCATGCGACGTCAGGGTGCGAATCGGCACCCAGCTGCGGCCGGCATGAGAAGGCGGCGGGCCGTCGGCGGGCAATGCCGCATCGAGCACTTCGGCGTTGGGGTTCATCATCAGGGCAGTGTCCGGCTTGCGCCCGGCTGGAACGGTGTGTGGGGGTTGGATGGTGTCCATGGCGCATCCTATGTCAGCGACCTAGGGTTAACACCCAAGTCGGAGGCCTCGGACCGATGGGGTTCGGCAGAAGGCGGCGGGTTTGGAGGCTATACTCACAGGCTCTCCTGAAATCGGTCCGGAGAGTGCCCGTGCAGCATCTGCTTGGGCATGCCCTGGGTTGAATGGGTCCATCCCCAGGCATTCGAGAGGCTGCAGCAGCGCGAAACATCCAGTTGAGCGCCGGTCCAAGCAGCGCCGAGGATGTCGATGGTGCCAATGAATCCGGGGTTTGACCGTTGAATGCCTACGGGCACATTGGAAGACCCTCATGAAGACCTTCAGCGCCAAACCGGCCGAGGTGAAGCACGAGTGGTTTGTGATTGACGCCACCGACAAGGTGCTCGGACGTATTGCCAGCGAAGCAGCACGCCGTTTGCGCGGAAAACACAAGGCCATCTACACGCCTCACGTCGATACCGGTGATTTCATCATCGTCGTCAACTCCGACAAGATCCGTGTCACGGGGGCCAAGGCCACCGACAAGATCTACTACCGGCATTCCGGCTACCCGGGCGGCATCTATGCCACCGCGTTCAAGGACATGCAGGCCAAGCACCCCGGCCGCGCGCTGGAAAAAGCAGTCAAGGGCATGTTGCCCAAGGGACCGCTGGGTTACGCCATGGTCAAGAAGCTGAAGGTCTATGCCGGCGACAGCCACCCGCATGCCGCCCAGCAGCCCAAGCCGCTAGAGTTCTGAGGACAAAACGATGATCGGACTTTGGAACTACGGCACCGGCCGTCGCAAATCGAGCGTGGCTCGCGTCTTCATCAAGAAGGGCAGCGGGCAGATCATGGTCAACGGCAAGACGATCGACGAGTACTTCGGTCGCCAGACCTCGATCATGATCATTCGCCAGCCGCTGTTGCTGACCGCGAACAACGACGCCTTCGACATCAAGATCAACGTCCAGGGCGGCGGCGAATCGGGACAGGCTGGGGCGGTGCGCCACGGCATCACCCGTGCGCTGATCGACTACGACGCCGCGCTCAAGCCCGAACTGAGCCGCGCGGGGTATGTGACCCGCGATGCGCGCGAAGTCGAGCGCAAGAAGGTTGGCCTGCACGGTGCTCGTCGCCGCAAGCAGTTCAGCAAGCGCTGACTGGCGAATTGCTGCAGGTTCCATCAGCAACAAACAAGGGCGCTGCGGCGCCCTTGCTTTTTCGCGCCTGCAGACCCATGTTCGCGGTCGGCGCGTACCATGCGGGTCTGAAGAAGGAGTCTTGCCAATGAATGCTGCAGTTCAAACCACCCCCATCGTCGACGAGATGCCGCCACCGCTGGTCTTTACCGACAGCGCTGCCGACAAGGTCAAGCAACTGGTCGACGAAGAAGGCAACCCCGACCTGAAGCTGCGCGTCTTCGTGCAGGGCGGCGGTTGCTCGGGCTTTCAGTACGGCTTCACCTTCGATGAAGTCGTCAACGAAGACGACACCAGCATGGCCAAGAACGGCGTCACGCTGCTGATCGACGCGATGAGCCTGCAGTATCTGGGCGGCGCCGAGATCGACTACAAGGAAGATCTGCAGGGCGCGCAGTTCGTGATCAAGAACCCGAACGCCACGACCACTTGCGGCTGCGGCTCGTCGTTTTCGGCCTGACATCCAGGCTCCCACGCTCGCTTTCGCTCGCTGCCCCCCCGAGGGGTCGCTCGCCTGCGGACCGGCAAAGCCGGTTCCGCGGCTTTTCTCGGTTGGTGCCGCTGCGCGTTGCTCGCGCACGATCTGCTCAGCTGAGTCGCTTCTCGCAGTTCTCGCGGGTGCGAGTCCGGGTGCGACGGGCACTACGCGGGGTAGAGCGCTCCCAGGATCCTGTTGCCTCTTGCGCCGGTCACAGTCGGAACGTTGCCCGGCTGGCGTCGGACGAAGGCGTGGGCCAACCAAGCAAAGGCCAGTGCTTCGACTTGATCGG
>JBBSPW010000108.1:0-11418 GCA_038258365.1 Burkholderiales bacterium | reverse complement strand
CTGCGCGACGCCGGACTGCAACGCATCACCGTCAGCCTGGACGCATTGGACGACGCGGTTTTCAGGCGCATGAACGATGTGGAATTTCCGGTGGCCGATGTGCTGGCCGGAATCGATGCGGCGCTGAAAGTCGGCTTCGGCCCCATCAAGCTCAACATGGTGGTCAAGCGCGGCACCAACGACAGCCAGATCGTGCCGCTGGCGCGCCATGTGCGCGAACACTACGGCCCGCAGGTGGTGCTGCGCTTCATCGAATACATGGATGTCGGCGCCACCAACGGCTGGCGCATGGACGAAGTGCTGCCTTCGGCCGAGTTGCTGCAGCATCTGTCGGATGCGTTCCCGCTGCAACCCTTGCTGCCGAGTGCGCCGGGTGAAACCGCCGAACGTTGGCGTTACGTCGATGGGCGCGGTGAAGTGGGCGTGATCAGCAGCGTCACCAAAGCCTTTTGTGGGGAGTGCAACCGCGCGCGGCTGTCCACCGAAGGCAAGCTTTTCCTGTGCCTGTTCGCTACTCACGGTCACGACCTGCGCGCGTTGCTGCGTGGCGCTGCCGCGGATGGACAGCCGTTCAACGACGCCCAGATCGCTGCTGCCATCGCGCCGATCTGGACCGGGCGCAATGACCGCTACTCGGAATTGCGCAGCGCCGACGGTGCAGCATCGCCAGCCGATGCCCTCGACAGCGGAGCGGCACCTGAGCGACGCGTAGAGATGCACTACATCGGCGGTTGATCGACTCCAACGGAGTGGAAGATGGAACCCATCCCTTCGACTGCCGGCCGCCCCGGCCCAATCCGCGTCGGCATCGGCGGTTGGACCTATGAACCGTGGCGCGGCAGCTTCTACCCGAAGGGCCTGCCGCAGGCGCAAGAGTTGCACCATGCCAGCCGTCAGCTGACCGCGATCGAGATCAACGGCACCTACTACGGCACCCAGAAGCGCAGCAGCTTTGCCAAGTGGCGCGACGAGACACCCGAGAACTTCGTGTTCTCGCTCAAGGCC
The DNA here is from genome assembly GCA_038258365.1 of Burkholderiales bacterium. Taxonomy (GTDB): domain Bacteria; phylum Pseudomonadota; class Gammaproteobacteria; order Burkholderiales; family Burkholderiaceae_C; genus Rubrivivax. Next base: position 10,413 of record JBBSPW010000108.1, on the reverse strand, counting down.
AGCCGCTATGCCACCAACCGCCGCGTGCTGGCCGAAGCCGGCGATTCGATAGCCCACTTCATCAACAGCGGCATCGCCGAGTTGCACCACAAGCTGGGGCCGATCGTGTGGCAGTTTGCTCCGACCAAACGTTTCGACGCCGACGACTTCGGCGCGTTTCTGGCGCAGTTGCCAGCGGAGGTCGAAGGCCTCCCCCTGCGCCATGTGATGGATGTGCGGCACCACAGCTTCGCCTGCTCCGCTTACCTGCAACTGGCCCGCAAGCATGCGGCGTCCACCGTGTTCACTCACGGCGACCCCTACCCCGCCATCGGTGACCTGACCGGGCCCGTGGTGTACCTGCGGCTGATGCAAACCCAGGCCGAAGAACCCACCGGCTATGCAGAAGGCGCACTCGATGCGATTGCCCGGTGCGCCGAAGCCTGGGCGGTCGGCCAGGAGCCGGTCGATCTGCCGCGAGTGGAACCTGCCAGCGCTGCATCGCAGCTGCCGCGCGAGGTCTATGTCTACTTCATCAGCGGTGCCAAGGAACGCGCGCCGGCGGCGGCACGAGCGCTGATTCAGCGGCTGGGTTGACCCCATCGGGTCGCGGCCGCCCTACAGGCGGCACAGGCCGCGCTGCAGCGGCCTGTCCGCCTCCAAAACTTCCCTGCAGTGGCGCTTCTCCGCCCGCCATCAGCCGCACCGCGCAGTACTTGAATTCCGGAATCTTCGCGAACGGATCCAGCGCCGCGTTCGTCAGCCGGTTGATCGCCGCTTCGTAGTAGCAGAACGGCACGAACACCGCGCCGCGCGGGGTGCCTTCGTCGGCTCGCGCATACAACGCGACGCTGCCGCGGCGCGATTCGATCGTCACCACGCTGCCAGGCTTCGTGCCCCAGCGCGCCAGGTCCAGCGGATGGACCAGCGCCACCGGGTCGGGCTCCAATGCGTCCAGCACGGTGGCGCGGCGGGTCATGCTGCCGGTGTGCCAGTGCTCCAGTTGCCGGCCCGTGATCAACACCAGCGGGTAGTCGGCGTCGGGGCGCTCGGCGGCCGGGATGATGTCGGCCGGCACGAAGCGGGCCTTGCCTTCATCGCGCGGAAAATGGTCGGTAAACACCACTGCTTCGCCAGGATCGCCTTCGGCTTCGCAGGGGTAGGTCACAGCATGCTCGCGTTCAAGCCGCTGCCAAGTGATGCCGCCGATGCTCGGCATCGTGCGCCGCATCTCGTCGAAGATCTCGCTGACATGGCCATAGGTCCAGCCGCAGCCGAGTCGGTTGGCCATCTCCTGGATGATCCACAGGTCTTGCCGGGCATCGCCGGGCGGCTGGATCGCTTGGCGCCCCATCTGCACCATCCGGTCGGTGTTGGTGAAGCTGCCGGTCTTCTCGAAGAACGCACCCGCCGGCAGGACGACATCGGCAAACGCGGCGGTTTCGGTCAGGAAGATGTCCTGCACCACCAGATGCTGCAGATTCGCGAGCGCCGCGCGGGCCTGGTTGGCATCGGGGTCGGACATGGCGGGGTTCTCGCCTTGCACCCACATGCCCCTGATGTCGCCCCGCCGGGCGGCGTGCATCACTTCCACCACCGTCAGGCCGGGTTGCGCGGCCAGCGTGCCGGGCGCCAGCTTCCAGGCCTTCTCGAAGCGGGCGCGGGCTGCAAGGTCGGTCACCGGCTGGTAGTCGGGCAGCATCATCGGGATCAAACCCGCATCGGACGCGCCCTGCACATTGTTCTGGCCGCGCAACGGGTGCAGGCCCGTTCCGGGGCGGCCGATCTGACCGGTCATCAAGGCCAATGCAATCAGGCAGCGGGCGTTGTCGGTGCCGTGCACATGCTGGCTGATGCCCATGCCCCAGAGGATCATCGACGCCTTCGATGTCGCATACAGCCGCGCCACCTCGCGCAGCACGTCGGCTTCGATGCCGCAAACCGGCGCCATCGCCTCGGGTGTGTAGGCCGCCAGGTTCTGGCGCAGCTCGTCGTAGCCGATCGTGCGGTTTTCGATGAAGGCAGCGTCCACGAGGTCTTCTTCCACGATCACCTGCATCAACGCGTTCAGCAGTGCCACATCGGTGTCGGGCTTGAACTGCAGCATGCGGTGCGCATGGCGCGAAAGGTCCGAGCGCCGCGGGTCCATCACGATCAGTTGGGTCCCGCGACGGACGGCATTCTTGATCCAGGTGGCCGCCACCGGGTGGTTGACCGTGGGGTTGGCGCCGATCAGCAGCACCACCTCGGCTTGCATCACATCCATCACCGGATTACTGACCGCTCCGGAGCCGATGCCTTCCAGCAACGCCACCACCGACGACGCATGGCACAGCCGCGTGCAGTGGTCGACATTGTTGTTGCCGAAGCCGATGCGCACCGCTTTCTGGAACAGATACGCCTCTTCGTTGCTGCCCTTGGCTGAGCCGAAACCGGCCAGCGATTGCGGCCCATGCCGGTCGCGAAGCGCGCGCAAACCGCCCGCGGCGGCATCCAGTGCTTCGTCCCAGGTGGCTTGGCGAAACACCGCCCACACGCAATCTGGATCGAGCGTGAAGTCGCCTTGCTTCGGTGGCGCATCGGCGCGGCGGATCAGTGGCTTGGTCAGCCGATGCGGGTGGTGCGCGTAGTCGAAGCCATAACGGCCCTTGACGCACAGCCGGCTGTGGTTGGCCGGGCCGTCGCGACCTTGTATCTGCACGATGCGGTCGCCCTTGACATGGATGTCCACCTGGCAGCCGACGCCGCAGAAGGGGCACAGCGACGGCACGACGCTGTCAGGCAGCGGTGCTACGTCGTCCAGCACCAACATGCTCGCCGGCATCAAGGCTCCGGTCGGACAAGCCTGCACACATTCGCCGCAAGCCACGCAGGTGGACGCACCCATCGCGTCGTCCATGTCGAAGACGATCTTCGCGTGTTCGCCGCGGAACGCGAGGCCGATCACATCGTTGACCTGCTCATCTCGGCAGGCGCGCACACAGCGCGTGCACTGGATGCAAGCCTCCAGATTGACCGCAATGGCCGGGTGCGAGCGATCGGCCGATGGCTGCTTGCGGGCTGGAAAGCGTGATCGGCCGACCTGCAGCTTCTGCGCCCAGGTGTCGAGCTCGTTGTCGAGGGTGCGGGATCTCTGCGGCATGTCCGACAGCAGCAACTCCAGCACCAGCTTCTGTGAGCGCAGCGCACGCTCGCTGGCGGTGTGAACCATCAAGCCGTCGCTGGCGACGCGGCAGCAAGCGGGCGCCAGCACACGCTCACCGTCGATCTCGACCATGCAGGCGCGGCAGTTACCGGCCGGCGCCTTGCCGGATTGGTAGCACAGCCGTGGGATCGAAACTCCGATGCGATCGGCGACATCGATCAGGCGTTCGTCTGCAGCGGCCTCGACTTCGCGGCCATCGAGCGTGAAGCGCACGAGGGGCGCCTGCATGGCAGATGCCTGCAGGACCGAAGCCGGCCCCTGACTCATCGCACCGGCTCCAGTTCTTGCGGAAAGAATTTGATCACGCAGTCGATCGGGTTCGGCGCCGCCTGCCCCAGACCGCAGATCGATGCGTCGCGCATCACCGCAGACAGATCGGCCAGCAGCGGCAGATCCCAGCCATCGGATGCGATCAAGGTCGATGCCTTGGCGCAGCCGTTGCGGCACGGCGTGCACTGGCCGCAGGACTCATGAGCAAAAAAGCGCAGCGTGTTGCGCGCCGCCTGCACAGCGCTGTCGTGCTCGGACAGCACCACCACCGCAGCCGATCCGATGAAGCAGCCGTGCGGCTGCAGGGTGTCGAAGTCCAGCGGCAGGTCGGCCATGCTGGCCGGCAGGATGCCGCCCGATGCGCCACCGGGCAGGTAGCCGTAGAGCGTATGCCCCGGCAGCATGCCGCCGCAATGCTCGGCGATCAGCTCGCGCAACGTGATGCCGGCGGGCGCCAGCTTGACCCCCGGCTCCGTCACGCGGCCCGAAACCGAGAACGACCGCAATCCGCTGCGCCCATAGCGACCCTGCGATGCGAACCAGTCGGCACCCCGCTCGACGATGTCGCGCACCCAGTGCAAGGTCTCGATGTTGTGCACCAGCGTCGGACAGCCGAACAGCCCGCGCTGCGCCACATACGGCGGACGCAAGCGCGGCAGACCGCGCCGCCCTTCGATCGACTCGATCATCGCGGACTCTTCACCGCAGATGTAGGCGCCGGCACCGCGCCGCAACACCAGTTCGGGCATGCGGCTCCACAGTGGATCGGCGCGCAGATGCTGCAGTTCGGCTTGCAGCATGCGGCGGCAGCCGTGGTACTCATCGCGCAAATAGATGAAGACGCGGTCGATGCCCACCGCCCAGGCCGCGATCAGCAAGCCTTCCAGAAAGCGGTGCGGGTCGCTTTCGAGGTAAACGCGGTCCTTGAAGGTGCCGGGCTCGCCTTCATCGATGTTGACAGCCATCAAGCGCGGACCTGGTTCACCCTTGACGATGCGCCACTTGCGACCAGCCGGGAAGCCGGCGCCACCGAGTCCGCGCAAGCCAGAGTGTTCCAGCATCACGATGACCTGTTCGGCGTCCAGCTCGCCCGCCACGCAGCGCTGCAGCAAGCGGTAGCCGCCCTGCCTTCGGTAGGCATCCAGGCCGATGAAACCCGGTGGGTCGTCGGCAGGCAGATGGCGGGTCAATCCGGCAGCTACTGCAGCCTGCACTGCAACCGCATCGGCCTGCCGAACAGGATGCTGCCCCACCGCCACCGCAGGCGCCTGATCGCAACGGCCGATGCAGGGTGCCCCGATCACCCGCACTGCGGGTCCCAGCAAAGCCGGGAGTTGCCGCAGCAGTGACTGCGCACCCGCCATCTCGCACGAGAGCCCGTCGCAGACCCGCACCGTCAGTGGCGGCGGTGGCGGCTCGCCTTCCTTGACCACATCGAAGTGGTGATAGAAGGTCGCCACCTCGTAGACCTCGGTTTGCGACAGACCCATCTCGCGCGCCAGTGCGGCCAGGTGATGCGCGCTCAGGTGCCCGTTCTGATCCTGCAACCGGTGCAGGTGTTCGATAAGCAGATCGCGGCTGCGCGGCTCGCTGCCCAGCAGTGCCTGCACCTCGGCCAGGGCACCCGCTTCCACTCTGCGGCCCCTGTTCGCAACGCGCTTTCGCTGGCGGGTGGGCTCAAGACGCGGCCCGTCTCGGTTCTGCGCAGTCATCGGCCGAGTCTGACAGCAGCGCAAGCTCGGCGTCATCGCGGCAAACACGGTGGTGGCCTGCCGCCGGGCCGCCACCGCGTCGGTGTCGCAGGCGCTGCAACGCTCAGTCCATCGGCTGGACGGGGCCCTGGTCGGCTGGTTTCGAAGGTCGCACGAGTGCAATCAACCGGCCGATCAGCGGCCAGAACAGCATGACGAGCGCAAGCGAGCTGATCGACCCCACCAGCCAGTTGGACCACAGGATCGACAGCTCACCCTGCGAAGCCAGCATCGACTGCCTGAACGCATCTTCGGCCTTGTCGCCGAGCACCAGCGCCAGAACCAGCGGTGCAAGCGGGTAGTCCAGCTTTTTGAAGACATAGCCGACGATGCCGAAGCCCAGCATGAACCAGATGTCGAGCATCGAGGTGCTGACGGTGTAGGCGCCGATGGCGCAGATCACGATGATCACCGGTGCGACGATCGAAAACGGAATGCGCAAGATCGACGCAAACAGCGGCACCGTCGACAGCACCAGCACCAGCCCGACCAGATTGCCGAGGTACATGCTGGCGATCAGGCCCCAGACGAAGTCTTTCTGCTCGACGAACAGCAACGGCCCCGGCTGCAAACCCCAGATCAGCAGGCCACCCAGCAACACCGCGGCGGTGGGCGACCCCGGGATGCCGAGCGCCAACATCGGCAGCAGCGCGCTGGTGCCGGCCGCATGAGCGGCAGTTTCGGGTGCGATCACGCCTTCGATCTCGCCCTTGCCGAAATGGTGGCCGCGCTTGCTCATCTTCTTCGCCAAGCCGTAACTCATGAACGAAGCCGGCGTGGCGCCGCCGGGGGTGATGCCCATCCAGATGCCCACCAGCGAACTGCGCAACGAGGTGACCCAATACTGCGGCAGTTTCTTCCAGGTCTGCCACACCACCGTCGGGCTGATCCGGGCCGACTTGCCCGAAAATTTAAGTCCCTCTTCCATCGACAGCAAGATCTCGCCGATACCGAACAAGCCGATCACCGCAATCAAAAAGTCGAAGCCGCGCATCAGGTCGTAAAAGCCGAAGGTCAACCGCAACTGCCCGGTGACGGTGTCCATGCCCACCGACGCCAGGGCGAAACCAAGCCCCATCGAGATCAGGATCTTGAACGGCGACCCTTTGCCCATGCCTACAAAACTGCAAAAGGTCAGCAGATACACCGCGAAGAACTCCGGCGACCCGAACTGCAGCGCAAAGCTGGCGACCAGCGGCGCCAGGAACGTGATCATCAGCACCGCAACGAAGGCACCGACGAAGGACGAGGTGAAAGCCGCCGTCAAGGCCTGTGCAGCCTCGCCGCGCTGCGCCATCGGATAGCCGTCGAAGGTGGTGGCCACCGACCAGGGCTCGCCCGGAATGTTGAACAGGATCGAGGTGATGGCGCCGCCGAACAGCGCGCCCCAGTACAGGCACGACAACATCACGATCGCCGAGGTCGGCGACATCGTGAAGGTCAGCGGCAGCAGGATCGCAACGCCGTTGGCGCCACCCAGACCAGGCAGCACGCCAATCAACACCCCCAGCACGATGCCGACCAGCATCAGGCCCAGGTTGCCCGGGGTCAGGATGACCGCAAAGCCACCCATCAGCGCATTCAGGCTTTCCATCGGCTACAGCTCCGCGGTCTTGCCTCTGCGCCGGTAGGCCGCAGACAGCTCAAAGTCAATAGCCCAAAAAGCCCAGCAGGTCCAGCGTGCCCTTGTAGAGCGGAACCTTGAACCAGACCTCGAACAGGACGAAGAAAAACGTCATCACGCCCAGACCCAGCAGCACGCTTTTGAGCAGCGTGTACTTGCCGAGCACGATCATGAACAGCGTGATGTAGAGAGCCGATGCGAGGTAGATGCCGAGGAACACCATCGCGAACACATACGCGATCGCCGGCAGGATCACCGACAGCACGCGAACCAGTTGCACCCGGTCGACGAAGGCGTCGGTGTCGCGCTGTTTGCTGAGCGTGGCCTGGAACAGCACGCCGAGCGCTGATCCGCACACGATCAAGCCGATGTAGAACGGAAAGTAGCCCGACCCTGGCCCGCCGTCTGTCCATCCCGAACCCAGCCGCCGCGCCTCCACCACCACCACCGCGCCGATCACGAAGACGATGGCGGCAACCACCGCGTCGACCGTGTGGTTGCGCGCCAGCGGGCGGTCAGCTTGCACCGCATGCGCTTGGCCCGCTGGGTGGTCGTCTGAAGGGTTCATGCGGGCAGGCTTGGTGGATCCAGCAACCGGGTGCAACGCTGGCCGCTTACTTGGCCATGAAGCCGGCTTCGGTCATCAGCTGCTTGTGCGCCACTTCGGTGGACTCCAGCCACTTGACGAACTCCGGGCCGGCAATCGCCGTGGTGTTGAACGCGCCTTTGTTCATGAAGTCTTTCCAGTCGGGGGTTTCGCGCACCCGCTTCAGCAGGTCCGAAAAGTACGCCACCTGGTCCGGCGCCACCCCAGGGCCCATGAAGATGCCGCGCAGCATCAGGTAGTCGGTGGGAACGCCCGATTCCTTGCAGGTCGGGATGTCGTTCCACGACTGGGTGTCGGTGACCTTGTCTTTGTAGGGCATGCGCTGGTCATCGAACACGCACAGCGGACGCAAGGTGCCTGCGCGCCATTGCGAAACCGCTTCGATCGGGTTGTTGACGGTCGAGTCGATGTGCTTGCCCACCAGTTGCACCGCGACCTCACCGCCGCCCTTGAACGGGATGTAGATGAACTTGGTCCCGGTAGCCTTTTCAAGCCCAACCGTGATGATCTGGTCTTCCTGCTTGGAGCCGGTGCCGCCCATCTTCATCTTCAGCGGCCCCGCCTTCTTGGTCGCGTCGATGTAGTCCTTGGCGGTCTTGTACGGCGTCTCGGCGTTCACCCACAGCACGAACTGGTCCAGCGCCATCATCGTCACCGGCGTCATCTCCTTCCAGTTGAACGGCACGCCGGTGGCCATCGGGGTGGTGAACAGGTTGGACAGCGTGATGATGATCTTGTGGGGGTTGGCCTTGGCCTCCTTCACGTCCATGAAGCCCTCGGCGCCTGCGCCACCGGACTTGTTGACGACGATCAACGATTCCTTCATCAGCTTGTACTTGAGGACGATGCCCTGGATCAGGCGAGCCATCTGGTCGGCGCCGCCGCCGGTACCCGCCGGCACGACGAACTCCACCGGCTTGGTCGGCTCCCAGGCCAGCGCCGGCGCCGCCCAAGCGGTCAACGCGACAACGGCCCACGCGGCAACTGGCAGGCGTTGGCGACCGGGGGGCAAACGCAGGTCGTTCGAGCGTGCGGTACGCACAGGAGATTCTTGATTCGCAGTCATCGGCTCAGCTCCACTGGGACTGTCGGAACGAACTGGGGCGACCGGTCAAGCGGCCACCGCCGCAGATGCCACCGGTGATGCCGGTTTGGCCACGCGGACGGTAGTCAACTTCAGGGCGGGCACGATCAGCATTTACCCGGTCGACGTTCGGCTTGCACTCAACAACGATCGAAAGCGGCCTTCATGCACACACTCTACGGTTCACAAGGTTCCGGTTCTGCAGCCCTCGAAATGGGGCTTTTGAATTGCCGCATTCCGTATCGAGTCATGCGGGCCTCGACCTGGGAAGCCGACTCGGCACGCGCCGAGCTGGCCGCAGCGAATCCGCTCGGTCAGATCCCGACGCTGGTGCTGCCCGGTGGCGAAGTTCTGACCGAGAGCGCAGCGATCCTCGTCCATCTCGGGCTGTCGCATCCGAGCTGCGGCCTGCTGCCTTCTTCTGCGACAGCTCGCGCCCAATCGATCCGCGGGCTCGTCTACCTTGCCACCAACTGCTATGCAGCGATCGGCGTCATCGACTACCCCGAACGATGGACCACCACCAACGACAAGTCCGAACTCGAGCGCCTGCAAGCCGGCACGCGCTTGCGGCTTCATGCGTGTTGGGATGCTTTCGCGGACACGTTCCCGGCCACGCCGTTCTTGTCGGGGTCGCAACCCGGAGCGCTCGATTTCCTGGCCGTTGTGGTCAGCCGCTGAAGCGACACACGGGCCCATCTCGCCGCTTCAATGCCCTCGTTCGCTGACTTGCTGCCGCGAATTGAGGCCTACCCTTCGGTGGCGCCGACGGTCGCCGGGCATTGGCCCGGCTGACAACTCCGCTGCACACGAGCAGGCCCCATCGGCGATGACGCTCAGCGGGTCGCCCCGGATCGCCAAAACCCCTCAGACGGGTGCCACTGCGGCATCGGTCTCGGCCTTTCCCTGGCGCGCGCCACGGTGATCGCCTTCACCCGGCGTGGTGATCTCGCCCGGCACCCGGCGCCGCGCAAAGAGGGTGTAGACCGTCGGCACCACGAAGATCGTCAACAGCGTGCCGAGGCTCATGCCGCCGACGATCACCCAGCCGATCTGTTGGCGGCTCTCGGCACCGGCACCGGTTGCAAGCGCCAGCGGCAAGGCACCCAACACCATGGCGCCGGTGGTCATCAGGATCGGCCGCAGGCGCTGGGCAGCGGCTTCGAGCACCGCCTCGTGCAACTCACGGCCCTGCTGGCGCAGCTGGTTCGAGAACTCCACGATCAAAATGCCATGCTTGGTGATCAAGCCGACCAAGGTGATCAGCCCGATCTGCGAAAACACATTCAATGTGCCACCCGACAGGTGCAGCGCACCGAGCGCGCCGACCATCGACAACGGCACCGACAGCAGGATCACGAACGGGTCGATGTAGCTTTCGAACTGCGCCGCCAGCACCAGGAAGATGAACAGCAGCGCCAGCACGAAGACCACGCCCAGCGCTCCCGAGGACGAGCGGAACTCGCGGCTGAGGCCGTTCAACTCGGTGGCGTAGCCCACCGGCAACACACGCGCCGCGGTCTCATCCATGAAGGTCAGTGCCTCGCCCAGCGCATAACCAGGCGCCAGGTTGGCAGTGACCGTCACCGAACGACGCTGGTTGAAGTGGTTCAGCTCGCGCGGGCTCACCGCCTGCCGCACCTTGACCAGGGACGACAGCGGAACCATCACATCGCTGCGGCCCCGCACGAAGATCTTGTCGATGTCGTCGGGTGTGGCGCGCCCGGTGTCTGCGGTCTGCACGATGACGTCGTATTGTTCGGCGTCGCGCTTGTAGCGCGTCACCACGCGGCCGCCCAGCATGGTCTCCACCGTGCGCGCGACTGCGTCCACCGACACGCCCATGTCGGCGGCCCTGGCACGGTCGACATCGATGAAGATCTCGGGCTTGTT
>JBBSPW010000107.1:0-11490 GCA_038258365.1 Burkholderiales bacterium | reverse complement strand
GCACCCCGTTCGAGTCGGTGACGTAGACCACCCAATCCTTCTTGTAGGTCTGCGCGTCGATATTGCTGATCACGTTGCCAGTTCCGAGCGCGATGAAGAGCGCGGTCTGGTTGACCGTCAACGTGGCGGTGCTGGTGACGGTGGGGAAGCGCGCAACCGTGGCCCGCAAGCGGACGCCGTTGTCGGCGGTGCTTTCCGGGCCCGAGCTGTAGATCACACTGGCCTGGCCACTGGCATCCGTCACGGCTGAAGCCTGTTGCAGGTTGCCGCCGCTCGGGTCGAGTTCGCGGGTGAAGTTCACGGCCTCTCCCCGGATGGGGTTGCCTTCCTGGTCGGTGATTCGCGCAACCACCCGAGCCTGATTGGTGGTGCTGGTGCCCACATTTGGCGCCAGCGCCGTGGGCGTGACCTGCAGCACCAGTTTGTCAGGCACCGTGGCCACGACCACGAGTGGGATCGTGGTGCTGATGTTGCTGTTGTCGACCGTGGCCTGCACTGTGACCGGTCCGGCCGAGGTCGAACGCAAATTGATGCGGGCGATGCCGCTGCCATCGGTGACCGCCTGGGACGCGGACTGGCCGGTGGTCAGCGAGGTCAGCGAGCCACCTGTCGTAGCGAAGTTGATGATGATTCCGGACACAGGAGAGAACCCCTGAATCTGCACACTCAACAACTGCATCGTATTTACCGGCAACTGCGTGGATGCGGCGGGGGTTATGAACGCAAAGTTCTGTCCGATCACCACCAACGCGGAAGACGGCGAAACCGTTGCACCTGCGGCGCTGAACACGAGGCTGTCGTTTCCCGGTGTCGTGGCGGTGTAGTTGAAACGCACCACACCATTCGCGTTGGTGATGTTGTTTGGGGCTGCCACCACCGGATTGCCAAGCGAGCTGGTGGCAATAACAGCCACGTTTGGCACCACATTTCCCTTGGAGTCGGTCAAGGTGATGTCAAAGCCGGCGCTGACCCCGCGCACCAGCGAAGAGGGGCCGGACAAGGTCAACTTCGTACCGTTGATCGGCAGCGTCAGGGTCTGGCTCACGGTTCCCGAACTGACCGTAACGACTGCGCTTCGGTTGCTCTTGTCGGCGCCGGAACCGAGGGTGGCGACAGCCGTGCCGGATGCATCGGTGGTACTGGACACGTTCGACAAGGTGCCCGTGCTGGTGGTAAAGCTCACCGGGGCGCTGGGCAAGGTGTTGTTGTTGGCGTCCTTGACGAAGGCGCGAATCTGGACCCCGTCTCCGCCGGTGCCGACGCTGTTGCTGGCGGCGATTAATTCGATCGATGTGGGCGTGGCGCCGGCAGCGCTGGACACCACCTTCAGGATCGCGGTGCGCGTGACTCCACCCGCAGTGGCCGAGATCGTGATGTCGCGGTTGCTGCGGTCGGAGCCGATGCCCACCGTGGCGACGATCTTGCCAGCAGCGTCGGTGACCGAGCCGAGCGTGCCCTGGATGCTGAGCACGGCGTTGTTGTTGGCCGAGATGGCAACGGCGGCACCCGGCACGGCCACGCGGTTCACGTCCAGCGCGGTGATGGTCGCGGTCGCCGATTCGGTGCCCGTGTTCGGCACGGTAGCCGGGGCGAGTTGCACGACGACATCGGCAACGACCACGGTAGACCCACCGCCGCCGATCGGCGAACTGGCCCCCGGCCCGAAGGAAGCCGCGCCTTCACTGCCACCCCCACCACCACAAGCCGCCAGCGTCAGCAACGCGGCCATCGAGAACAAACGTTTGAGCATCTTCATGTTGTGCATTCCTGCAGATCAGCGCGCAGCGACGCGGTCGGTGATGATCTTCGGCGTGATGAAGATCAGCAGTTCGGTTTTGTTGGTGCTGCGCACCCGGTTCTGGAACAAGAGGCCCAGATACGGGATGTCGCCCAGGAACGGCACCTTGTTGATCTCGTTGCGCTCGTCCTGGGTGTAGATGCCGCCCAGCACCACGGTGCCGCCGTTCTCGACCAGCACCTGCGTTTGCACCTGCTTGGTGTTGATGGCCGGGCCGGCCGCGGTCAATGCGCCACGGCTGTCCTTGGTCACCTCCAGGCTCAGGATCACATTGCCTTCGGGGGTGATCTGCGGGGTGACTTCCAGCCGCAGACTGGCTTTCCGGAACTGGACCGAAGTGGCGCCGCTGGAGGTGGCCTGCTGGTACGGAATCTCTTCGCCTTGCTCGATGCGCGCCTTGTTCTGGTCCGAGGTGATGACCCGCGGGCTGGAAACGATGTTGCCCTTGCCTTCGGCCTCCAGCGCAGACAACTCCAGGTTCAGGAAGCGGTTGGCGGTGGCGCCGAACAACGACAGTGCGAACGTGGCCGCACTGGTGCCACCGAAACTGGTGGTGTTGGCGGGCAGGTTGATGAACTGGCTCTGGTCGATCGGCAGCGGCGGATTCTGCAGGCCGACGGTGGTGTTGATGGCACTGTAGTTGGCGCCGATCGCCAAGCGGTTGTCGCCACCCAGGCCATAGCCCGGTGTGCCACCGCGGATGCCACGGGCATCGATGCCCCCCAGCTTGACACCCAGCGCGCGGCCGAAGCTGTCGTCGGCTTCGACGATGCGGGCTTCGATCAGCACCTGGCGCACGGGGATGTCGATCTTGGTGATCAACTCCTGCACCTCTTGCAGCTTGCTCGGGATGTCGGTGACGAAAAGCTGGTTGGTGCGAGGCTCGGCCAGCGCGCTGCCGCGGTTGGTCAGCAGTCGCGAGTTGACCGAGCCGCCACCACCGCCGGAGCTGCCGCCGATCGTGCTGCTGCCGTTCAACTGCGCCGCAATCGTCTCGGCGCGGCCGTAGTTCAGCTGGAACGACTGGGTGCGGGTGGGCTCCAGCTCGGTGACCTTCTTCTTGGCCTCGAGCTCGATCTGCTCCTTGGCTGCCAGCTCTTCCTTGGGTGCGATCCACAGCACATTGCCGGTCTTGCGCACTCCCAAACCCTTGGCTTGCAGGATGATGTCCAGCGCCTGGTCCCAGGGCACGTCTTTCAGGCGCAGGGTGACGGTGCCGGTGACGCTGTCGCTGGTGACGACGTTGAAGTTGGTGAAGTCGGCAATCACCTGCAACAGCGCGCGCACCTCGATGTTCTGAAAGTTCAGGCTCAGCTTCTCGCCCTGAAAGCCCGGGCCTTGCACCAGCTTGTTCGGGTCGACCTTCTGCTGCCGCACTTCCAGCACGAACTGGTTGTCGCTCTGGTAGGCGCTGTGCTCCCAGTTGCCGGTGGGTTCCACCACCATGCGCACGCGGTCGCCGCTCTGGAAGGTGCTGATGGTCTTCACCGGGGTGCCGAAGTCGGCCACGTCCAGCTTGCGGCGCAAACTGTCGGGCAGGGTCGAACGCAAAAACTCGACCACCAGGCTCTGGCCTTGCTGGCGGATGTCCACACCCACCTGGGTGCTGGGCAGGCTGACGATGACGCGGCCGGCGCCGTCGGCGCCGCGGCGGAAGTCGATCTCGCGCAGCGACTGGGCATTGGCGTTCTGTGCCGGCGCGAACTGCACCGGCTGCTCGGGCGCGGCGCCGACCAGCGCTGGCGCCGAAGCGTCCAGCACCAGCAGCAGCGTCTTGCCCTGCAACTGCGCGCGGTAACTGGTGGGCTGCTTCAGGTTCAGCACCAAACGTGATCGGTCGCCGGCCTGTGCCACGCTGACCGACCGCAGGTTGCCCTGGTTGATGTCGACACTGCTGCGCCCGATGGCGTTGGTGACACCTGGCAGGTCGATCGCGATGCGCGGCGGCGCCTGGATCGAGAAGCCGCTCGGCACTGCGGCCAGCGGCTCGCTCAATTCGATTCGCACGACTTCCGTGCCCGCCTGCTGGCTGCTGGTGATCGACTGGATCGCGTTTTGCGCCCAGGCCGCGGCCGGCAACAGCAGGGCGCCTGCGGCGGTCAGTGCGGCAAGTGCTGCGCGCCAGTGGAACATGGTGGAAGTCTCCTGCGGGGTGTGTGCGGGGCCGGCATCGACATCAAGCGCGAGCCGTGGGGTCAGTGGACAGCGGGCGGCGGTGGTCATTTCGCTCGCTCCTGCAGTTGCAGCTGGGCCGGGCGTTCGATCCATTCGCCGGTGGCGTCCTGGACGATCTCTTGCAGCTCGATGCCGGTTTCGGTGATCTTCTTGACGCGGCCGTAGTTCTGGCCCAGGTAGTCGCCGACCTTGACCTGGTAGAGCAGGGTGTCGACCCGCAGCAGGGCCGAAGGCGCACCACGGCTGACGCTGCCCACCATGCTCATGCTGTCCAGCGGATAGGCTTCCAGCGGTTCCTTGCGGCGGTTCAGCTGCGAAGCCAGCAGCGAGTTGGGTCCGCGCGTTTCCTGCTTCAGCGCCACCGACAACTTTTGCGGGCTGAAGGGCTCGACGGCTGCCGCTGCCAAATACGGTTGCGGGTCGAAGCGCTTGGGTGCCTGCAAGGGCGACACATTGGGTTTGACTTCGCGCCGCTGCTGCTCCATCCAGGCCGACAGCTCGTCGGTGTCGGCGCTGCAGCCTGCAAGGATCGCGATCGCCAGCACTGCCGCCACAACCGGCCAAGGGCTCGATCGGGTTTTCAACGGGGCGCTCATTTGGGCGCTCCGGGAGCTTTGGCTCCGGCCGCAGCCTTGCGTTGCTCGGCCACCTCGGTGGCATCCAGATAGCGGTAGGTGCGGGCGGTGGCGTCCATCGCCAGCGTGCCACCCGCACCCGGGTCGCGCGTCAGTTGCGCGCCAGAGCCAGCGCCGGGCGCGATGCTCAGGTTCTGCAGCGTAACGATGCGCGACAGGTTGGCCACATCGGCTGCGAACGCGCCGATGTCGTGGTACTTGCCGCTGACCCGGATCGCGATCGGCAATTCGGCGTAGTAGTCCTTGACCTGCACCTGCCCGGGCCTGAACAACTCGAACTGCAAGCCGCGGCCAAGACCCGCTTGGTTGATGTCGGACAGCAGCGCGTCCATTTCGGCCTTGCCCGGCAGCTGCTTCTCAAGCTGGGTGACGAATTCCTGCACCTGCAGCTTCTGCTTGCGCAACTCGCTCAGGTTGACCGCTTGAGACAGCCGGCTGCGGTAGTCGGCTTTCAGGCCCGGCTCGCGCTGGCGGGCGGACTCGAGGGTATCGGTGCTGTCGGACAGCATCAACAACCAGCCCAGCCCCACGACCACCGCGGCAGCCAACAAGAACACAGCGGCTTTCGGCAGCACCGGCCACTGGCCGGGCTCGCGGGTGTTGAGGTTGCGGAACTGCGAAGCTGCGTTGTCGAAAAAACCGGAAGCGTCGAAGCTGCTGGCCGGGGGGCTGCTGGAGCTGGAGGTGATGGACGTGGCCATGGCGCGCTCAGGAAACTTTGGCGGGCGGGCTGCCCAAGTTGTTATTGGGAATCGGGGCGCTGGCACCGGAAGCAGCGGCGTCGGCCGCCTGCGGGCGCTTGATGGTCACGCGCATCGAGAAGTCGAACAATCGCCGCTGCTCGCGGTTGGCTGTGGTCACGGCCACCGCCTTGATCTCGACCAACTCGGGCTTCTCGAGCCAGGGCGAGTTGTAGAGCGTGTTGCGCAGCAGCTCAGACACGCGCTCGTTGGTTTGTGCCACACCGCTGACCGTCACCACCTGACCGGCTTGCTTGATCGATGTCAGATAGACGCCCTCCGGCGTTTGCGCTGTCAATTCGTTCAGCAGATGCACCGGCACGTTGCGGTCGGTTTGCAGGTCTTCGACCGCCTTCTGGCGCGCCTTCAGCGCGTCGATCTCGGCTCGCAGGTTGGCGATGTCCTTGATCTGGGTGTCGAGCCTGGCGATTTCGGTGCTGAGGAAGCTGTTGCGCGACTCCTGCGCAGCGGTCATCTGCTGCAGCACCGAGTACCACAAGCCCACCACCACCGCACCGGCCACTGCACTGAGACCGAGTCCGACGAAGAAAGCGCGTTTGCGCTGGAGCCGCCGCGCTTCGCGGTGAGGCAGCAGGTTGATCAGGATCACTGCACGAACCTCCGCATGGCCAACCCGCAGGCCGTCAGATACGACGGCGCTTCGCGGCGCACGCGCGTTTCGCGCACGGCCGAGCCCAGTTGCATGTGGTCGAACGGGTTGACCACGCTCGAAGCGAAGCCGGTCAGCTCGGTGACGCGGTCTTTCAGGCCCGGCAGGGTGGCCGTGCCGCCGGCCAGCATCACGTAATGCACCTTGTGGTGCGGGGTGCTGGTGAAGAAGTACTGCAGCGCGCGGCCGATTTCCTGCGACAGGCTGTCGACGAAGGGGCTCAGGATGGCGGTGTCGAAGTCTTCGGGCAGGTCGCCCGACAACTTCTTCAGTTCGGCTTCCTCGAAGCTGAAGCCGTATTGGCGGCTGATCAGCTGGGTCAGCTGCGACCCGCCGAAGGCCTGGTCGCGGTCGTAGAGCATTTCGTCGTCGCGCAACACTTTCAAGCTGGTGGTGTCGGCGCCGATCTCGAACAACGCCACCAGGGCGTCGCGCCCTTCGTTGGGCAACGCCCCCACCACGCGGCTCATGGCCAGGCGCGAGGCATGCGATTCGATGTCGAGCACCGCCGGTTTCAAACCGGCAGCTTCAGCCAGGGCTTGGCGGTCCTGCACGCGGTCCTTGCGGCTGGCGGCGATCAGCACCTCGACATCCCCCGCGGATGTGGCGCTGGGCCCGATGACGCAGAAGTCCAGACTCACTTCGTCGAGCGAGAACGGGATGTACTGGTTGGCTTCGGACTCGACCTGCAGCTCCATCTCTTCTTCGCGCAGGCCGGCCGGCAGCATGATCTTCTTGGTGATGACCGCCGATTGCGGCATCGCCATCACAGCCTGCTTGGTCTTGCTGCCGCTCTTGACCACCACCCGCTTGACCGCGGCGGCGACCTCGTCGAACTTTTCAATCTGACCGTCTGTGATCCACCCTTTCTCGAAGGGTTCGGAGGCGAAGCGCTCCAGCACGTATTCACCAGTGGCCGACTGACCGAGTTCGACCAGCTTGACGCTGGAAGAACTGATGTCGAGCCCGATCATGGGCGGGTGCTTGCGACCCAACAACGCATCGAGGAAACCCAATTACAAACTCCTAAGCCCGCTCGGCTTTGAGAAAGAACAGTGGCAATAAACGACCGCAAACGCGTGGTCATGCGTGTTAAGAAGTTACATGAATCCTAGCAGTAAAGCCCTTGTGTACCCACGAGAAAAGCACCCCTGAGACCCCGTAGACGTTGCCTTCGGAAGACGCTTTTTCGGGTGCTTTGAAACAACCGGAAAGGCAGCGCCAATGGCTCAGGGTGCGCGTGAAAGATGTCACGATCGGCCAACCACCGACCCCCCTTCCTATAATCTTTCGGCCCGTGCGTCGGGTTCTGTATGGCGACGAAAACGAATCCCAGCTCTTCCGAATCCGGCTCCGGCGCTTTGCGCGCGGGCGGCGCTGGCCCTGGCGGGCCGCGTTGGCTGCAGACTTCGTTTCGCTTGCTGGGCTGGGGGTTTGGACTTGCCGGTGCCGGCGCGCTGGCGGTGATGATCCTGGTGCTGCTGGCGCTGGCCATGGCTTACCCGAACCTGCCCGAGATCAGCAGCATGGCCGACTACCGGCCGAAGCTGCCGCTGCGGGTTTTCTCGTCAGACGGCATTCAGATCGGTGAATTCGGCGAAGAGCGGCGCGAATTCGTGCCGATCGGCCAGGTGCCGCAGGTGATGAAGGACGCAGTGCTGGCGGCCGAAGACTCGCGCTTCTACCAGCACGGCGGAGTCGACTACAAGGGCATGGTGCGGGCGGCGCTGGAAAATCTGCGCTCGGCTGGCAGCCAGGGCGGCTCGACCATCACGATGCAGGTGGCGCGCAACTTCTACCTGTCGACCGAGAAAACCTTTGTTCGCAAGATCTACGAGGTCTTGCTGACGATGAAGATCGAAGAGCGGCTGTCCAAGGACCAGATCCTGGAGCTGTACATGAACCAGATTTACCTCGGCCAGCGCGCCAACGGCTTCGCGGCCGCGGCCGAGACCTACTTCGGCAAGAAGCTGAAGGATGTGACGGTGGCCGAGGCCGCGATGCTGGCTGGGCTGCCGAAGGCGCCGTCGGCCTACAACCCGATCGTCAACCCCAAGCGCGCCACCCAGCGCCAGCGCTATGTCATCGAGCGCATGTACGAAACCGGCTTGATCACCGAAAACCAGCACGACGAAGCGCTGGCGCAGCAACTGCGCTACCGCACCCAGTCGGAAAACGCCGCCCATGCCGAATTCGTGGCCGAGACCGCGCGCCGGCTGGTCTATGCCCGCTACGGAGAGGAAACCTACACCCGCGGTCTGAATGTCTACCTGACGGTGAGCGCCGCCGACCAGTTGGTGGCCTACAAGGCGCTGCGACGCGGTTTGATGGATTACGAGATGCGGCAGGTCTACCGCGGGCCCGAAGCCTTTGTCGATCTGCCGGCCGACCCGGCGCAGATCGATGTGCGGGTGGCCGAAGCGCTGGCCGAGCGGCCCGACAACGGCGACCTGCGATCGGCGGTGGTGCTGGAAGCCTCGCCGAAGCAGGTGGTCGCGATGCTGCAGTCCGGCGACAGCATCACCATCACGGGCATTGGGCTGCGACCGGTGACATCAGGGCTTGCTGGCAAAGCGGGGCCGAAGATCGACATCCGCCGCGGTGCGGTGGTGCGCGCCCTGCAGAACGCCAAGGGTGATTGGTCGCTGACGCAGGTGCCGGAAGTCGAAGGTGCGCTGGTGGCGATGGACCCACGCAGCGGTGCGTTGCGTGCGCTGGTGGGCGGTTTCGACTTCGGCAAGAACAAATTCAACCATGTGACGCAAGCGTGGCGCCAGCCGGGCTCCAGCTTCAAGCCCTTCATCTACTCGGCCGCGCTGGAGAAAGGCTTCACGCCGGCCACGGTCATCAACGACGCGCCGCTGTTCTTCGATGCCGGTGAAACCGGCAGCCAGCCCTGGGAGCCCAAGAATTACGACGGCAAGTTCGACGGCCCGCTGACCCTGCAGACCGGTTTGGCCAAGTCGAAGAACATGGTGTCGATCCGCATCCTGCGATCGATCGGAACCGCCTTTGCGCAGCAGTGGATCGGCCGCTTCGGCTTCGACCCCGCCAAGCACCCGGCCTATCTGACGATGGCGCTCGGCGCCGGGTCGGTGACGCCGCTGCAGATGGTGTCGGCCTACAGCACCATCGCCAATGGCGGCTACCTTCTGACCCCGCGGCTGATCGAGCGCATCACCGACAGCAAGGGACGGCTGATGCTGCAAACCCAGTCTCCGGTGTTGGACGACTCGCTGCGCACCGTGCCGGCGCGCAATGCCTTCGTTACCGGCACGCTGTTGAACGAAGTGGCGCGATCAGGCACCGCGGCCCGGGCGCAAGCCTTGTTGAAGCGACCGGATCTGTATGGCAAGACCGGGACCACCAACGACTCGTTCGACACCTGGTTTGCGGGCTACCAACCGACGCTGGCGGCGGTGGTGTGGATCGGCTATGACACGCCGAAGAAGCTGGGCGACCGAGAAACCGGCGGTGGGCTTGCGCTGCCGGTCTGGGTCGAGTTGATGCAGCACGCATTGCGCGGCGTGCCGGTGCAGCAACCCAGTCCGCCCGGCGGGGTGGTTCAGGTCGGCCCGTACTGGATGTACGAGGAATTCACCGGCGGTGGCGGCATCACGAGCCTGGGACTGGACGAGCGGGTTCCGGCTGCGGCCACGGTCGACGAGCGCAGCAGCATCCTCGACCTGTTCAAACGCTGAACCCCGGTGGGGTCGGCGACGCCACCGTTGCGCTGCCTTCAGTCGAATCGCAACGCTCGCCCGCCTTGCAAGCTCGCATGGGTCGACAGCGCTGCATGGAAATCACTGCCGTCGCGGGTGTCGACCCAGTGCCCGTCCGACCACCGGTAGTGGAAGCCACCGCCGCGTGCCGCCAGCCAGACCTCTTGCAACGGCGGCTGGGTGTTGACCACGATGACGCTGCGATCGGGGAACTGCATTTCGAGCAAGCCGCCGGTGCGGTTGGCGTCGATGTCGATCACATCGTCGTCCAGCCAGCGGTCAACCGTGGCTTCGATTCGGGCCAGCAAGGCTGCGCTTTCGCGCGCGTAGTCGGCATCGGTTAAAGCCTTCCCGGAGGCGGCGGCGGGCGAGGGTGCACTCATAGAATCGGGCATGCGACAAGCTTCGGAAGCCTTCAGTCTAGCGGTGCGGCACGCTGTCACCACCAAGCCGGGTCTGGCGTTGTCTCGGTCGGCGCTGTCGTTGGTGGCGGCGTCCTTGTTGCTTGCGGCCTGCGGCCAAAAGGGGCCGCTGATCGCGGTTTCAGCGCCCGCCTCGGCGCCGCAGCCCGCAGCGGCGGCCAGCCGATGAAAACGTCACCCTTGTCGGGGGCCGGCCGATGAGCGCGCCACCGTTCCTGCCGGGCGCGCCTTGGCTGGCGCGCCACGGGTCGGCGCTGCAGCTGGAAGGCCATGACCTGGCTGAGCTCGGGCAGCGTTTCGGCACGCCGCTCGATGTCTATTCGCGCGCATCGATGCGCGCGGCTATGGCCGCCTATCAGCAGGCGCTGGCGGGCCGACGGCATCTGATCTGCTATGCGATGAAGGCCAATTCGAGCCTGGCGGTGCTGCAGTTGTTCGCACGAGCAGGGTGCGGCTTCGACATCGTTTCTGGCGGCGAGCTGGCGCGGGCGCTGGCAGCCGGTGCAGACGCCTCGAAGATCGTGTTCTCTGGCGTCGGCAAGACCGCTGCCGAGATGCAGCATGCGTTGCAGGCGGGGGTGCGCTGCTTCAATGTCGAAAGCGAAGCCGAATTGGACCGGTTGAGCGCCATCGCCTGCGCCTGTGACCGACTGGCGGCGGTGAGCCTTCGCGTCAATCCGGATGTCGACGCCGGCACCCACCCCTACATCTCGACCGGTCTCAAAGGCAACAAATTCGGCATCGCCCACAACCACGCATTGGCCGCCTACCGGCACGCTGCCTCATTGCCGGGCTTGCGCGTGGTGGGCATCGATTGCCACATCGGCTCGCAGATTACCCAGGCGGCGCCGTATCTGGATGCGCTCGACCGCGTGCTCGATCTGGTGGAGGCGGTCGAAGCCGCTGGCATTCCGATCGAGCATGTCGATGTCGGGGGCGGCCTCGGCATCACCTACACCGACGAAGCGCCGCCATCGGCCGCCGATCTGGTGTCGCAGTTGCTGAAGCGGCTCGATGCGCGCGGCCACGGCCACCGGGAAATCCTGTTCGAGCCCGGCCGCTCGCTGGTCGGCAACGCCGGGGTGCTGCTGACCGAGGTGCTGGTGTTGAAGCCGGGCGACGGACAGCCGGGCTCGAAGAACTTCTGCATCGTCGACGCAGCGATGAACGACCTGATGCGCCCGGCCCTGTACGACGCGTGGATGGCGATCGAGCCCTGCCTGCAACGAGCGGCCGAGCCGCAGCGCTGGGAAGTGGTCGGGCCCGTGTGCGAATCGGGCGACTGGCTGGGGCACGACCGCTTGCTCGCAGTGGCGCCGGGCGACCAG
>JBBSPW010000106.1:0-11526 GCA_038258365.1 Burkholderiales bacterium | reverse complement strand
CTGACCGTCGGCATCGCGCTCGGCTCGTGGTGGGCCTACTACGAACTGGGCTGGGGCGGCTGGTGGTTCTGGGACCCGGTCGAGAACGCGTCCTTCATGCCCTGGCTGGTCGGCACGGCGCTGATCCATTCGCTGGCCGTGACCGAGAAGCGCGGCGCCTTCAAGTCGTGGACCGTGCTGCTGGCGATCATGGCGTTTTCGCTGTCGTTGCTGGGCACCTTCCTGGTTCGCTCGGGGGTGCTGTCGTCGGTGCATGCGTTCGCAACCGACCCCAGCCGCGGCTTGTTCATCCTCGGTTTTCTGGTGGTCACGGTCGGTGCCTCGCTGACGCTCTATGCCTGGCGGGCGCCGAAGGTGGGGCTGGGCGCGCGCTTCGAGTTGCTGTCGCGCGAGACCTTTCTGCTGGCCAACAACGTGATGCTGGTGGTGGCGATGGGGGCGGTGCTGCTGGGCACGCTGTATCCGCTGGCACTCGATGCGATGAACCTGGGCAAGATCAGCGTCGGCCCGCCGTATTTCGATTCGGTGTTCATGCCGTTGATGGCGCCGGTGGTGTTCTTGATGGCGATCGGCCCGCTGGCGCGCTGGAAGAACGCCTCGCTGCCCGATCTGGCGCGCCGGCTGCGCTGGGCCGCGGCGGTGGCGGTGCTGGCCACCCTCGGCACCGCCTTGCTCGAAGGCCGCATCGGCCTGGTGTCGGGCATCGGGCTGCTGATGGCCTTCTGGCTGGTGGCCGGAATCGCCACCGATTTCTGGGAGCGGGTGCGGCCCAAGGGCACGGGGTCGACGCGCCAGGGCTTTGCGCAACGCTGGGCGCTGCTGCCGCGCGCTGCGCTCGGCATGATGGTGGCGCACCTGGGCGTGGCGGTGTTCATCTTCGGCGTCACGCTGGTCAAGGGCTACGAGGTCGAGCGCGACGTGCGCATGAACATCGGCGACAGCACCACCATCGACGGCACCACCTTCATCCTGCGCGGCCTGGGCGAGCGGCAAGGCCCGAACTATGTGGCCGTGCAGGGCTGGGTCGAGGTCACGAGGGGTGAGGGGGCAAACGCCCGCAAGATCGCCGACCTGTTGCCCGAGAAACGCATGTACCGCGTGCAGCGCAACCTGATGACCGAAGCCGCCATCCGCACGCGCTTGTCGGGTGATCTGTATGTGTCGCTGGGCGAGCAGCTGGCCGATGGCGCGTGGACGGTGCGCGTCTATGTCAAGCCCTTCGTCAGCTGGATCTGGCTCGGCTGCTTGGTGATGGCGATCGGTGGCGGCATCGCGGCGTCGGACCGGCGCTATCGCAGGACCTCGCGCGATGTGGCGCGTGAGGCTGCGCTCGATGTGCTGCCGCCAGCGGGTGACGCCCCTGCAGCCGATGCTGCACGAGCAGGGCCGCAGCGCCCGGCAGCGGCTTGAAGCGCCGCCGCATCCGTTCATGAAGGGTCTGAAGTTCGTCATCCCGCTGCTGCTGTTTCTGGCGCTGGCGGTGATGCTGGGGGTGGGGCTCAACCGCGACCCGAAGGAAGTGCCGTCGCCGTTGATCGGGAAACCGGCGCCGGCCTTTGCGCTGCCCACCCTGGCCGACCCGGCGCAACAGGTGCGCCGCGACGACCTGCTCGGCACCGTGTGGATGCTGAACGTGTGGGCGTCCTGGTGCGTGGCCTGTCGGGTCGAGCACCCTGTGTTGGTGGAGTTTTCGCGCCGCAACCCGGTGGTGATCTACGGGCTCAATTACAAAGACGAGCCAGCCGCGGGCCGTCAGTGGCTGGAGCGGCTCGGAAATCCGTATCGCGCATCCTTGATGGATGCCGATGGCCGGGTCGGCATCGACTTCGGGGTCTACGGCGTGCCCGAGACCTTCATCGTCGACAAGCGCGGGGTGATCCGCTTCAAGCAGATCGGCCCGGTGACGCCCGAGGTGCTGGCCCGCAAGATCGAGCCGCTCTTGAAGACCCTGGAAGCCGAGCCGGCTCCGCCAGCACGCAACCCGGCCAAGGATGCTTGAGACGGTTCGCGGTCGTCGCACCGCTGGCGCCTGGCGCGGTGTGCGGCGCGGCATGCTGAGCTGGATGCTCGCGGGCGCAATTTGGCTGGCTGCAGCGTTCGCAGCCGGGTTGACCCCCTCACCCGCCTACGCCAACGAAGCCGCGCCACTGGCCGCCGACCCGGCACTGGAAGCGCGTGTGATGGCCATTGCGGCCGAGTTGCGCTGCCTGGTCTGCCAGAACCAGACCATTGCCGATTCCAATGCCGACCTGGCCGTGGACCTGCGCCGCCAGGTGCGTCAGATGCTGTCGGCGGGCCGCTCGCAGCAAGAGGTGCTGGACTACATGACCGCGCGCTATGGCGACTTTGTGCTGTACCGCCCGCCGCTGAAGGACAGCACGGCACTGCTGTGGTTCGGCCCCGCGCTGCTGCTGGTGGGCGGTCTCGTCACCTTGTTCGTGGTGCTGCGGCGCCGGGCCCGCTTGCCGGCCGATCGCTTCGACCCTGACGACCCCGCCGATCGGCTGGACGCCGACCCGTTGACACCCGACCCCACTCTGCACCGATGACCGAATCCATCGCGATCCTGCGCGAACAACTGCGGCAGATCCGCCAGTCCCACGCCGCCGGTACGCTGGACGACGCCACCTTCGCAGCGCTGAAGGCGCCATTGGAACAACGGCTGGTCGACGCCGTGCTGGCGCCGGATGCCGCCACTGCCGCCCTTGGCGCCACCGCGTTGCCACCGTCGTTGCCATCTGCCGAGCCGCCGGCCGCGCTTCGTCCCCGCGCCGGCCGTGGCCTGTGGGTGTCGGCCACGGTCTTCGTGGCTTTGGCGGCGCTGGCCGGCTATGCCTGGATGGGCTCGCCCGGTGCCATCGGCCAGCCGCCAGCCGGCTTCGCCCAGGCCCCCGGGTCGGTGGGTGCAACGGCTGCAGCCGGCGCGGCGGGCGCTCAGGCACCGGTCACGCGCGAGCAGATCGACGCAATGGTCGGTCGCCTGGCCGAGCGGCTGCAAGCGCAGCCCGACGATGCCGACGGCTGGGTCATGCTGGGCCGCAGCCAGATGGCGCTCGAACGCCCTGCCGAAGCCCTGGCCGCCTACCGTCGCGCACTGGCGCTGCGCCCCAGCGACGCCGGCCTGCTGTCCGACACCGCCGACGCATTGGCTGCCGGCAGCGAGAAGGGCCTGGAAGGCGAGCCGATGCAGCTGATCGCCAAGGCCCTGCAGATCGAGCCCGGCAACCTGAAGGCGATGGCGCTGTCGGGCAGTGCCGCCTTCAACCGCGGCGACTTTGCCAACGCCGCGCAGTGGTGGGACCGTGTGGTGGCCGCCGGCCCAGCCGACAGCCGCCTGGTGGAACTGGCGCGGGGCGGTGCGGTCGAAGCGCGGCAGCGCGGCAACCTTCCGGCGGCGATGGCAGCGCCGGCAGCCGTGCCCGCAGCCTCTGCGACCGTTGCTGCAACGGTTCTGCCGGGGACTGCGCCTGCCGCTGCGCCTGCCGCTGCGTCAACGACTGCAGCCACCGTCACCGGCACCGTCAGCCTGGCCCCGGCGCTGGCAGCCCTGGCCGCACCCGGCGATACCGTCTTCATCTTTGCGCGGCCGGCCGACGGCAGCCGCATGCCGGTGGCGATCGTGCGGCGCCAGGTCAGCGATCTGCCCTACCGCTTCGTGCTGGACGACAGCAGCGCGATGTCGCCCGCCGCGCGCTTGTCCACCGCCGGGCGCGTGGTGGTGGGTGCTCGCATCAGCAAGAGCGGGCAGGCGATGCCGCAGCCCGGCGATCTGGAAGGCAGTTCGGACCCGGTGGATGTGGGCACCCAAGGCGTGACCATCGACATCGGTCGCCGCCTGCCCTGATCCCTGGTCCGGGGTTGTTCCAACGGAGGTTCGGCACAACTGCACGGCGGGCGCGGCTGCACCCCATGGCCCCCCTGCGCCCCGGTGGTGACGGGTGCCCGCCAATGCCGCGACAATGTTCAGCCGAGGCGCGCACAAAGGCAGTGATTTGCCGGCGGCATTCGGCGAGCTTCGATCTGGCGGTTGTTGAGAGGTCGGGGTTGGCCCAATGCCTTCCTCTTTGCTCCATTCAATCGATTCGACCTCATCGGAGACTGCCATGAACCAACCTGCTGCCGAGGGCTCGCGCCTGAACGTCCCGGCCCATGTCAAGCACCCGAAGCTGATCCACTGGGTGGCCGAGATCGCAGCCCTCACCGAAGCCGCCGAGGTGGTCTGGTGCGATGGCAGCAAAGCCGAATACGACCGCCTGTGCAACCTGCTGGTGGACAGCGGCACGCTGATGCGGCTGGACCAGACGCTGCGCCCCAACAGCTTCCTGGCCCGCAGCGATGCCGATGACGTGGCCCGCGTCGAAGATCGCACCTTCATCTGCAGCGCCACCAAGGAAGAAGCCGGTCCGACGAACAACTGGATGGCGCCGGCCGACATGCGCGCGCTCTTGCAAACGGGCAAGCCCGACGGCAAGCCCGGACTCTTCAAGGGCTGCATGCAGGGCCGTACGATGTATGTGGTGCCGTTTTCGATGGGGCCGCTGGGCTCGCACATCGCCCACATCGGGGTCGAGTTGACCGACAGCCCGTATGTCGCTGTCAGCATGCGAACGATGACCCGCATGGGCAAAGGCGCGCTGGAAGTGCTGGGATCGGACGGCGACTTCGTGCCCTGCGTGCACACGGTGGGTGCGCCGCTGAAAGCAGGGCAGGCCGACGTGTCCTGGCCCTGCAACACCACCAAATACATCGTCCACTACCCCGAGACCCGCGAGATCTGGTCTTATGGCTCCGGCTATGGCGGCAACGCGCTCTTGGGCAAGAAGTGCTTCGCGCTGCGCATCGCGTCCAACATGGGCAGGAACGCCGCATCCGAAGACGGCAAAGGCTGGTTGGCCGAGCACATGCTGATACTGGGCGTGACCTCGCCGGTGGGCAAGAAATACCATGTGGCAGCGGCTTTCCCGAGTGCCTGCGGCAAGACCAATTTTTCGATGCTGGTGCCGCCGGCCGGCTACGACGGCTGGAAGGTGACCACGGTCGGCGACGACATCGCCTGGATCAAGCCGCAAGCCGACGGCCGGCTGCATGCCATCAACCCGGAAGCCGGGTATTTCGGTGTCGCTCCCGGCACCAACGACCACACCAACCCGAACTGCATGGCGTCGCTGACGCATGACGCGATCTTCACCAATGTGGCGCTCACCGACGAGGGAGACGTGTGGTGGGAAGGCATGACCGACACGCCGCCCGCGCACCTGATCGACTGGCAGGGCCGAGACTGGACGCCGGCGATCGCCAAGCAGAACGCCACCGGCGGCAAACCGCGCGCTGCCGCGCACCCGAATTCGCGCTTCACGGTCGCCGCCACCAACAACCCGGTGCTGGACCCTCAGTGGGACGACCCGGCCGGCGTGCCGATCGACGCCTTCATCTTCGGCGGCCGCCGCAGCACCACGGTGCCGCTGGTGACCGAAGCCCGCAATTGGGTTGAAGGGGTCTACATGGCCGCCACCATGGGCAGCGAAACCACCGCAGCGATGAAGGGCGGCAATGGCGCCGTGCGCCGCGATCCGTTCGCGATGTTGCCGTTCATCGGCTACAACATGGCCGACTACTTTCAGCATTGGCTGAACCTGGGCGAGTCGATGAAAAAGGCCGACGCCAAAGCCCCGGGCATCTATTGCGTCAACTGGTTCAGAAAGGGCGCTGACGGCAGCTTTGTTTGGCCGGGTTACGGCGAGAACATGCGGGTGCTGGAATGGATCATCGACCGGGTCGAAGGCGAGGCCGGCGGTGTCGAGAACCTGTTCGGCTTCAGCCCGCGCTACGACGATCTGCGCTGGGACGGGCTCGATTTCTCGAAGGCGCAGTTCGACAGCGTGATGACCATCGACAAGGCCGACTGGCAGCACGAGCTGGCCCTGCACCGCGAGCTGTTTCAGATGCTGGCGCAGGGGTTGCCTGAAGCGTTGCCGGCCACGCGCCAGCGGATCGAAGACCGCTTGCCCGCTTGAATTTTCTGCCCCCACGCTCCCTGACGGTCGCTGCCCCCCGAGAGGGCGTTCGCCTGCGGCCCGGCAGGGCCGGGTCCGCGGCTCCACTTTGTGGGTTCGCTGCGCTTCGCTCGCGCACAGTGGGCACGGTTTGCGGGAAGGCCCGTTCCGCGGCTCTGACGGGTTGGTAGGTTTCGGCTTTGAAACTGCAGTTGCTGTCCGATCTGCATCTGGAATCGGAGACCTTCGATCCGCAGCCGGCGCCGGGGGCCGAGGTGCTGATTCTGGGCGGTGACATCGACACCACTTGGCGCGCCTACGAACGCTTCGCTGCCTGGCCGGTGCCGGTGTGGGTGGTGGCGGGCAACCATGAGTTTGACCGGCGCGACATCGACCATGCCACCGGTGCCCTGCGTGAACACTGCGCTCGTTTCGGACTGCGCTTGCTGGAAAAGCAGAGCACCCTGCTGCAGTCTGCCGATGGCCAGCAGCGTGTGCGGTTGCTGGGCTGCACCCGCTGGACCGACTTCGATTTGCTGGGTGCCGACAAGCGACCGAAGGCGATGCGCGCTTCCGCCCATGTGCTGAAACGCTGCGCTGCCACTCGCAACGGCGCGCCATTCGATGCCGAGGCGGTGCGCGCCGAGGCACTGCACTGCGGCGACTGGCTGCAGCGCATGCTCGCGGAGCCGGCGGCCGGCCGTTGGGATCGCACCGTGGTGGTGACCCACCATGCGCCGAGCGTGCGCAGCGCCGATCCGCGCTATGGCTCGCAGCCCTCCACCGCCAGCTTTTGCAATGCCGACGACGCGCTGCTGCCGCTGGCCGACTTGTGGCTGCATGGCCACCTGCACCACCGCGTCGACTACACCGTGGCGCGGGGCGACCAGGCACCGACGCGGGTGGTCTGTCAAGCCCGCGGTCTGGCGAGCAAGGGCGAGACAGCGGGCTACGAACCGCTGGCAACGATCGAAGTCTGACGCCACGCAGGACCCGCAAGCCCATCACGGTGCGACACTGCCCACCCGAAGAGCGCTGCGCCAATCAAGGAGACACCGCATGAGGATCCTCACCGCCGTCGACGGCAGCAAGTTCACGAAACGGATGCTGGCCTACCTGGGTGCGCACGACGAATGGTTGGGCACGCAGCACCAGTACACGGTGCTGCACGCCACATCGGGCCTGCCGGCGCGGGCCACCGCAATGCTGGACCGCAAGCTGGTCAAGGACTACTACGACGAAGAAGCGGCCAGGGTCTTCAAGTCGATTCGCACCTTCTTCACCCGCCACGGGCTCGATGCCACCTATGTGGCCAAGACCGGCGCCGCATCGGATGTGATCATCGACACCGCCCGCCGCGGCCGCCACGACCTGATCGTGATGGGCTCGCATGGCCACAACAGCATCGGCAATCTGGTGATGGGGTCGGTGGCGACGAAGGTGCTGGCCGGCTGCAGCACGCCGGTCCTGCTCATCAGGTGAGTCAGGTCCCCAGGTCGGCAAATCAGCGCTGAACCTGCAGCTTGCCCGAGAAAACGACCGGGCCTGTGGGCAGTCCTGTTGGCGAACCGCCCGGTGGTTCGATGCTGACCGCCATGTGGTCGATGCCGCTGCCTTGCAGGCCACCGGGCAAGGCGCCGGCTTCCAGCACCGTGACTCCGTCCGGGCGGATCAGGCCCAGCGATTTCGGGGGGCCTTCGGCGCGTGCCCACCACAGCTGCAGGGTGCGTTCGGGCTGAATCGACACGGGTGTCAGCGGCCGCGCCACCAGCGAGCCGCCATCACCGGCGAAGCTGGCGACGATGGTTCCGGCGCCGGCCGGGTCGGCACCGGTGCCTTGCAGCACCACCACCACAGGCGGTGCAGACGGCGGTGGTGGCTGGCCCACCAGCACCGCCAGGCCGACGACGGCTGCCAGCGCCAGTCCGCTGAAGGTGCGCCACAACGCCAACCGCTGCCAGGGCGATGTCGCAGCAGCTGCCTCAGCCCGCGGTGCGGCGGGCCACAAACGGGCCTCGATCGCCTGCCAAAGCTGCGGCGGCGGCGCCACCTCGGGCACGGCATCGGTCAGCGGCATCAGCCGCTGCTGCCACAACTGCACCGCCGCCTGCAATGCCGGATGTGAAGGCAGCAGGGACTCGAAACGTGCGCGGGCGCGGCCGCGCAAGGTGCCGGTGACGTACTGGGCGCCGAGCGCGTCGGCGAGCGCTGTTCTTCCGTAGTCCATCTCAGTGGTCTCCGCCAGCAGCGGCCACCGCGGCTGTGCCATCGGCGCGCCCCACGGCCCGGTCCAGGCATTGCCTGAGCGTCATCAGCGCTCGCCGCACCCAGCTTTTGACCGTGCCCAGCGGCTCGCGCAATTGCGCGGCCACCTCTTCATGGGTCAAGCCGTCGAAGAAGGCCAGCGAGACGCTTTGGCGCTGGGCCGGCGTCAGATGCTGCAGGCACTGCGCCAGCTCGTGCTTGTCGCCAGCTTGCAGCAACAGATCCAGTGGCCCCGGGCCTTCGTCGGCCGTCAACTCGTGGGGGTCGGGACGGTCGTCGTCGTCGTTGCCGGACAGGCTCTGCGTGCGGGGCGCGGTGTTGGCGCGGCGCAAGCTGTCGATGGCGCGGTTGCGCGCGATGTGGGTCAGCCAGGTCAGTGGTTGGCTGCGTGCGGCGTCGAAGCTGGCAGCGGCTTTCCAGACCGAGACATAGACCTCCTGCAGCAGGTCCTCTGCCTGGGCGCGATCGCGCTGGATGCGCAACACCACGGCATAGAGGTGGCCGCTGGTGCTCTCGTACAGGCGGGTGAACGCGGTGCGGTCGCCGAGCCCCGAGCGCGACAGCAGCTGGGCCAGATCGCGGCTGCGTTCGGACCAGTCGCGCGGGTTTGTCTTGATCATCGGCACGTCCCTCGTTGTCACCGTCGCCTGACGGACTTGTATGCTTCGCGAAGCTCGGGTCCGGGCCCGACCGGCCGACACTGCAGCGCGCACATTGTCGCGTTGCGCTGCCGAACCCGTCAGCGCGCTTCTCGCCACAACCCCACGGCCCCCGCGCCGACGCCCTTTCCACTGCAGGAGCTGATCATGCCCAGAACCCACCCACCCGCCGTGCTGGCAACCGCCGCTTTCAGCCTGGCCCTGGCGATGCTGGCCGCGCCGGCCCATGCGATCGTCGGCGGCCAGGCCACGGCCTCGTTCGCCTCGGTGGGCCAGGGGGTTCAGCTGACCAGCGACTGGGTGCTGGCGGCATCGCACCTGGGTTATGCGGCCGGTGGCACTTACACCAACGGCTTCGGCACGCGCGCCATCGCGGCGGCTTACAACGCGCCGGGCTCCGGCATCGTGCCCGCCAACGACCTGACGCTGCTGCGGCTGGTGGCCGATCCGGCCAATGCGGCGCCCCTGGTGGCGGTCAGCTCGCTGTTCGTGCCGTATGGAAGCTTCTCTGCTCAGCCGATCACCATCACCAGTGCCAATCCCAACTTCTACACCGAGCGCGGCTTTGCTTTCAGCACCGTCGACGAGTCGCTGGAGAGGGCCGAGCCCGATGCCGGCGGGCCGCTGGTCACGGTCAATTGGCTGGTGAGCCACGACGCACAGGTCTATGTCGAAGGCGGCGACAGCGGCGGCGGCCTGTTCATGGGCCAGGTGCTGGACACGGGCTTGTTGCTGGGCATCACCTCGGCCCAGATTCAGAACAAGACCGGCACGCCCACGGGCTCGACCTTTGTTCAGCCCGCCGCCTACCGCAGCTGGATCGATCAGACCCTGCTGGACGACCCCACCGACCTGCAGGCGATCCTGTGGCAGGCGCCCTCGCCTGTGCCCGAGCCGGGCGGCATCGCGCTGGGCAGTGCGGGGGTGTTGGTGTTGTCGGGCTGGGTTCGGCGCCGCCGCATGCAGGCCGGCGCTCGGCAGGTCGACACGCGCGATTGACCTTCCCGCTCGCCACTTACCGGGCACCGTGGTGGCTGCCCGGTGGCAACCTGCAGACGATCTGGGCCGCCACGTTGTCACGATGCCACCTCGGCCCCGCGCTGCGCTGGCGCCGTGAGCGCTGGGACACCCCCGACGGCGACTTCATCGATGTCGATCACCTCGACGCCGACCCGCCCATCGACCGCCAGGCGCCGGCGGCGCGCCACTTGCTGATGTTCCACGGCCTGGAAGGCAGCAGCGGCAGTGCCTATGCCGCCGCCTTCGCGAGCATCGCCAGACTGCAGGGCTGGAGCTTTTCCGTGCCGCATTTCCGCGGCTGTTCGGGCACCGTCAACCGGGCGCCGCGGGCCTACCACTCGGGCGACTTTGAAGAGGTGGGCTGGATCCTGCAGCAACACCGCGCCCGCACCACGGCGCCGCTGCTGGCGGTGGGAATCTCGCTGGGCGGCAACGCGCTGCTGCGCTGGGTCGAGGAAGCCGGTGCCAGCGCCGCGGCCACTGTCGCAGCGGCTGCGTCGGTGTGCGCACCGCTGGACCTGAGCGCGTCGGGCGCTGCGATCGACCGCGGCTTCAACCATGCCGTCTACGCCCGCATGTTCTTGCGCAGCATGAAGCCGCGCGCGCTGGCCAAGTTGCAGCAATACCCCGGCTTGTTCGACCGGCAGCGCCTGCTGGCAGCGCGCACCTTGTACGAGTTCGACGATGTCTTCACCGCACCATTGCATGGCTTCAGCGGCACCGCCGACTACTGGCGCCGGGCCTCGGCCAAGCCGCATCTGCAGCGCATCCGCATTCCGACCCTGGTGCTGAACGCCCGCAACGACCCGTTCGTGCCGGCCGAGTCGCTGCCGACCGCGCAGCAGGTCAGCCCCGAGGTGAGCCTGTGCCAACCTGAAAGTGGTGGCCATGTCGGGTTTCCGCATGGCCTGCTGCCGCCCGGCGATGTGCTGGCAATGCCTCAAGCGGTGGTGCAGTGGTTGGCTGCGCGGCTGTGAGCGGCGCGCGATCGGTGTACCTTCGGCCCGATGGATGAAATCGTCAAAGCCGCCCTGCTCAAGTGGCCCAACGTGCCGCACTGTCAAGGCTGGCTGGGTCTGGACGCGCGCGGCAACTGGTACATGCGAGACGACCGCACGCAAGCAGCGGGGCCCTTCCCCGAAGCCAAGGGCAGCCGCATCGAACACCGCAAGCTGATCGACTTCATCGAGCGCAACACCGCGGCCGACGAAGCCGGCAACTGGTTTTTCCAGAATGGTCCCCAGCGGGTCTATCTGGAGCTGGAAGCCGCTCCGCGCATCTGGCGGTTGCTGCCCGCCGACGCGGATGGGGAACGAGCGGAGCCGGTGGTGAACAGCCACGACGGCCAGCTGGCCCAGGTGCGAAGCGCCTGGCTCGACGAGAAGGGGCGGCTGTTCCTGGACACCGACATCGGCTTCGGCTTGGTCCACACGCTGGACATGGAGGCTGCAGCGGATGCGGTGGAATCCGGTGTCTGGCAGCCGCAGGAACTGCCCTTCGCGCAGATGCCCGATCGCTTCGGCTATGTGCTGCACCCGCAGACAGCCGCGGGCTGAGTCAGGATCGGTGGAAGCAGGAATGGACACCAT
>JBBSPW010000105.1:0-11578 GCA_038258365.1 Burkholderiales bacterium | reverse complement strand
CTCTGACTCGGTGAGCGCATCGCCGATCAACGGGCCCTCGACCGCAGCCTCGACCGCATCGACCTTGCCGGCCGCCACCATTTCGGCCAGCCGCGAATAGCGCCGCGTGAGCACCTGGCGCATCGCCGCGTAGTCGTCGCCACCGGTGATGCCTTCGATGTTGAAGCGGCGGTACTGGCTGCTCTGCATCTGGTGGCTCTCAAAGACCACACAAGATGCCTGGGTCGCTTCGCCGGCGGTGTGGCTGATGTCGAAGCATTCGATGCGCAGCGCGCCGGGGTCGGCCACATCCAGATCCAGCGCGTCGATCAACGAGCGCGTGCGCTGCTGCTGCGAGCCTTCTTCGGCCAGCAGCCGCGCCAGCGCCAGCTCGGCGCCCTTGGCCGCCATCTCCAGCCAGATGCGGCGCTGCTCGCGCGGCTGGTGCTGCGCGCGCACACGCACCCCTGACGCCGCAGACAGCGCTTCCAGCAACAGCGGCGAGACCGAATGGCTGGTGACCAGTTGCGGCGGCACCGCCTGGCCGATGTAGTGCTGGGCGATGAAGGCTTCCAGCACCGCGGTTTCCGCCGACCGCTCCGGCGCGCCGATGTCGAGTTCATCGTCTTCGGGTGGCAGCAGGGTGGTGCCTTCGTCGACATGGGTGGGAAAGTGGGCTCGGTCGCCCAGATGGCGGCTGCCGCGCACCATCGCCAGGTTGACGCAAGCCCGTCCACCGGACACCTTGACCGCCAGGATGTCGACATCCTTGTCGGCTGCCGACAGGCTGCTGGCGTCCACCGACTGCTGGTGCAGCACCCGCGACAATGAGCCGATGCGGTCGCGCAACTCGGCTGCTTTCTCGAACTCCAGCGCTTCGGACCAGGCCATCATCTGCGCTTGCAGGTCGTCGATCACCGCCTGCGTTTCGCCGAGCAGAAAGCGCTCGGCATCGGCCACATCGCGGGCGTAGTCGTCTGCCGGGATCAGCCCCACACACGGGCCGGTGCAGCGCTGGATCTGGTATAGCAGACAGGGCCGCGAGCGGTGGTTGAACACCGTGTCTTCGCAGGTGCGCAACCGGAAGACCTTCTGCATCAGCTGGATCGTCTGCTTGACCGCCCAGGCATTGGGATACGGTCCGAAGTAACGATGACGGCGGTCGATCGCCCCACGAAAGTACGCCATGCGCGGAAAGCGCTGCGCCAGTGGCGCCACTGCCAACGCCTCCGCCGCCCGGATGCCCGCCGCACCGCGTGCGCCTGCCGTCGTTGCCGGGCCGGTGATCTTCAGGTACGGATAGCTCTTGTCGTCACGAAACAGGATGTTGAAGCGCGGGTCCAGGGTCTTGATGAGGTTGTTTTCCAGCAGCAGCGCTTCGGCTTCGCTGCGCACCACCGTGGTTTCCAGCCGGGCGATGCGACTCACCATGTGACCGATGCGGGTGCCGTCGTGGTCCTTGTGCAGGTAGCTGGCCACGCGCTTCTTCAGGTTTCGCGCCTTGCCCACGTACAGCAGTTGACCCTGCGCGTCGAACCAGCGGTAGACACCCGGCATGCCGGGTAGCGCTGCCACCTCGGCCAGCAAGGCGGCACGCCGCGTGTCGCTGGCGTCGGACGGTGTCTTGCTTTGCTCTTGGCCGCTCATCGGCACGATTATCGAAGCATCGATTCGATAATCGCGCGATGCTGGGCTTGCACTGGGACATCCACTGCCATGTGGTCGACAACCTCGGCGATGTGGGCGTGTGTTGGCGCCTGGCAGCCGACCTGGCCTCGCGCGGCGACCGGGTGCGGCTCTGGATCGACGACGCATCGGCCTTGCGCTTCATGGCACCGCGGGGTGCGCCTGGCGTGACGGTGCTGCCATGGGGAGCCACCGATGGCGGCGATGCGGCCGATGTCGTGGTCGAAGCCTTCGGCTGCGAGCTGCCGCCCGCCGCCGTGGCGTCGATGCAGCAACGCGCCAGCGCCGGCGCCGCGCCGGTCTGGATCAACCTCGAATACCTGAGCGCAGAAGCCTATGTCGAACGTTCGCACGGGCTGCCGTCGCCGCAGCCCGGCGGGCTGATCAAGTGGTTCTACTTTCCCGGCTTCACCGACCGCACCGGCGGCCTGATTCGCGAGCCGAATCTGGAGCAAAGGCAAGCGGACTTCGATGCGGCGGCTTGGCTCGCGGCAAGGGGCTGCGAACAGCGGGCGGGCGAGCGCACCGTGAGCCTGTTCAGCTACGACAACGCGGCGCTGCCGGAGCTGTTGAAAGCGTTGTCGCAGCAGCCGACGTTGTTGCTGTTGACCCCGGGCCGTGCGCAGGAACAGGTGGCGGCGCTGAGCACACAGCGCGACTTCGGACGGCTTCGGCTGCATTGCCTGCCCTGGCTGTGCCAGACCGATTTCGACCACCTGTTGTGGTCCTGCGATCTGAATCTGGTGCGCGGCGAAGACTCGTTGGTTCGGGCGATCTGGGCAGCAGTGCCGTTCGTCTGGCAGGCCTATCCGCAGCGGGATGGCGCACACCGGGCCAAGGTCGAGGCGTTGATCGACCGGCTCGACCTGCCGCTGTCGCTGGCGGAGATCTGGCGGGCGTGGAACGGGATGTCCGCAGCTACAACCGGTCGAGGCGACAGCTGGCAGCCCCTGTCACTCTCAGCCGAGTGGATCGGGCCGGCCGCAAGCGCCGGCCTCATGCTGCGACAGCGAGCCGACCTGGGCTCCCGACTGCGTGAATTCGCCGCTCGAAAGCGCGACAGTGCCGGATTGGCGCCGGGCTAGAATCGCGGGCTTTGCCTCCGCGCAAGCCCTTATCGAAACCCCGAAGGTCACACCACAGATCGCACCATGAAAATCGCCCAGGAAATTCGCGCCGGCAACGTCATCATGCATGGCAAGGACCCGATGGTGGTGCTGCGCACCGAGTACAGCCGCGGGGGCCGCAACGCCGCCACCGTGCGCCTGAAGATGAAGAACCTGCTGAACGGCGGCGGCGCCGAAGTTGTCTTCAAAGCAGATGACAAGATGGACCAGATCGTTCTGGACAAGAAGGAGTGCACCTACTCCTACTTCGCCGATCCGATGTATGCCTTCATGGACGCCGAGTACAACCAGTTCGAGGTCGAGTCCGAGAACATGGGCGACGCGATCCACTACTTGGAAGACGGCATGGCGGTCGAAGTGGTGTTCTACGACGGCAAGGCGATCTCGCTCGAATTGCCCACCACCGTGGTGCGTGAAATCGAAACCGAACCCGCGGTCAAGGGCGACACGTCGGGCAAGGTGATGAAGCCTGCCAAACTGGTCGGCACCGGCTTCGACATCACGGTGCCGATGTTCGTCGAGAGCGGCGACAAGATCGAGATCGACACCCGCACCCACGAGTACAAGAAGCGCGTCTGAACGACGGCAGACGCAAGGGTCTTCAGGATGCTGCGGCTCTGCCCCTGAAGATGCGCCGTGCGACCGGCCACAGCCAGATCGAGATCGTCAGCGCGCCCAGCGCTGCGGCAATCGGGCGCTCGAAGAACGCCAGCGGGTCACCGTCGGATTTGATCAGCGATGTGACCAGGTTCTGCTCGAGCATGCCGCCGAGCACCACCCCGAGGATCAGCGGCGTGATCGGGAAGCCGTTCTCCTCGAACAGCCATGCGACGATTCCGGCTACCAGCATCACGCCGATGTCGAAGGCAGTGTTGTTGATGGCATACGAGCCCACCACGCAGAACAGCAGGATCACCGGCATCAGCAGGTTGCGCGGCACGGTCAGGATGCGCTTGGCGACCTTGATGCACAGAAACCCGAGCGGCAGCATGATCAGATTGGCAATGATGAACAGCAGAAACACCGCATAGATGTTTTGCGGGTTGGTGGTGAAGAGCATCGGCCCCGGGTTCATGTTCTTCATGTAGAGCACGCCGATCACGATCGCGGTGATCGAGTCGCCCGGAATGCCGAACACCAGCGCCGGAATCCACGCTCCGGCCAGCGCGCTGTTGTTCGCCGAGCTGGCTTCGACGATGCCTTCGACATGACCGGTGCCGAACTTCTGCGGCTCTTTCGAGAAACGCTTGCTGATGGCATACGACATCCAGGCTGCGATGTCGGCGCCGGCGCCGGGCAGCGCACCCACCGTGGTGCCGAGTGCGCTGCCGCGCAGGCATTGCAGCGGATAGCGGCGCAACAGTTGCAACGTGCCCTTGAACACATTGCCGACGTCGGCCTTGACCTGCAGCACCGCTGGTTTGGTGTCGACCACAAAACGGATGATCTCGGACACCGCGAACATGCCGATCATCACCGGCACCAGGCTGATGCCGCCCAGCAACTCGGTGTTGCCGAAAGTGAACCGCGGAAAGGCCGCCGGGTTGTTCAGCCCCACGCAGGAAATCAACAAGCCGAAGAACAAGGTCACCAGTCCCTTCAGTGGCCGGTCGCTGGAGATGAAGACCGCACAGGTCAGCCCCATCAGCACCAGCCAGAAGTACTCGAAGGAGCTGAACTGCAGCGCGAATTCGGCCAGCGTCGGCGCCGCCACGATCAACACCGCGGTGCCGAACAAGCCGCCGATGCACGAGAACACGAGCCCGGCGCCGAGCGCAACTTCGGCCTTGCCCTTGCGGGTCATCGCATAGGCCTCGTCGGTGTAGGCCGCCGATGCCGGGGTACCGGGCATGCGCAGCAGGCAGCCTGGGATGTCGCCGGAGAAGATCGCCATCGCTGCGGCGGTCACCATCGCCGCGATCGCCGGGATCGGCTGCATGAAGAAGGTCACGGGTACCAGCAACGCGATCGCCATCGTCGCTGTCAGCCCCGGCACTGCGCCGACAAACAAGCCGAACAGCGAGGCCCCGAGCATCACGAGGAGCGTGTACGGCTGCAGCACCATCTGCGCAGCCTGCATCCAGGCGTCGCTCATGCCGGCCAATCTGCGTCGAAGGTCACCATGCCACCGGCTGCAGCAGCCCCCAGGGCAGCGGCACTTTCAGCAGCTTGTAGAAGACCGTGTGGATCAACAGCGTCATCAGCGCACCACTCAGCAGCGCGCGCCGCAGCGGCACCTGCAGCACCGCCATCAATGCGCTCAGGTAAGCCGTGCCGACAACGATGAAGCCGAGCCGGTCGGCCGCCAGCAAGTAGAGCGCATTGACGCAGACCAGCACGGCGAAGCCGATCACCTGCGGCCGCGCTGCGAACCAGGCTGGCAAGGTCACCCAGCCGCCACCGTCTGGGGTTCTCAACTGCCGCAGACCGCGAAACACCAGCAAAGCGCCGCAAACGCCCAGCCCGACCGCCAGCGCTCCGGGCAGTGCATAGGGTCCGACACTCTGGCCGGGGATGTTCGGAAAGCTGCGCACATGCCAGCCCAATGCGGCAGCGAACAGCAGCAGCGTTGCGCCCCACAGCGCGTCGTTGAACTTCAAACCGGAACCCGCGTCGCTGTTGGGTGCTGCTGTGCTTTCCTTTGCGCCCGCACTACTTGACGATGCCCACCGCTTTCATGGTGGCGCCCAGATCGGCATCGGCCTTGGCCATGAACCTGGCGAATTCGTCCGGGCCTTCATAGACCACACCGAAGCCCCGGCTGGCCATGAAGTCGGTGTAGTCCTTGCTGGCGGCGATCTTCTTGATGGCCGCAACCAGCTTGTCGCGCACGTCGGCCGGCAGACCCTTGGGTGCTGCGATGCCGCGCCAGGCACCGATCTTCCAGTCGCTGCCGGTGGCGACCTTCAGCGTCGGCACGTTGGGGTACAGCGCCGACGGCTTGTCGCTCATCAAGGCCAGGCTGCGCAGCTTGCCGGCGTCGATCAGCGAGCGTGCCTCGGGCAGTGAGCAGGGCACCACCTCGACGCCCCCGGCCACCAGGTCCTGCAGCCCCGGCGCGGCGCCCGCCGATGGCACCCAGGGTGCCGCGGCCGGGTCCACATTCAGGCTCTTCAGCATGCCGGCGATGGCCAAGTGCCAGATGCCGCCCTGCCCTGTGCCCGATGCCTTGAACTTGCCGGGGCTGGCCTTGATGGCCGCCACCAGTTCGGCAGCGGTCTTGTAGGGTGAATCGGCTCGCACCTGCAAGGCCGAAGGATCGGAATTGACCAGCCCGATCGGGGTGTACGAGGTGCCCGACAACTCGGTCAGACCCTGCCAATGCATCATGCTGATCTCGACCGTGATCAGCCCGATCGTGTAGCCGTCCGGTGCGGCCGCGGCAATCGCCTGATGACCGACGACGCCGCTGCCGCCGGTGCGGTTGACGACATTGACCGGCTGCCCCAGGTCCTTTTCCAGCAGCGAGCCGATGATGCGGGCGGTGGCGTCGGTGCCGCCGCCGGCGCCCCAGGGCACGATCAATGTGATCGGCCGCTCGGGCCAGGCCGCGAACGACGCGCTGGCCAAGACGCCGAGCACCGCAGCGACACAGCCGCGGATCAGGTTGCGATTGCGGGGTTGGGGGTGCATCGGCATGGGGATTTCCTCGATCTCGGTTGGGGTGAGTCAGCTGCCAGTGACGGCCACTGGCTGTTCTGGACGGTTCCGGGCGGCTCCGAGACGGACTCTGCCCAAGCGACAGCACCACTGCCAGAGGGCCGACCCGTAGCATCCGCGAATGGGTTTCGACTTCGACACTGCCGTGCAGGCGCCGTTTCGCATGCAACCGGGGCTTCGCAAGCTGGCCGACTCTGCGCAGCTCCTGACACCGCTGGCCTCCGGCAGCGCCCACCAGCGCGAGAAGCTGGCGGTGCTATCGGCCTTTCATCCGCAAGCGCTGTGCGCGCAGCCCAGCTTCGACCCCGGCGCTGCACTGGCGCGGCTGTCGGCGCATGCGGCAGCCGAGCAGCCCGGCCATTGGCGGCAGGCCGAATCGCAGGTCGAGGCCCTGAGGCTGGGCGCGTCCGTGCGGGCAGACGGGCGCATCGAGCAAAGCGCCGATGGCGCGTTCGGGCTCGGCGATGAGGTCGCGCGTTGCCTGCACGGCCTGCCGCCGCAATCGCGGCTGGCGGGTTTGCTGTCGCTGACCTTCGCCGAAGACTTTGCCGTTGTCGATGTCGACGCAGGCACCGTGCCGTGGATGGCGGTGGCACTGCCCAGCCACTGGGCGCCCGAGTGCAAGGTCGGGCTGGGCTTCGAGGCGCTGCACGCAGCGGTGGCCGACAACGCCCTGCTGTTGCGTGCCCGGAGTGCCCTGTTGCAGTTGGTGTCCGGCCCCGACCGCTGGGAGCGCTTCGTCTGGAACGTCACCGACAGCCCGCGCCTGCACGCCCACCCCGAGCGGGTTGCGACGCCGCGCTGGCAGCAGAGCGGTGTCGACAGAGCGTGGTGGCGCACCGAACGCCAGACCTTCCTGCCGCTGCCGGAACTGCGCCAGGCGATCTTTACCATTCGGGTCGAGGTGCAACCGCTGGCCGAGGTGCTCGGCGCCGCGGCCGGACGCCGTGCCCGTCTGCATGCGGCGATTGCCAGCATGAGCCCTGCGGTGCTGGCCTACCGCGGACTGGCATCGGTGCAGCCAGCCTTGTTGCGGTGGCTGGAGCAACCGGCTTGAGCGGCGGAGCGCGGCCTGCGCGAAGTGCGCAAAACGCACAGACCGCACAGACCGCACAGACCTCCCAGACCTCACAGACCGCGGCCGGGTTGCTTCGAGCCAGCGGACTGCCGCAGCGCTGGCGCGGCCGTGAGCGCTTCGTGGTGTTGGACAGCGATTTCGGCTGCGGCCATGCCTTCGTCGAAATCTGGCGCAGCTGGCGCGCCGATCCCGGGCGTTGCGGCTGGCTGTCGGTGGTGGCGGTTTGCGCGAGGATGCCTGCGGCGGAAGAACTGCCGCCCGTGCAGGCTGCGGCTGACGATCCGGCCCGCTGCCTGCGGCAGGCCTGGCCGCCGGCGACGCCCGACTTGCACACGCTGGCCTTCGAGCGGGGCCGCGTGCAATTGCTGTTGGCGGTCGGTGACTTGCGAAGCCGGCTGCCGGCGCTGCGGGTGCAGGCCGATGCGCTGTTCGTGCGGGCCTCGGCCATCGTCGCCGAGCCCGAATGTGCAGAGCGAATGGGCCGCAAGGCCGCCACGGGCGCCACGCTGGCGATCGATGTCGACAGCCGCGACGCCGGCGACATCCGCCATGTTCTCGATCCAGGGCACATGGAGCCGATGTGGGCGGCCCTGCGCAGCAGCAGCTTCGTGATCCGGGCGGGCAACGGAGTCGGCGGCGACCGTGATGGAGCAGGTGATCGCGGTGGCGGCATCGGACGCGATGAGCAAGCCGTTGACAGCGTCGTCACCGCCGACCATGCGCCCCGATTCCAGGCTCGCCGCCTGCCGGACGCTGCTGTGACGGGTCGCAGCGCCGTGGTCGTCGGTGCCGGCATCGGCGGCGCTGCAGTGGCGCTGGCGCTGGCACGTTCGGGTTTCGAAGTCACCGTGCTGGACCGCCACCCCCGCGCCGCATCCGAAGCCTCGGGCAACCCGGCCGGCTTGTTCCACGGGGTCGTGCACGCGGGAGACGGCCGCTACTCACGGCTGTACCGGGCGGCAGCCTTGCGGGCTGACGCGGTCTATGCGCAGGCGATCGACGGTGACGGCGTGCCCGGCAACGCCAACGGGCTGTTGCGGGTCGTGCCACCACCCGGTGACCTGGCATCGATGCAAGCGTTGCTGGTCCGCAGCGGCCTACCGCCTTCGCACCTGCAAGCGCTGGACCGCGACGCTGCCAGCGCGCTCGCGGGGGTGCCACTGGCGCATCCGGCGTGGTTCTACCCGGGAGGGGGCTGGATCGACCCTGGCGCGTGGGTGCGACACGCACTGGCACAGCCAGGCGTGCGATTTGTCGCCAGCACCGCGGTGGCGAGGGTCAGCGCACGATCAGGTGACACGGGCGACGCCGGAGATCATGGCTGGCAGGTCCACGATGGCAGCGGTGCGATCCTGGCTCGCGCTGCGATCG
This sequence comes from Burkholderiales bacterium, assembly GCA_038258365.1. Classification (GTDB taxonomy): domain Bacteria; phylum Pseudomonadota; class Gammaproteobacteria; order Burkholderiales; family Burkholderiaceae_C; genus Rubrivivax. The sequence continues at coordinate 2,677 of JBBSPW010000105.1, read as the reverse complement.
TCGTGCTGGCGCCGGGTGCTGCTGGCACATCGCTCGCGCCGATGGCGTGGCCGCTGCTGCGCTCGCGCGGCCAGCTCACCTGCTGGAGCGGGTCGCCGAGTGGCCCGACGCCGCTGCGAATGGCGCTGGCCGGTGCCGGCTATGCGCTGCCGTTGCCAGACGGCGGGCTGGCTTGTGGAGCGACGAACGACCCGGCCACCGGTGAACACGCAGTCGATCGTGAACCCGACATTCGCGCATCGGACCACCACCACAACCTGCAGCGGCTGCTAGCCCTGTGTGGCTTGCGACCGCCGCCCGACGCGGTGTTCCACGAGCGCACCGGTTGGCGGCTTTCCGCAGCCGACCGACTGCCGATCGCAGGTCCGCTGCCGCTGGATGCCATCACGGGCGCTGTCGTTGGCAAGCGGGATCAGTGCCGCATGCTGCCGCGTGCTCGAGGTCTGTTCGCGCTGACAGCGTTGGGGTCGCGCGGCCTGACCTGGGCGCCGTTGCTGGGGGAGCTGATCGCCGCACAGGCCTGCGGTGCGCCCTGGCCGCTGCCGCAGGATTTGGCCGATGCAATCGACCCGGCGCGGTGGACCGTGCGAGCCGCACGGCTCGCGCAGCAAGCCTAGAAACCGCCCTTCATGGAATCAACCCGCCATGGAACCTAAACCGGAGTCGCCTGCTCGGGATTGGCAGGGGCCTCATCGTCCGGCTCGTCGTTGTCATCGACCGGTGGCAAGCCGGCCGCCTTGCGCGCCGCCTTTTCCTTTTCCTTCTCTTCCTTCTTCTTCCGTTTGGCCAGCTCGCGCTGGCGCTTTTCGAACGAATAGTTGGGTTTGGCCAATGTGGGTCCTCGGGTTTCTTCTCTGTGCCGGCATTAGAACACCAGCGTCTGCACACACCCGTCACTTCCCAGCAGGCAAATGCCGGCCCGGAGCCGCGCGAACAGACCCACGGTGACAACGCCCGGCCACTGGTTGATTTCTGTCTCCAGCGCCAGCGGGTCGTCGATCTGCAGACCGTGCACATCCAGCAGCGGGTGACCGTTGTCGGTGAGCACGCCGGCCCGCAGTTGCGCGCGCCCGCCCAGCGCCGCGAAGCGCCGCAGCAAGCGCGGCACTGCGATCTCGATCACCTCGACGGGCAGCGGAAAGCGGCCCAGGCGCTCGACGCGCTTGCTGGCATCGGCGATGCAAACGATGCGGTCGGCCAAGTCGGCGACGATCTTCTCTTGCGTCAGTGCCGCACCGCCGCCCTTGATCATGTGGCCTTGGGGGTCGATCTCGTCGGCACCGTCGATGTAGACCGGCAGCCGTTCGACCGCATCGGTTTCCACCACCGCAATGCCATGCGAACGCAAGCGGTCGCTGCTGCGGGTGGAACTGGACACAGCCCCCCGAATCCGCACACCGCTGCCGGCCAGCGCATCGATGAAGTGGTCGACCGTGGAGCCGGTACCGACCCCGAGCCAATCACCGGGCACCACCTGCTGCAGCGCAGCCTGGGCGACCAGGGCCTTCAGTTGATCTGCGTTCATGGACCCGGATTATCCGGCTGGGTGGCATCGACAGGCGCTGCCAGAATGTGCGCCATGCCGTTGCTGCCGTACGCCTTGAGCCGCCCGTTCCTGTTCGGGCTCGATCCTGAACAAGCCCACGACCTGACGCTTGCCAGCATCGCCAAGCTGCAGAACACCCCGGCGATGGCGTTGTGGCAAGAGCGGCGGGTGGCCGACCCGGTGACGTTGGCGGGACTGAAATTTCCGAACCGCGTCGGTCTGGCAGCCGGGCTCGACAAGAACGGGCGCTGCATCGACGGGCTCGGTGCGATGGGCTTCGGCTTCATCGAGGTTGGCACCGTGACCCCGCTGGCCCAACCCGGCAACCCGAAGCCGCGCATCTTCAGGCTGCCGCAAGCCGAAGCACTGATCAACCGGCTGGGCTTCAACAACCAGGGGCTCGACGCCTTCGTGGCCAACGTGCGGCGGGCGCAGAGCTTTCGTCGGGCCGGCGGCATCGTCGGCCTGAACATCGGCAAGAACGCGGCCACGCCGATCGAACGGGCGGTCGACGACTACCTGCTCGGGCTCGACGGGGTGTATCCCCATGCCGACTACATCACCGTCAACATCTCCAGCCCGAACACCGCCAACCTGCGTGCGCTGCAAGCCGATGCCGCGCTCGACAGCCTGCTCGACGCACTGCGTGAACGCCGCGCCCGGCTGCGCCAGACCCACACCCGGCAGGTCCCGCTGTTCCTGAAGATTGCACCCGACCTGGGTGCCGACCAGGTCGAGGCCATTGCCGCCGCGCTGCCGCGGCACGGCATCGACGGCGTCGTCGCCACCAACACCACACTGGCACGTGAAGCGGTGCAAGGATTGCCCCACGCCACAGAGAGCGGCGGCCTGTCGGGCAGGCCCGTGGCCGAGGCCAGCAACCGCGTGATCCGGGCGTTGCGCCACACGCTCGGCCCCGACTTCCCGATCATCGGCGTCGGCGGGCTGATGAGCGGCGCCGAAGCGCTGGCCAAACGCGAGTCCGGCGCCGACCTGGTGCAGATCTACACCGGGCTGATCTACCGCGGCCCGGAACTCGTGACCGAAGCGGCGCGGGCGCTGCAGTCGTTCAGATCAGCTTGACGCCGGTCTTCGTTTGCAATTCTTCGCGGGTGACGCCGGGCGCCAGCT